>JBDGST010000161.1:0-11115 GCA_042217365.1 Haloarculaceae archaeon
CGTCAAGATGTGCACCGGCTGTTCGCTGTGCTGGGACTTCTGTCCCCGCGGCGGCATGCGCTACGAGCGCCAGTGGAAGATCACCGGCGGGGACGACAACGTCAGCGGCGCCGGCGACCCGATCACCGAGTTCTCGGCGCGCGTCGAGGCCGACTGGCGCGAGGGCTCCCAGGACGGCGGCGTCGTGACGGCCGTCCTGGTGACGCTCCTGGAGGAAGGCGAGATCGACGGCGCGCTCGTCGCCACCGAGTCCGACGACGAGCCCTGGAAGGCCGAGTCGTTCCTCGCGACGACGACCGAGGAGCTCGTCGAGAACACGGGCACCATCTACAACCAGACGATGGCGCTGGGCAACCTCGGGCTCGACCAGTGGGAGCACAAGCTCCCGGACAAAGACCCCGAGGACCTCTCGCTGGCCCTCGTGGGGACGCCCTGCGAGATCGAGGGGATCCGCGCCCTGCAGGACTTCGAGTGGGAGTACGGCGGTCAGGAAACCGGCGTCCGCGCGGTCGAGTACACGATCGCGCTGATGTGCACGAAGAACTTCAACTACCACCGGCTCATCGGCGAGCAGATCCGGGAGAAGCGGGGCATCGACCCCGAGGAGATCGGCAAGATGGACGTCCTCCACGGGAAGCTGATGGCCTGGGACCGCGACGGCGAGATGATCCTGGAGGAGGACGTCGAGAACTTCCACGACGCCGCGCTCAAGGGCTGTGACGAGTGCGCCGACTTCACGGGGTACTGCGCGGACCTGACGGTCGGCTCCGTGGGGTCGAGCGACGAGTACTCCTCGGTCATCGTCCGGACCGAGCGGGGCCTTGACGCCTGGGAGCGGACCGAGCCCAACCTCGACTACCACGACCTGGAGGACCGCTCCGCCGTGGGCAAACTCCAGGGCTGGGACAAGAAGAAGGCCTTCGACTCGCTGGAGCGGCCCTTCGACCCCGACGCGCCGCGGTTCATCGACTACACCGACCACGCCGAGCAGTACGGCACCGCGACCAACCCCCACGACGCCGGGCACTGAGCAAGCGCGCTCTCGCCCCACGACGACAGGCACCGGTGCTACGGTAGCCGTCCCGGACGTCGGGCCGTCCCGGAAGTCGAACCCTTCCGGAAGTCGGAGGGTCCCGGACGTCGGGCCCTCCCCGATGTCGGACCGTCACCGAGCGACGGCCGGTCAGGCGCTCGCGTCCCCCGTGTCTCCGGGGACGAGAGCGAGGTCGAACACTCTGAAATCGTCGTCGAACGTGAAGACGCGGTCGATCCCCCGGCGGCCGGCGAGGACTGCGGTCGAGTGGTCGACGAACGATATCTCCTGGTCGTCGAAGCGGTCGAACGACCGGACTGTCTCGACGAACGCCGATTCCTCCGGGTGAACCACGGTGACGACACTCGACGCCCGGACGCGGTCGAGCGCGTCGGCCGCGACTGCGTGTGAGGCCTTCCGGAGGAGGAGCGTCGCGAGTTCGGCGAGCACGTACCCCGAAGTCACCAGCGGTCGATAGGGCAGGTCGCCGTCCCCGATCCCGTCGAAGACGGCCCGCGCCGCTTCGTGTCGCGGAGCGTTGTCGACGAACCGCGCGTAGAAGGCGCTCGTATCGACGAACAGCGGGGTCGCGGACCGCGGAGTCATTCGTCGCCGCCGTACACGACGTCGTCGATATCGTCTTCGGGGACCGGGTCGTCGACGGTCACCGCCGGCACGGAAAAGAGCGGGTCGCCGGCCGCCGGCCGGCCCGGATCGGCCTCGCCCGCGGCGATCAGGTGCCTGAGCGCGTCCCTGACGAGTTCGCTCTTGTTGAGGTAGTGGGGATTCCGTTCGAGGAAGGACTCGATGTCTTCCTCCATCTCGTCCGGGATTTTCACGTTCAGTGTGCTCATTTCTGTACGAGAGTGTTACGCTCGATTGCAAGTAAACGCTTCGCCGGCACCCATTCGGCGATTCGCCCGGCGTCGCCCACCGTCTCCCCGGAGCCGGTTTGGTGACCACCACAGCGCCATCCGACCGTCTCCCCGGAACCGGTCCGGTCGACCCGCACGGCGCCGGAACGCCCGGGACCCGGAGGAAACCGCCGGGTGACGTACACTTAACAGCTTCGCGGTCGCGGAACGCCCATGGATCCGAGTTCCCTGCCGCGCTGGCGCGGTTTCAACCTCCAGCCGAAGTTCATGGCCCACGAGGAAGAGGCGTTCCGCGAGGAGGACTTCGAGTGGATGGCCGAGTGGGGCTTCGACTTCGCGCGCCTGCCGATGGACTACCGGTGCTGGACCGGCGAGGACTGGCTCGACTTCGACGAGGACACCGTCGAAGAGATAGACGAGGCCGTCGAGTACGGCCGGAAGCACGGCGTCCACGTCAACCTCAACTTCCACCGCGGGCCGGGGTACACGGTCGCGGACCCGCCCGAGGAGTCCGACCTCTGGACCGACGAGGAGACTCAGGAGGTGTTCGCCGAGCACTGGCGGCGCTTCGCCGAGCGCTACGAGGGGATCCCGAGCGAGGAGCTGAGTTTCGACCTCGTGAACGAGCCCGCCGACACCAGCCACCGCGCGTACGCCGAGGTGGCCCGCGACACCGTCGAGTCCATCCACGAGGTCGATCCCGACCGGCTGGTGGTCGCCGACGGGATGCGCTACGGCCGGGAACCGGTCTTCCTGCTGGACGACGTCGACGTGGCCCAGTCGACCCGGGGGTACGACCCGTTCCCGCTGACCCACTACAGGGCGGACTGGGTGGACCGCGAGTTCGACGAGCCCGACTGGCCGGTCGTCGACGGGAACGGGAAGGTCCACGACGAGGACTGGGTCCACGCCACGCGGATCGCGCCGTGGAAACACCTCGAAGCCCAGGGCGTGGGCGTCCACGTCGGCGAGTGGGGCGTCTACAACCACACCGACCACGACGTGGCGCTGGCGTGGATGGAGGAGATGCTGCGACTCTGGGAGGACGCCGGCTGGGGCTGGGCGCTGTGGAACCTGCGGGGGCCGTTCGGGGTCATCGACAGCGAGCGCGACGACGTCGACTACGAGGACTGGCACGGCCACGACCTCGACCGCGAGATGCTCGACCTCCTCCAGGAGTACTGACCGCTCGGCGGCGGCGACCGGCAGTCAAACGTTCGCGCGTCGCCGGGAGATGCCGGCTGCGCCGGCGACGACGAGCGCGACGGTGCTGCCGACGGCCGCGGCCCACGGCGTGACCACCTCGACCACCGCGACGAGAAACCAGAGGCCGGCGAGCGCGTATCCGGCCGCGAGCATCGCGAGAACGAGGGACTGTCGGCGTTCGATCCGGTCGAGTCGACGCTGGAGGGCGACGTCGTCCATGGCGCGAACCCTGTTCGACGGCACGCGGCAAATTGCTTTCGGCCGAACGCCTCGTTTCGACGCCCGGATCAGACCGCGACGCCGACCTCGTCGGCGACCCGGCGGATGTACTCGCGGGCTTTCTCATAGGCCGACTCGCTGTCGAGGTGTTCGAGCAGGACCGGCAGGTCGTCGTCGAGGTCCGACAGCACTGACAGGAGGACGTGGTAGTCCAGTTCGCCGGCGCCGGGGCGGCGCTCGTCGACGTGGACCGTGAGCTCGTGGGCCAGCGTGACGTCCTTGAGGTGGACCACCTCGATCCAGTCGCCGAGTTCCGCGACGAACTCGCGGACGAACGCGGCGTCGTCGTAGTAGCGCTCGGGGCTCGTGATCATGTTCACCGGGTCGAAGTGGACGCCGAACGCCTCGCGGTCGACGGCGCCGAGGAGCCGCCGGTGACTCTCGACGTCGTGGGGGAACACCCACGGCATCGGTTCGAGCGTGTAGACGGCGTCGTCGGGGTCCGCGCGGTCGATTATCTCCTGGACCGACCCGACCACCCGGTAGAACGTCTCGTCCGAGAGGTTCTCCGGGTGAGGGCCGTCCCAGGCGTCGCCGCGCGACCCCGCGACGGTGACGGCACAGCGCGCGCCGACCGCGTCCGCGAGTTCGAGCGCGCGGGCACACCGCTCGACTCCCGCCTCGCGCTCGTCGGGGTCGTCGCTGATCGGGTTCGCGCCCCAGGCGCCGACCTCCGCAATCTCGACGTCGGCCTCGGCCGCTGCCTCGCGGAACGCCGCGGCCGTCTCCTCGTCGGCGTCGGGGCCCAAGGGCGCCGCCGCTGCCGTGTACCCGCGCTCGTCGAGCGCGGCTGTCCACTCGTCCGGGTCCGGGTCCTCGATGGGAACGGGGCCGCCCAGTCGCATACCCGCGCCACTCGCCCGGCGGGGGAAAAGGTGTGGGTCCCGGGCGGGCCTGCCGGGAGCAGCGGGTCGGGTCGCCCCCAGACGGACCCAGCACGGCTTGCCCCCGGGCCAACATTGAACCGGCGCCCGGGCGACCGGGCGGTATGGCAGACGACGACACGCACGACGAGACGCCGGAGTACGTCGTCCCGCCCGGCGGCGGCGTCCCGTGGATGGACGTCACCGACGAGGAGACCCACCGCCCGCCCGAGCGCGACGTCGAGATCACGGACGTGTCGACGACGGTCCTGCAGGGGAACTTCCGGTGGGGGATCGTGCGCGTCGAGACCGACGCCGGAATCGTCGGCTACGGCGAGGTCCACGGCGACGGGCCCGGCGACCCCGGCCGCCTGGTGGGAGAGAACCCGCTCGATATCGGCCGGGTCCGCGACATCATGTG
The DNA here is from genome assembly GCA_042217365.1 of Haloarculaceae archaeon. Classification (GTDB taxonomy): domain Archaea; phylum Halobacteriota; class Halobacteria; order Halobacteriales; family Haloarculaceae; genus JBDGST01. The sequence goes on from JBDGST010000161.1 coordinate 4,678, forward strand.
GGAGCCCGGCCCCGGGGTCGAGATGGCGCTGTGGGACATCAAGGGGAAGTTGCTGGACGTGCCGGTCTACGAACTCCTGGGCGGGAAGTACCGCGACGCGGTCCGGGTCTACTGCGACGCCCACGCGGGCGAGTCGCTGGGCGAGGCCCAGTCCGGGTCGGTCGACCCGCGCGAGGTGTACACCCCGGAGTCGTACGCCGCGGCCGCCCGCGAGGTGGTCGACGCGGGGTTCGACGCGCTGAAGTTCGACCTCGACGTGCGGACCCACGCCGACGTCGACACCGCCGCTCGCCGCCTCGACAACGCCGCGATCGAGCACAAGGCCGCGCTCGTCGAGGCCGTCCGCGAGGAGATCGGTTACGACGTGGATCTAGGCTTTGACCTGCACTGGAACTTCACCGTCGAGACGGCCACCCGCCTCGCCGAGGCGCTCGAACCGTACGACCTGGCGTGGCTCGAAGACCCCGTCCCGCCGCGGAAGTACGACGCCCACCGGCGGGTGCGGGAGGCCACCTCCTGTCCCGTCATGACCGGCGAGAACCTCCGGGACCCCGGCGAGTTCAAGGAGATGCTCGACGCCGAGGGGATGGACCTCGCCGCGCCCGACCCCGTCAACTGCGGCGGCCTCCGGAACTTCCGGCAGGTCGCGACGCTCTGTGACCTGGCGGGCGTCCCCCTCGTCGCGCACAACATCTCCGGTCCCGTCGGGACGGTCGCGGCCGCCCACGCCGCCGCGTCGGTCCCGAACTTCGTCGCGCTGGAGTACCACGCCTTCGACGTGCCGTGGTTCGAGGACCTCGTCTCCCGCACCGGCGAGTCCGGGCGGGTCATCGCTAACGGCGAGATCGACCTGCCGGAGGGGCCGGGCCTGGGCATCGAGATAGACCGGGACGTGGCGAACGAACACCGCGTCGCCGGCGAAGAACTGCCCTGAGCGGCCCGGCGACGGCCGAAGGCCGGAACGGCGCCGCGGGCTTCACAGCTCCGACCGCTTGACCAGCGCGTAGACCAGCAGCGCCGAGAGGACGACGCTCAGGTACGCCTCGCTGCCGGCGACCACCTCCGCTGCCGGGCCGACCGGACCGATGAACCCGTACCCGATGGTCGTGTAGGAGATGTAGCTGAACCGGGCGTTCTCGAAGAGGACCCGCAGGCCGTCGCCCGAGAGGAGCGTGGCGAGCGAACCGATCTGTTCCCCGTCGGCGGCGCTCGTCCGGAACAGGGGGCCGCCGAACGCGTAGAGGGGGACGTACAACAGCGGCGCGAGGACGAACGCGAACCCGATCCGGATCGGGCGCATTCCGTGGCCGCAGGTGATCCCGAGGAAGTAGTTCTCGGCGGCCCGACCGAAGTTCTTCACCCGGGTCCAGGCGTCGACCGTCGAGTCGCGGACCACCTCAACGTTCTTGGCGCGGCTGTACTGCTGGCGCTTGACGCGGAACTCCCCGGCGACCTTCATGTCGCCGGCCTCACCGGCGGCCTGTTTGGCCTTCAGGTAGGTCGTCTCGACGACCGCCGGCGTCATCTCGACGGCGTACTCGACGTCGGCGCCGGGTGGTTCGTCGAAGTCGTGGATGGTCCAGGCGTTGCGGTCGAGGTAGTCCCGGTGGTCGCTGAAGTCGAACTCGTGGTCCGCGAACTCGTCGAACTCCGTCCGGCAAAACCGGAAGTAGTCGAGCAGTTTCCGCGAGTCGGACTCGCGCTCGACCGCGAGTTCGAGGTCGCCGACGCTGGCCAGCGTCATGTCGTAGCGGACCCACCCCTCCGCGGGCTGGACGATCCGGCCGGTCCGGATCGCGGCCCGCGTGAAGTCGACGAACGCGTCGTCGTCGACCTGCGTGGCCTGGAAGTCGATCCGGTCGGAGAACGTCGACCCGCTGAACTCGATCTCGCCGCCGAACGAGGTGTCGGTGAAGTTGGCGGAGGTGAACTGCGCGTTCTCGAAGTCCGCGTCCGCCTCGAAGTGCGCTCCCGCGAAGGTCGCGTCCTCGTCGAAGTCGGCCTCCTCGAAGTCCGCCGGGCCCCCGAACGCCACGTCCCGGAAGGACGCCGAGCGGAACGTCGCGCGGTGGAAGTCCGCCTCGTCGTGAAAGACCGCACCCTCGAAGTCCAGGTCCTCCTCCAGCGCGCGCTGGCCGCCGGCGAAGCTGGCGCCCTCGAAGTCGGCGACGCCGTCGAACTCGACCCCGGCGAAGTCAGTGTCCTCGCCGAATCGCGCCTCGTCGAAGTCCGCCAGTTCCTCGAAGACGGCGCCGCCGAACTCGACGTCGCCGGTGAGCGCGGCCTCCTCGAACACCGCGTCGCCGGCGAAGGTCACCTCCTCGAAGTGGACGAACCCGAACTCGGCCTGGCGGAAGTCCGCAGTCTCGTGGAACGTCGCCCCCGTGAAGCTGGTGTTGTCGTTCAGCAGGTTCGACCTGCCGTGGAACTCCGCGCCCCGGCACTCGACTGGCCCCTCGAACACCGCCCCGTCGAAGTCCACGTCGTCGTCGAAGACCGCCTCGTCGAAGTCGACCGCCGCCTCGAAGGTGACCTCGTCGAAGTGTGCGTCGCTCCCGAACCGCGCCTCGAACCCGTCGACCGCGCCGGTCACGGTCGCGCCCGAGCAGGACAGCTCCGTCTCGAAGGTCGCCTCCTCGAGCGCGAGCCCGCCGACGGTCGCCCCGTCGAGCAGTATCGGGAGCCGGACGGCCGCGAACTCGGCCGAGACCCCGTCCTCGATCGTCGCGTCCCGCAGGTCGATCGGGTGCCTGTCCGCGCCGTCGAGGACGAGCCGGTCCAGCGCGAGTTCCGGGAGCGTCACCCCCCTGAGGTCCTTCTGCTCGGCGTCGCCGTAGCGCGCGACCGCCAGGAACGCCTCCCGGACCTCCTCGTCGGATATCCCGCGTTCGTCGCGTTCGGCCGGCGAGAGGTGCAACACCGTCAGGTCCCGCTCGGTCACCGCTTCCCGGTCGGCGGTGACCCCGCCGGCCACCCCCTCGTCGCCGGATTCCTGTCTGTCCGCCATACCAGCCCCGTAGAACGACCGCCCGTTTATAGGTTGGCGGGCGACGGTCCGTCCCGCAGCGGATCGCCCCTTTCACAATGAGGGGATCGCCCCTTTCGCAATGTTAACTTCGGCCACGGACGAACGGGTCAGCCGCATGTCAGTCCTGGACAGATTCAGACTCGACGGCGAGACGGCGATCGTGACGGGCGGGGCCCGGGGAATCGGTTACGCGATAGCGGAAGCGCTCGGCGAGGTCGGCGCGAACGTGGTCGTCGCGGACTACAGGGCCGAGCCCTGCCGGGATGCCGCCGCGGACCTCGCCGAGGAGACGGGCGCGGAGACGCTGGCGGTCCCGACCGACGTGACCGACGAGGCCGAAGTCGAGGCGATGGTCGACGAATCCGTCGAGACGTTCGGCGGCGTGGACGTCCTCGCGAACAACGCGGGGGTCGCCCGCCACACGCCCGCCGAGGCGAAACCGCTCGCCGAGTTCCGGGAGGTGATAGAGACGAACCTCGTCGGCGCCTTCCTCTGTGCCAAACACGCCGGCGCCGCGATGATCGCCGGAGACGGCGGTTCGATCGTCAACACGTCGTCGATGTCCGCCTTCGTCGCCAACTACCCGCAGTGCCAGGTCGACTACCAGGCCTCGAAGGCCGGGGTCGAGGGCATGAAGGCCCAGCTCGCCTCCGAGTGGGCGGAACACGGGATCCGGGTGAACAACGTCAACCCCGGCTACGTCGACACCTCGATCCTCTCTGACGACGAAGAGGAGCGCCGCATCTGGAAAGAGGAGATGCTCCTCGACGAGTTCGCGGCCCCCGAGGACATCGCCCCGCTCGTCGTCTACCTGGCGTCGGACGCCGCCTCGTACGTGACCGGCGCCTCCGTCGTCATCGACGGCGGCTACACGGTCCGGTGACTACGGAGCGAGCGACCGGACGGCCGCTGACCGAGGAGCGCCGCTCGCCGCCCGATCAGTCGGTCGAGACCGTCGCCGGCCCGTCGCCCCGTTCGGGCACCCGCTCGCTCCGTTCGGCCGCCGGGCGGTCCTCGGCAGCGGCGCCCGGCACGGACGTAAAGACCGTCCGCGTGTAGAGCGCGAGGTCGAACTCGGGGTAGGTGTGGTAGGTCTCGTAGCCGTCGGTCCCGACGTCGACCGTCGTGACGGCGTCCTCGCCGAACCGGTAGGAGAGGTCGAACGACGCGTCGTCGGGGAACGCGGCCAGCGGTCGCCGTTCGACGACCGTCTCGCACCGGACCGCGTCGGCCTCGTAGGAGAGGCGCCGCGCCGGCGGCGCACTCGCGTCGCTCGCCTCCTCCGGGGAGCGGGACCGCGACGGCGATGGCGACGACGGCGGCGAAGACGGGGACGTGCGGTCCCCGTCGAGCCGGATCGTCGCCACGTCGTCGCCGCGGACGGGCTCGCAGGAGGACAGCTCGTGGAAGTCGTAGGCCGGCGCGCTGACGTAGTGGGAGCTGCCGACGACCCGGAACGTGAACTCGGCGCCGAGGAACGACCGCGTCAGCGAGTCGAACACGCGGACGTCGGTCGCCGGCGGGCGGGCGCTGTGGACGAACTGGAGGGTGTTTCCGGTCATGGGTCGACGATCACGTCGTAGTTGGGGTCGAAGACGCTGTTCGGTTCGACGCCGCGGTAGTGGGGGAACTCCTGCCAGGTCCACCCGTCGTACTGGGCCGCGGTGGCGTTCAGGTAGGGGCTGCGGGCCCGCGAGAGGTCGGGAGTGGGCGTCGCGTCGTCCGAGAGCAGGTAGAACCGCTCGCCGCCCTCGAGTTCGCCGTCGCCGTCGGGGTCGCCGTACGCCTGGTAGGACAGGTGGCGGTCGAACCCGGCCGCGAGCACCGTGTTCACGTACGCCTTGTGGTGCTCGCCGAAGAAGTACGGCGAGTAGGTCCACGTGGCGACGACGCCGCGGTCGGTGAGGTGGCGGCGCAACAGGGTGTAGAACTCCCGGGAGTACAGCGACAGCGAGTCGTCGCTGCGGGCGCCGGGGATGTCGAGCAGTATCAGGTCGTAGCGCTCGTCGCTGTGGCGCAGGTAGGTGAACGCGTCGCCGACGGTGGTGTTCAGGCGGTCGTACGTCCAGGCACCGTCGTTGAACTGCGTGAGGTACTCCCGGGTGCGGGACATCCGGAGGAACTCCCCGTCGATGTCGACCTGGTCGACCGAGACGTCGTACCGCCGGAGGTGGTCGACGGCGATGTAGTCGCCGCCGCCGACGAGCAGCACGTCCACGGACGACGTGTTCTCGAACGCGCTCATCGGAACGTCGACGAGACCGCTGTGGTAGGACCGCACCCAGGAGTCACACAGCTGGACGGCTTGGTCGAGCCGGAAGCAGTCCTCGGTGCCCTCGTGACCCGTCACGTCCCGCTCGTAGAACGTCACCCGCTGGTAGCGCGTCCGCTCGAAGGACGTGACGGTCACGTCGGCCCGCCCGGGCCGGTAGTCGCTCTCGATCCGGTCGCCCATGTAGGAGCCGGTCACCGCGCGGTCGACGGCGCCCGCGTTGGCGACCAGCCCCGCGTAGGCCCCCGTCAGGAGGAGGCCCGCGAGGAGCACGGCCCGCCACCGGGCGAGCGAGGGCGACCCGCCCCCCGGAGCGCCGCCGTCCGCTTCGACGGGGTCCGGTTCGGCGGTTCCCGGGGTCGCCGCCCCTCCGGTCCCGGAGTCAGCCGCGTCGGTATCGCTCGCTCCGGCGTCGAACCGCCGTCGACCCCACAGCACCCAGGCGCCGAACGTGAGCGCGGCGAGGCCGTTCAGGAGCCCGAGCACCAGCACCGTGACGACCAGCCCGTAGGTCGGGTACAGCACGAGCGCGTAGACGACCGTCCCGGCGAGGCTGCCGAGGTAGTCGACGCCCAGCACCTCCGAGAACGACCGGCCCTCGGCCTCGGAGACGTCGAAGAAGACGCCCAGCACCCGCCGGACGACCGTCCGCGGGTACGCGCGGCCCAGCGCGGCGAACACCGTCCGGTCGCGGTCCGCGACGAGGTCGTTCAGTAAGGGGATCTCGAAGCCCGAGAGCACCCCCACGACGAGTATCGGGACGTGCGCCAGCGCGAGCGTGACCGCCGCCTTCCCGGGGAAGACGACGTCCGGGAAGGAGTTGAGCGCGACGATGAACCCCGCGCCCGCCGGCCCCGCGAACGCGAGGTACACCTCCGTCCGGAGGAAGCTGTCCGCCGGGTCGTCGAGGTGCTCCGAGAGGAGCGCCCCGACGCCCAGCGAGAAGAGGTAGAGGCCGATCGTGACCGAGTACCGGAGCACCGTCCCGCCGTAGAAGACGGTGAGAAACTCCGAGTAGACGAGCTCGTAGGCGATCGAGCAGAACGCGACGACGAACGTCAGTGCGAGCGTCACCCGGCGGTCGGTCACGGCGGCCGCCAGCGACTCCCGGCCGGTGTCGACGTCGCCGGCCCTATCG
>JBDGST010000161.1:11215-16389 GCA_042217365.1 Haloarculaceae archaeon
CGTCGCCGGCCCTATCGACGTCGGGATCGGCGTCGCCGTCGGGGTCGCGCTCGCGGTCCATCGAGGGTCAGGTGGTCACACGCGGGGGGCGACGTACCAGGCCTTGTCCACCTTCCAGCCCGTATCGTCGTCGACCTCGAAGTCGACGGCCTGCCAGCCGAAGTCGAGGTCCCGGTTCTCGGCGACGAGCTCCGTCCCGACGCGGTACCACCCCTGCTCCGGCTCCGGGCTGGGCGACACCGCGCCGATGTCGACCGTCTTGACCGCGTCGTCCGACACCTGGTTCCACGTCCGGTCCCACGAGACGTCGTCGGCGCCCGGGCCCGGCGGGTTGTCCTCGTACTCGTTGTCGGTCCCGAGGTACGCGACGCCCAGCGTCGCCACGGTCGCCGGGTACCAGCTGAGCTCGTCGCGGTGGTTCTCGCGCCAGTCGTCGGCGTAGTCGCCGCCGTGCCAGACGGCCCACCCCCTGTGTCGGTGGTGTCTCGGCGCGCCGGCGTACCCGCCGGCGCCGCGACCGCCCGCCCCCTTGGCGGCGCGCGCGACGCCGACGGGCGCGAGCGACGCGACGGCGCCCGCGGCCAGCCCGTTCTGGGCCTCCTCGGCGCGCGACTGCACCCGCGGGTCCGACAGCAGGTCGATCTCCATCGTCGTCCCGTCGAGGGCGACGTCGTCGAACAGTTCCGCCTTCCGGGGCGGCGGCGAGCTGTTCCCGCCGAGGACGCCCAGACAGCCGGTCAGGGCGAGGCCGGCCGTCAGTCCTGCGCTCCCCCGCACGAACGTTCGTCGGTTCATGTCACTGAAGACAGATCGCCCGGGCAAAATATCTTGGCCTTTCGATATCCCGCCGACGGGCGCGGGGAACCCGGTGGACGGGAGGGCGCAGGACGCCACGACCGACCCTTGAAGTAGCGCCCGGTGGTACGCTCGGGCAGACGATGACAGCGAACTGGGACGCGCCGACGGAGGACTACTCGGGGGACGTGCGCCTCTCGGGGCGCCACGAGCCTCCCGTCGGCCTCCGGGACACCGAGGACGTGTTCGTCGGCCCGGGCGCCGTCGACGGAACGCTCCGGCTCGACGACGCGGAGTACGCGTTCACCGACGTGCCGGTCGACGGTGACGGCGAGGACGCGGCCGAGCGGTCGGCCGGCGACGTGAGCGTCGGGACGGCCGTCGTCGGCGACGAGGACGGCTACGTCGAAGACGTCGACGGGGACGTGGTCCTGCGGGGCGTCGAGGACGTGTTCGTCGCCGCCGGGGCCGCCGGAGCGCTCGACGCGACCGGGGCGGAACAGGTCTTCCACGACGGCGCGGCGACGCCGACGGACTCGCCGGCCGCGTACGACGTGACGCTCACGGGATGGAACCACTCCCGGGAGGCCCGGGACCCCCGCGACGGCGTCTCGATACGCGGCGCGAAAAACGAGGTGCGGGTCACCGAGGCGAGCCACGACCTCACCGTCTACGTCGTCGGCTGGGACAACGAGGTGCGGATCGAGGGGCGGGACGCCGACGTGACGGTCTTTTTCGTCGGCCGGGACAACCGCGTCACCGTCGGGCCGTACCTCTCGGTCACGAAGGCCGCCGAGAGCGGGTTCGACAACGCGGTCGAGGCCGAACCGCTCCCGCCCGAGGCGGTCATCCAGACCTCGAAGGACGAGGCGTTCGCGGACGCGACGATCGGCCGGCACAAGGTCACCTGGCAGGAACCCGCAAAGGACAAGGACTGGTGTCCCAACTGCGGGACCGAGGCCGACGCGATCGTCGAACGCCGGCAGAAAGACGCGTTCTTCCTGTTTCGCGTCCCCGTCCGGACCTACGACGACGGCGGCGTCTCCTACGAGTGCGAGGAGTGCAGCCCCCACGCCGTCGGCGACGTGGCGCTCTCCGAGGCCGAACGCGAGAGCGCGCTCCGGTAGTCGCCGTGATCGGGGGCTCCACGAGGAGTTCGGCGGTGTTGGACGAGGAAGGACGGTTTCGAGGGGTCGGCTCGTCCCGTGACGCGTTCCGGTACGACGGGAACGGTACGACGGGAACGGTACGACGGGAACGGTACGACGGGAACGGTACGACGTGACCGGAGAGCCCCCGCCGGCTCGGGGGAGCGCCCGGGAGAGGTCGACCGCGGAAAACGGAGCGGCTGGGAAACGGGACACCGGCAGAAACCGGCGTCAGAGCACTTCTCGCTGACACGTCCCACACAGCGCCTCGTCCTTGATGTCGACCTCGCGGACGGTGGGCGAGAAGCTCATCACGCACCGCTTGTTGTCGCAGTGTTCGAGGCCGAGCGTGTGGCCGATCTCGTGGATGACTTCCTTGCGGACGCGGTCGGAGAAGACGTCCTCGTCGGAGCGCCGCGAGACGCCGCCGTCAGAGGAGGTGTTCAGGCGGTACGTCGAGATGACCGAACCCTTCCCGTCGAGGTACGCCAGTCCGAACACGTAGTTGCGGCGGTGGTAGAACAGGTCCTCGGTCGTGATGGCGATGTTCTTGTCCCCCGATCCGACGCGGGTGGCGAGCTTGATGAACGCTTCCGCGCTGTACTGGTCGCGGCCGCGGTCGTACGCGCCGGCGGGGATCGACTGCGTGTCGTGCATCGTGACGTCGCTCTCGTAGACGGCCCGCAGACTCGAAGACGCCTCCCGTTTGACCCGCGGAGGCACGTCGCCCACCGGCACGATGTCGACGTGCATATTTCGACCGTATGCGAGCCGAACTGATAAATACCCCGACGGGCCGGTCCGTCGCTCCGGGACCTCGAGCGGCCGGTCGGCGAGACGGTCGACGGTCGCCCGATCGGGCGTCGACGGGTCTCCCGAGTTCCCGCGGCAAGCCGGAACGGATTTTGTGCTGGGAGGCATTGGCGGTGGTAAGGATGCACGTGGGCGCGGTCGTACTCGACGTCGACGGCGTGTTGGTCGACGTGGCCGACTCCTACCGCCGGGCGATCGTGGAGTCGGTCGAACACGTCTACGGGGAGACTATCGCGAAGGAAGACGTCCAGCAGTTCAAGGACGCGGGCGGATTCAACAACGACTGGGAGGTGACCGACGCGGCGGCGCTGTTCGTCCTCGCGCGCCGCAGCGGGCTGGACCTCGACGTCGACGCGTTCACCGACCGCGTCGCCGCGACCGGTTCGGGGAAGTCGGCCGCCGAGGCTGTCGTGCTCAACCTCCTCGGGCCGGCCGAGCGCGAGCGCGTGATGGCGGCCTGGGACAGCGACCGCCTCCGCGCGGTGTTCCAGCAGCTCTACCTCGGGCCGGAGCTCTACCGCGAGTTCGAGGGCGACGACCCCGACCCCGCCGTCGGCGGCGAGGGGTACATCTACGACGAGCCCGTGCTCCTCGACGACGACACGCGGGCGGCGCTGACTGACGACTACCCCGTCGGCGTGCTGACGGGCCGACCCGCCGCCGAGGCCGACATCGCGCTCGACCGCGTCGGCCTCGACGTTCCCGACGACCGCCGGTTCACCATGGACGACTGGGAGGAGGGAAAGCCCCACCCCCGGGCGCTCGTGACGCTCGCCGAGCGCCTCGACGCGGAGTCGGTCGCCTTCGCCGGCGACACGCTCGACGACGTCCGGACCGCGGTCAACGCCGACGAGACCGACGACCGGACGTACCACGGCGTCGGCGTCCAGACCGGCGGCCTGACCGGCGAGGACGGCCGACGGAAGTTCGAGGACGCCGGGGCCGCGGCGGTCGTCGACTCGGTGAACGACCTCCCCGACCTGCTGGACTGAGCGGGCGGTCGTCGACTCGGTGAACGACCTCCCCGACCTGCTGGACTGGGCGGACGACCGCCGGACAGGCCCCGCGACGCGCCGCCGGCGGCCGACGACGGCGAGAACACGGACGACACTGCCGACGGTCCGACGACGCTCGCGGGGGATCGGCGAGCGTCCCGGACGGGCGCAAGTGCAGACGGTTCGACAACGCTTATGGGGAATTCGGCCAAGTCACGGACATGGAAATCGCACTCCTGGGCGGCACCGGCGACATCGGCGAGGGACTGGCGCTGCGGTGGGCATACGACACCGACCACGGAGTGATCGTAGGCTCCCGGGACGCCGACCGCGCGGCGAACAGGGCCGAGGAGTACCGGACGGAACTGGAGGGTCGCGGCGTCGACGCCGACCTCTCCGGCGCCGTCAACGCGGAGGCCGCCGCGCGGGCGGACGTCGTCGTCTGTTCGGTCCCCGCGTACCACCTCACCGACACCATCGAGGCCGTCGTGGACTCGCTCGACGAGGGCGACGTGCTCGTCTCCCCGGCCGTCGGGATGAAACGCGACGAGGAGGGCATGCACTACAACCGCCCGGGCGCCGGGAGCGTCACCGCGCTGGCCGCCAACGCCGCGCCCGAGGGGGTCCCGGTCGTCGGCGCCTTCCACAACCTCGCGGCCGACCGCCTCGCGAACCTCGACGCCGACCTCGACGTGGACACGCTCGTGGTCGGCGACGACGACGACGCCGTCGAGACGGTCTCGGCGCTCGCCGACGGCATCGAGGGGCTACGACCGCTCTCCGCGGGCGGCATCGCCAACGCCCCGGAAGTGGAGGGGCTGACGCCCCTGCTCATCAACATCGCGATGGAGAACGAGGGGATGCACGACGTCGGCGTGACGTTCCACTGACCGCCGTCACCCCTATCCCTCGGGGTCACCAAGCGGGGGCACCATGCGAACGTCGACTATCGTCATCCTCGTCGGGGTCGTCGTGTTCGCCCTCCCGCTGCCCGGGACGTTCGTCCTCGGCGCGCTCCTCCTCCTCGCGGGCGGAATCGCGCGCTGGCTCGGCGGGTAGCCGCCGCGGTCGAATCCCGGGCGGCGCCTCGGCTGGTCGGGCCGGAATCGGCAGGCCCGGCCGGAGCCCCGACTGGTCGGACGGGCATCGACAGGTCCGGGCGGCGCCTCAGCCGATCGGGCGGGCATCGACAGGCTCAGCCGGCGCCCCGACTGGCCCGGCGGGCATCGACGGGTCCGGCCGACCGCCACTACGCCCCGTCGAGGGCCCGCTCCCAGAGCCCGGGCAGGTCCGCGACCCGCTCCCAGGCGGCCGCCTCGTCGACGTCCTCCCCGACGACCGTGAGGTCCTCGAAGTAGTCGTCGAGCACCTCCGCCCGCTCCATCGCCAGCGGCGGCGTGCAGTAGTCCTCCTCGACCCAGAC
>JBDGST010000047.1:0-16366 GCA_042217365.1 Haloarculaceae archaeon
AGCGGAGCGAGCGACCGTCTCGCACTCGGGTTCAAATCCCGCCTCGGGCGCTTCTCCGAACTCGACGGCGAGCGGCGCGTTTCATCGCGCCGCGTCCCGAGTTCGTGTGCCCCGTCCGGGATTTGAATCACGCGAGACGCAGCGCGAGCGGAGCGAGCGACCGTCTCGCACTCGGGTTCAAATCCCGCCTCGGGCGCTTCTCGAATCGCGCCGTCGACCCGTCTCGAATTCAGAACTCCACAGCGCGTTCGGCCCAACGCAGTCGAGCAGTCGGACGGGTGAACAGGGACGGGGTTCCGTATCAGCCCTCAGTCGCCCAGTCTCCGGCGCGAGCGACGGCGTCGCACCACCGGTCGTACTTCGCGTCGGCCCGGTCAGGGTCCATCTCGGGGGAGAACTCGGCGTCGACCTGCCAGTTCGGCCGGAGCTCCTCGACCGAGTCCCAGTAGCCGACCGCGAGACCGGCCGCGTAGGCCGACCCCAGCGCCGTCGTCTCGTCGACCACCGGACGGACGACCCCTCGCTGGATGACGTCCGCCTGGAGCTGACAGAGGAAGTTGTTCTTGACGGCGCCGCCGTCGACCCGGAGCGACGTCGTCTCGACGCCCGCGTCGGCCTCCATCGCCTCGGCGATGTCCCGCGTCTGGTAGGCGATCGACTCCAGGGCCGCCCGCACGATGTGTGCTTTCCCGGTGCCGCGGGTCATCCCGACGATGGTGCCCCGCGCCCGCCCGTCCCAGTGGGGCGCGCCCAGCCCCGTGAACGCCGGGATCACGTACACCCCGTCCGTCGACTCCACCGACCGCGCGAGCTCCGCTGTCTCTCTCAGGTCGTCGACGAAACCCGCGTCCCGCAGCCACTCGACGGCTCCGCCGGCGACGAAGATCGACCCCTCCAGCGCGTACTGGACGGGCTCGCCCGACAACTGGAAGCCGATCGTGGTGAGCAGGCCGTGCTCGGAGGCGACCGCCTCTTCGCCCGTGTTCATCAGGTAGAACGACCCCGTCCCGTACGTGTTCTTGGCGTCGCCCGCGTCGAAACACGTCTGCCCGAACAGCGCCGCCTGCTGGTCGCCCAGGGCGCCCGCCACCGGCACCTCCGCACCCAGGAACCCGTCCGGGTCCGTCGACCCGTAGGTCTCCTCGTCCGACGACGGCCGCACCTCCGGCAGCATCGCCTCCGGCACCGAAAACTCCGCCAGCAGCTCCGGGTCCCACGAGAGCCCCTCGATGTCGTACAGCATGGTGCGGGAGGCGTTCGTGACGTCCGTGATGTGGTTGCCCGTCAGGTTGTAGACGAGCCACGCGTCTATCGTCCCCATCAGCAACTCCCCGTTCTCCGCCCGGTCGCGCAGGTCGCGGGGGCGCGAGCGGCGGACCTTGATCGGGTCCGCGTTGTCGAGGATCCACTCGACCTTGGTGGCGGAGAAGTACGGGTCGGGTTCGAGCCCGGTCGTCTCGCGGATCCAGTCTATTTTGCCCTCGTCCTCGAGCTGTTCGACGCGGTCGGTCGTCCGCCGGTCCTGCCACACCAGCGCGTTGTACACCGGCTTGCCCGTCTCGCGGTCCCACATCACCGTCGTCTCCCGCTGGTTGGCGACCCCGAGCGCGTCGAGTCGGGTCGGGTCGAGGCTCGCGGTCTCGAGCCCCCGCGAGACGACGCGTTTCACGCGCTCCCAGACCTCGACCGGGTCGTGCTCCACCCACCCCGGTTCCGGGTAGATCTGTTCGTGGCGTTCGTACGCGTTCGCGACGACCCGCCCGTCGTGGTCGAAGGCCATGAACCGGGTTCCGGTCGTCCCCTGGTCTATCGCGCCGACGTACGTCTCGCTCATCCGTAACACCCGGGACCCGCCGAATCGGGGCCGCGACGCCGGTGTGTCCCGGGCGACTCTGTCGACCGCTGTCCGCCCCGCTCCCGGTCGGTGCGCTCGGCCGGGCGTGGGCAGTCTGAGCCGCGATCGCGGGCAGTCGTCGCGGGCCCACCTCGAACCGCCGTCCCCGAACGTACGGTATCACGTGCCATGGGTGTAGTGGTCGTGGAGTCAGTACGGGTCGACACACGTTAACAGTCGGGGTCGGGACCCGGACGAACGGTGGGGAGCGACGCGAGCGACGGACGCGGTCACTGCCGGAGGTCGTACAGTCGGCGGAACGCGGTCGGGGGGAAGCGCAGTTCGATGCGGCTCGGTGGCCGACCCTTGCCGTCGTTGTCGTCCGACTGGACGCGCTCGACGACGCCGACCTCGGCCATCTCGTAGAGGAACCGCTTGACTGTCCCCGGTGAGAGGTCGATCGAGGGCAGCGAACTGATCGCCTCGGTCGTCGCCGTGACGGACGCGCGGGCCTGGGGAGCGAGGTCAACGAGCTCCCGGAGGACGGCCTGTTTGTTCGCCGGGAGCGACAGGACGCGCCCCAGCGAGACCGACGGGTCGGGCATCTCGTCGATCGCGGCCGAAACGTCGGCCTCGGTGAGGCGGGTCCGGTCGGCCCGGTCGGCCCGGTCGCCCGCGACGAGCAGTACTGCGAGGGCGTCGTGGGCGTTGCCGTCGGCCCAGTCCGCGATCTCGCGGGCCAGTTCGTGGTCGAGCGCCTGGTGTGCGAGCCCCTCGGACGCCCGGGCCATCAGCACGTCGACGAGCGTCTGGCGCCGGTAGCGGTCGACCCGGACCGACCTCGCGGTGTAGGCGGTCAGCGGGCTCTCCTCGGGCGGCGTCCGCCCGATAGCCAGCCAGCTCGCGTGGCTCGGGAGCCGCGCGAACATGTCGACCAGGCCCTCGGCGGACGTGCTGTTGGGCTCGCCGACGTGGTCGACCGCGATGACGACGCCGTTGCGCGACGACCCGAGCAGGTCGTGGAGCCGGGCGCGCAGTTCCTCCGTGCTGATCCCGTGGTCGGGGACCGACTCGTCGACCAGCGCGTCGAGCACGCGGTGGTTGAACGCGAACTCGCTGCTGGTCTCCCGCGTGTCGACGTAGACGAAGCCGGGCGCACCGGGTGACCCCGCCCGGGTGCTCGTGTGGATCACCGACCGCGTCCCGGTCGAGAGCCGGTCGAGGTGAGCGAACAGCGCCGTCACGACGGCGGACTTCCCGGACCCGAACGGGCCGGACACGTACGCGTTCGGCGGCAACTGCCCGTCGAACACCGGGTCCAGGTGGTCGAGCAGACGCTCGAAGACCGGTCCGCGACCGGACGGCTCGTCGACGTGCGCGACCGGCGAGAGCGACTCGTAGTCCTGCAGCAGGCGAGGGCCCTCACCCCGGCGCTGTCGTCGCTGGATTCTCGCGTCGATGTCCATGTGCTGTTCAGCCGCGTACTGTCGGTGTTTCCCCGCCGACTGTTAAAAGAATCGCGGTCAGGAAGCGCGTAGTCGACCGGTCGACGGTCACCGGACCGTCGTCCGTGGTTCCGCCGAGGCGGAGCCGGCGACGGCGGCGTCCGGTCGGAATCGGTCGTTTTCGTTGCACGGTCGTGTCAGCTCGGAATCGGTCGTTTTCGTTGCACGGTCGTGGTCGATTTCGGCGGGACCGGCCCGGTGTCGCCGTGCGACGGGCCGTCCGGGGGCAGTCGAAGGGCGACGGAACCGCCGCCGTCGAGGTAGTCGGGAGACGGCGGAAACGCGGCGGTCAGAGCAGCGGGATCCAGGACGCGCTGGGGAAGACGCCGACGTAATAGAGGATCGCGATCGTGAACGTCCCGACGACGATCCCCGCCGCCGGCGGGTCGAGGTGGGTGTCCGAGTGCGCGTAGAAGATCCGCTGGACGGCCTCGCCCGCGAGCGCGCCGTAGGCGCCGAAGGCCGCGGCGACGAGGATCAACGCCGGGTCGGAGAGTCCGAGCGGCGCGGCGGCCAGCGCGGCCGTGCTGGAGGGGAGCGTCATGTGGTGGGTGACCGGGATCTGCTCGACGCCGAGTTGCAGGAAGATCAGGCTCGCGGCCGAGATGCCGAAGGCGAGGAACGCGCTGCCGGTCTCGATCGCGATGAACCCCCCCAGAAGACCGGCCACGAGGCCGATCGCCGCGACGCTGGGCCACCCGTACTGGTGGGGCAGCCACGGCTCGACGGCCAGTCGGTCGCCCTGGACCGTCCCGCCGTCGGTCGCCGCGCCGCCGGTGGTCGAACTCCCCTCGTCAGTCGCCGGGCGCATCTCCTCGCGCTCGAAGGGAGTCATGTCGAAGACGCTACTGCCCCGGACGCGGCCGACGATCGGGTAGCCGTAGACCACGCGGGAGGCGAACGCCGACAGGACGACGGCGATGGCGATCGGGTCCCACGGCAGGCCGACCGTCCCGGAGAACCGGGTGATGGCCAGCCCGAGGACGCCGAACAGGCCGCCGACCGCGAGCACGTCCGGGTCGGTCCCGAGCGCGTACGTGATGTCCTTGGCGTTGTGGTAGTCGAAGCCCGACTGCATCTTGCCGTGTTTGGCGGCGTAGGCAGCCGCCGCGACGCCGCCGGCGAACGAGATGTGCGGGCCGAAGACCGGCCCGAACGCGACCGAGCCGGTGATCCCGATTCCGACCTCGCCGGCCGGGAAGTCGATGACGCCCCCGAGCTCGCCCTTGAGGACGTTGGCCGCCTCCCCGACGATGACCATGAAACCGGTGAAACAGAACGCCGGGAGCGCGCCGACCGCGGCGCCGAATGCACCCCCGCCGATGGCCGCCAGCACCATGTAGGCCCAGGTTTCGAGCCCCCAGCCGAGGAGCGAGAACGCCATCGGTCACTCCTCCTTGGCCCAGTCGAGCGAGCGCTCGACCGCGTCGTCCCAGCGGCTGTACATCCGGTCGACCTGGTCGGGGTCCATCTCCGGCTCGAACTCGGCGTCGACCTGCCAGTTCGACCGGAGCTCCTCGACCGAGTCCCAGTAGCCGACCGCGAGGCCGGCCGCGTACGCCGACCCCAGCGCCGTCGTCTCGTCGACTTCCGGCCGGACGATGTCCGTCTCGATGATGTCCGCCTGGAGCTGACAGAGGAAGTTGTTCTTGACGGCGCCGCCGTCGACCCGGAGCGACGTCGTCTCGACGCCCGCGTCGGCCTCCATCGCCTCGGCGATGTCCCGCGTCTGGTAGGCGATCGACTCCAGGGCCGCCCGCACGATGTGTGCTTTCCCCGTGCCGCGGGTCATCCCGACGATGGTGCCCCGGGCGCGGCCGTCCCAGTGGGGCGCGCCCAGCCCCGTGAACGCCGGGACCATGTACACGCCGTCAGTGGATTCCACCGACCGCGCGAGCTCCGCGGTCTGTGCGGCGTTGTTGATGAGGTCGACCTCTTCCAGCCACTCGATGGCCGCGCCCGTGATGAAGATCGACCCCTCCAGCGCGTACTGGACGGGTTCACCGGACATCTGGAAGCCGATCGTGGTGAGCAGCCCGTGCTCGGAGGCGACCGCCTCCTCGCCCGTGTTCATCAGGTAGAACGACCCCGTCCCGTACGTGTTCTTGGCGTCGCCCGCGTCGAAACACGTCTGCCCGAACAGCGCCGCCTGCTGGTCGCCCAGGGCGCCCGCCACCGGCACCTCCGCACCCAGGAACCCGTCCGGGTCCGTCGACCCGTAGGTCTCCTCGTCCGACGACGGCCGCACCTCCGGCAGCATCGCCTCCGGCACCGAAAACTCCGCCAGCAGCTCCGGGTCCCACGAGAGCCCCTCGATGTCGTACAGCATGGTGCGGGAGGCGTTCGTGACGTCCGTGATGTGGTTGCCCGTCAGGTTGTAGACGAGCCACGCGTCTATCGTCCCCATCAGCAACTCCCCGTTCTCCGCCCGGTCGCGCAGGTCGCGGGGGCGCGAGCGGCGGACCTTGATCGGGTCCGCGTTGTCGAGGATCCACTCGACCTTGGTGGCGGAGAAGTACGGGTCGGGTTCGAGCCCGGTCGTCTCGCGGATCCAGTCTAT
The DNA here is from genome assembly GCA_042217365.1 of Haloarculaceae archaeon. Lineage (GTDB taxonomy): Archaea > Halobacteriota > Halobacteria > Halobacteriales > Haloarculaceae > JBDGST01. Next base: position 5,900 of record JBDGST010000047.1, read on the forward strand.
TTTGCCCTCGTCCTCGAGCTGTTCGACGCGGTCGGTCGTCCGCCGGTCCTGCCACACCAGCGCGTTGTGCACCGGCCTGCCCGTCTCGCGGTCCCACACCACCGTCGTCTCCCGCTGGTTCGTGATCCCGAGCGCCTCGAGCTGTGTCGCGTCCAGGTCCGCCTCGTCGAGGCCTCGCGTGACGACCTCCTGGGTGTTTTCCCAGATCTCCAGGGGGTCGTGCTCCACCCACCCCGGTTCCGGGTAGATCTGTTCGTGCTGTTCGTATGCGTTCGCGACGACCTGCCCGTCGTGGTCGAAGACCATGAACCGGGTCCCGGTCGTCCCTTGGTCGATTGCACCGACGTACGTGCCTTCCATTCGTGTATTGCTCCATCTGGTGAAATGTTTACTTCCATTTCCGCCGTGGCAGTAAACAATATGTTGGATCATTATAAATGTTACTGATAGGCCGAGTCGGGCCCGTGAAGAGCGCGGCATCCCCGGTCAGGTTCGAAAACGGGAACGCACGCTGCACGGACGCTACGGGCGTGACGCGCCATTCTCACGTCCCAGCCACGTCGACAGTCGATCGACGACGGCGTCACCGGGACGTGAGCGTCCGGTCGGACGGGTCGATGAGCTCGGCCGCCGCCGGGTTGCCGAGACGTCGCCGTACTCCGGCGGCTGGACGGGTGCGACGGCTGTCGTTCCACAGTACCGGACTGTCAGGCCCCACCCCAGCGCCGGGCGGACCGGTCCTGGGGAGGAAGTCGATCGGAGTCACGGCCGCCCGCACCGAGTCGTATCAGCTCGTTCATACTTAATTAATTTTACCTTCGGCAAGGAGTCTGCGATAAAGTAAAGTGAGTGGGCGCCATACGACTTGTGAACAGATGACATCGACCCCACACATCGCCGTCGTCGGCGGTGGCTCGACCGGGGCGGGGATCGCGCGGGACCTCGCGATGCGGGGACTGGACGTGACGCTCCTCGAACAGGGGAACCTCACCCACGGGACGACCGGACGGATGCACGGCCTGCTCCACAGCGGCGGCAGATACGCCGTCTCGGACCAGGCCAGCGCCGAGGAGTGCATCGAGGAGAACCGCGTGTTACGGGACGTCGCCGGCCACTGCGTCGAGATGACCGGCGGGCTGTTCGTCAAGCGCCCGGAGGACTCCGAGGAGTACTTCCAGGAGAAGGTACGGGGGTGTGAGAGCTGCGGGATCCCCGCCGAGGTCGTCTCGGGGGAGGAGGCGCGCGCGATGGAGCCCCACCTGGCGAAAGACGTCGAGAAAGCGGTTAGAGTCCCGGACGGCGCCGTCGACCCGTTCCGGCTGGTGGTCGCCAACGCCGCCAGCGCCCAGGAGCACGGCGCGCGGATCGAGACCCACTCGGCGGTGACCGACCTGGTCGTCGAGGACGGCGAGGTGGTCGGCGTCGAGGTCGAACACGCGTCCGGCCCGGGCAAGCGCGTCCACGGCACGGAGGGGGGGACGGAGACGCTTCGCGTCGACCACGTCGTGAACGCGACGGGCGCGTGGGCCGGCCGGGTCGGCGACATGGCCGGCGTCGACGTCGAGGTCCGTCCCTCGAAGGGCGTCATGACCATCATGAACGTCCGGCAGGTCGACACCGTCATCAACCGCTGTCGCCCCAAGGGCGACGCCGACATCATCGTTCCCCACGAGACGACGGCGATCCTCGGGACCACCGACGAAGAGGTCGAGGACCCGGAGGACTACCCCGAGGAGCAGTGGGAGGTCGACATGATGATCGACACGCTCTCGGAGCTGGTCCCGATGCTCGAAGAGGCGCGGACGATCCGGTCGTTCTGGGGCGTGCGGCCGCTGTACGAGCCGCCGTCGGTCGGCAGCGAGGACCCGACCGACATCACGCGACAGTACTTCCTCCTGGACCACGACGAGCGCGACGACCGGCCCGGGCTGACGAGCATCGTCGGCGGGAAGTTCACGACCTACCGGCTGATGGGCGAGGAGATCAGCGACCACGTCTGCGCGAAGTTCGGGATCGACGCCGACTGCCGGACGGCCGACGTCCCGCTGCCGGGCAGCGAGGAGTTCTCGGTCCTGCGCGACTACATGGACGAGTTCGGCCTGCGCTCGCCGATCGGCCGGCGCAGCGTCGAGCGCCTCGGCTCGCGGGCCGACGACGTGCTGCAGACCGACGGTCCGAACCCGGTCGTCTGCGAGTGCGAGGGCGTCACCCGCGCGGAGGTGCGAGACGCTATCGACCAGTCCGGGTCGGACCTCAACGCGGTCCGCATCCGCACGCGGGCCTCGATGGGCAACTGCCAGGGCGGGCTGTGCGTCCACCGCCTGGCGAGCGAGCTCCACGGGCTGGACGCGGTCGACGCGGACGGGACCTACGGCGAGGCGACCGTCCGCGGGGCGTGGGACGAACTCCTCCAGGAGCGCTGGAAGGGGCAGCGCCACGCCCTCTGGGGGGAGCAGCTCTCCCAGGCGATGCTGAACTACGCGCTGCACGCGACGACCCAGAACCGCGACGCCGACCCCGCGGACGGCGACCCGGTCGACTTCGCGGCGTTCGACGACGGGTCCCGCTCCGCGGGCGACGCGGGCGGTGCGGACGTCGCGGCGGACGGCGGCCGCGACCGGACGGGCACCGACGCCGCCGGCGACGGGGGGTCCGAGCGTGGCGAGTGAATCCGCCGGTCCCGGGAGAGCAAGGGGGTCCGAGCGTGGCGATTGAATCGGACGTCCTCGTGATCGGGGGCGGTCTCGCCGGGTTGACGAGCGCGATAGCGGCCTCCCGCGAGGGCGCCGACGTGCGGCTGGTCTCCTACAAGCAGAGCACGCTCAGGCAGGCCTCCGGGCTGGTCGACCTGCTCGGCTACACCCCGGCGGGCGACGGGCCGCTGACCGACCCGTACGAGGCCATCCCGGACCTGCCCGACGAGCACCCCTACCGGACCGTCGGCGTCGACGGCGTCCGCCAGGCCATGGCGACGTTCGACGCGGTGGCCCCCGGCTACCGCGGCGGGCACACGGACCGGAACGCGCTCCTGCCGACCCACGGCGGGACGGTCAAGCCGACGGCCCGCTACCCCGCCGGCGCGGCGGCCGGCGTCGCAAGCGACGACCGGGCGATGCTGCTGGTCGGGTTCGAGCGTCTGACGGACTTCGACGCCCCGCACGCGGCCGCCCACCTCCGGGCGGCCGGCGTCCCCTTCGACGTGCGCGGCGTCACGGTCCGGTTCCCGGTCGACCTCAAAGACGACGCGAAGGTGACCCGGTACGCGAAGCTGCTGGAGAGAAACCGCGACGTGACCGTCGAGGGGACGGCCGGGGGGGCGCGAGACGCGCTCGCCGACCGGGTCGGGAGCGAGCACGACGGCGAGCCCCGGGTCGGGTTCCCGGCCGTGCTCGGCGACGCCGACGCCGCGGGCGTCCGGGCGGCGCTGGGCGACCGGCTCGGCGCCGACGTCTTCGAGGTGCCGTCGGGACCGCCGTCGCTGCCGGGACTGCGCCTCGAAGACGCGCTGTTCGACGCGCTCGACGGGGCCGGCGGCGGGTTCGAGAGCGGCAACCCGGTGGTCGACTTCGACGGCGACGACCGCGTCGAGCGCGTCTCCGTCGACAAGCAGGGCGGACGGATCCCCTTCGCGGCCGACGAGTACGTCCTCGCGACGGGCGGCCTGGTCGGCAAGGGAGTCGAGTCAGACCGCGAGGGGGTCTCCGAGGCGGTCTTCGGCTGCCACGTCCCCCACCCGGCCGACCGCTACGAGTGGTTCGACGGGGAGGCCTTCGGCGACCACCCGTTCGCGCGGTTCGGCGTGACGACAGACGGCGCGCTCCGGCCGCTCGACGCCGACGGCCGGCCGGAGTTCGAGAACCTGCGGGCCGCCGGATCCGTGCTCGGCGGGTACGACTTCGCCGCCGAGAAGTCCGGCAGCGGCGTGTCCATTGCGACGGGCCACCGCGCGGGCACCCTCGCGGCACAGGAGGTAGCATGAGCGACGCAGGAGACCCACGACCGACGAGCGACGGGGAGGACCGCGCAACCGCCGAGTTCGAGCCGGGCGTCCCGAGCGCCGGCGGCGAGTTCGACCCGACGACCCCGAACACCGGCGAGGCGTTCGAACCGGTCGACGTCTACCCCGACACCGAGGACTTCGACCTGCGGCCCGGCGCGGACTCGTGTTACAAGTGCTCGACCTGTGACACGAACTGCCCGGTCGCCGAGGTCGACGACGACTTCCCCGGGCCGAAGTTCCAGGGTCCCGAGCAGTGGCGGCTCAAGCAGACCGACGACGGCTACGACGTCGACGAGTCGATCTCGAAGTGCTCGAACTGCCTGCGGTGTGACGCGTCCTGTCCGTCGGGGGTGCCGCTCGCGCAGATGCACAACAGCGCCCGCGGGGAGTACGTCGAGGAGCAACTGAGCACGTTCTCGCGGAAGTACGTCCGCAACCGGATCCTGGCGAACTACCGGACCTCGGCGCGGCTGGCGAGTCTCTTCCCGCGGACGGCCAACTTCGTCATGAACTTCGGGCCGGTCCGGTGGGCGATGGAGAAGGTGCTCCACGTCCCGAGCGAGCGGGACTTCCCCGAGTTCGCCACCCAGACCTTCCGGGAGTGGTACGCCGACCGCGGCGGCCTCGCCGCCTCGAAGGAGCGAGCCCAGGAGGCCCGCGAAAAGCGGGGACTCACGGACGGCGAGGACCGCAAGGTCGCGTACTTCCACGGCTGTTACTCGAACTTCAACACGCCGGCGGTCGGGAAGGCGCTGGTCCGCGTGTTCGAGCACTTCGGCTACCGGGTCGCGGTGCCCGAACAGCGCTGCTCGGGCACCCCGATGTTCGCCAACGGGATGCTGAGCGACGCCCGCCGCGGGGCCGAAGTCAACGTCTCCACCTTTGCCGACCTCGTCGACCAGGGGTACGACGCCGTCGCGTCCTGTACCTCCTGTTCGATGGCGCTGCGCGAGGAGTACCCCGAGCTGTTCGACATCGACGGGATCGAGGCGGTCGCCAGCCACACCTACGAGTCCGTCGAGTACCTCCGGATCCACACGGACCTCCGGGCGGAGTTGCAGGACGCCGAGGTGACGGGAGAGCTCGCCGAGGAGTTCGCCTACCACGCGCCGTGTCACGCCCGCAACCAGGGGCTGGAGCGCCAGGCCGTCGAGCTGTTTCGCGACCTCGACGGCGTCGACATCGAGGACGTCGGCGACTCCTGTTCGGGCATCTCGGGCACCTACGGCTGGAAGTCCGAGAAGTACGAGATATCGATGGAGATCGGCGAGGAGATGTTCGAACACATGGAGGCCGCCCCCGGCGAGACCGGCATGACCGAGTGCCCGACCTGCGCGAGCCAGATGGAACACGGGACCGGCTACGAGGTCCGCCACCCGCTGGAACTCGTCGAGGCGGCGCTCCTCACCTGACCGGCCCGCGACCGGCAACTATTGCCCCAATAACGTGGGTGATTTTAACAACCAGGAGCCGACAGTTGGGCGGTATGGGACGGACAGTTCGCGGGACGGTAGCCGGGATGGCCCGCCGGGCGAACCCGGCGTTCGCGGCCGGCGTGGTCGTCGTCGCCGTGGGCGCGCTGGGCTTCGCGCTGACGGCGGCGACGCGGGAGCAACACACCTACGTGCACGTCATGGCCGGCGTGCTGTGGACGGGGATCGACGTGTTCATCGGCGCGGTGCTGGGCCCGGTGATCGGCGGGCTCGACGATGAACAGAGCGCGGCCGTGTTCCGGCGGCTCACGCCGAAGACGGCGTTCCTGTTGCCGTCGCTGGCGTTCGTCACGATCGCGGCCGGCATCGCGCTCGCCCAGCGGACCGGAGTCTTCACCCACTCGGAGCCCTGGCTGGCGCTGTTCACGGCCGCGAACCTGATCCCCATCGCGCTCCTGCTAGGCTGGCGGCTGGACGCCTGGCGGGACCGGCGCTGGCAGACCCTCTTCGCGGTCGTGACGGTCGGGTCGCTGGCGTGGGTCGGACTGACGGTCGACGCGTTCGCGATGACCGACCCGGCCGTCGCCGTGGCGCTGGGTATCGTGACGGTCCTGTCGGTCCAGGGGTTCGGGGTCCTGATGCCGGGCGAGGTGCGGATCTACGCGGAGATGACCTCCGGGAACCCCGACGACGGCGTCATCGCCGCCATCGGGCGGCAGAACGCGATGCTCGGGGGCGTCCAGGGGCTGTTCCAGCTCCTCCTGATCCTCGACATGGTGTACCTGCGGTACGGCACCCTGCCGTTTCTGAACTAGCGGGCCGGCACCGGGCCGGTCGCGGTGGGTCCGGGGACCCGGTTCATACGGATCGCTGTCACGATTTGCCGGGACGACCGCACGCAGTCGTGCGGTCGATCCGGTACTGACTGACAGCGGTCCGTATCAGACCCACTCGACCGCGTCGCCGAAGTCGAGGGGGACGTCGCCGTACCGGTAGCCCTCGCAGGTGCCGTCCGGACGGTAGCGGAAGACGACCGACGGCCGATAGGGGAGCGACGGTCGCTCGCCGCGGACGGCGTTCCACTCGTCGTCGCGAAAGGACGTGCAGTCGACGAGCAGGAGGGCGTCGCCGTGGGCGGCGAGCTGGTCGCGGGTCTTCGAGTCGACGGTGCTCCGGAGCGCGGCCGTGGGCGTGTCGACGTGGCGTTCCCGGGGCGTCTCCGGCCGGGTCACCTCCACGAGCACCTCGCCGTTCGCCTCGACGACGAAGTCCAGCGCGTGCCCGGAGTCGCGCTCGACCTCGGGGACGAACCCGAGGCCGGCGTCCGCGAGCAGCTTCGCGGCGTCGAACTCGCCCATCGTGGCCCGCATGCGCGCGAGGTCGCTGTACTCGCTGGTGCCGAGCTTCGACGCCATCGTGTACCGGTGGTCCTCGAGGACGCCCGTCCGGAGGAAGCGGTCGTAGAAGGAGAGGCCCTTGTCGCGGCTGGCGTCCGGGAAGCCGGCGGCGTCGTCGCGGAAGAATCGGCGGGTGGTCTCGCGGCCGTCCTTCGAGAAGAGGACGGGCAGGAAAAACCAGGCGAGATAGCGGTAGTCGGCGAGCCAGGGGTCCTCCCGCGTCAGGTCCGCGAGCAGTTCCCGCTGGGCCCACCGGGCGAGCGAAAACGGCGCCTCCTCGAACGTCTCCTTGTCGGTGCGCCACAGCGCTTCGGGCGTCTCGGTGTTGCCGAGCCAGTAGGCGCCGTCGCCGTCCGCGCGCCAGGCGACCAGGGCGAGGTCGCCGTTGTCCATCTCCAGGCGTCGGGCCTCGTACTCGGGCGGCGGGTCGACCCGGGGCGCGACGAGCCGGGCCCCGAACCGGTCGTCGAGCGGCCCCAGCAGGTCCCGCCGGACGCGGGGCTCGTCCCAGCGCTCGGTCGACCGCCGGAAACGGACGGGTCCGGCCATGCCCCACGTTTGGTCCCCACCCATCTACAGTGTTTGGACTCCGCCGCGGGGGGTCCGGCCCCACGACCGTTGTGGTCACGGGCTCTGCTCCGGGGCGGCCGGACCCGTCGACTGCCCCGGCCACAGCGTCGAGTTTTCCGCCGAATCGCCCGACTGTGCGCGAAATCTCCCCAAATGACCGTTACATTGATAGGCATACACCAGCAAGTTCGAGTGTGGTAACCAATGTCGATGGGTGCATTCGACGAAGAGGAGCACGAACGTCGCGAGCGCAAAAACACTGAGGTCGACATCAGCGAGGACGACGAGAGGACCGAGTACCACGGCGAGGTCGAGTACGACGGCGACGAGTCGACCGAGGAGCTCCTCGACCAGTTCAAGGAGATAAATTCGTAGCGGGGTCGTCCGATTCTGCCCGGAGCGAGAGCGCCAGTACCGACAGCGCCGTCACGACGGCGACGGCGACGACGTGCCCGACGACGGCGAACAGCAGGACGGGATGCCCGGTCAGGAAGGGCGCGAGCGACAGCTGTAGCAGCCCGAAACCCATCGTCTCGAGGTCCGCCCGGCGCAGGAGCCGGCGCCGGTCGGGGCCGAACCGGAACGTCACCGACCGCCATAGCGCGACGACGCTGGCCCACCAGCCCGTCCCGATCCGGTAGCAGACGTCCCACGCGACCAGCAGCGCGAGGTACGCCGCCGGCGTCGGCGGCTCCGCGCCCAGCAGTTCGGCCGTGAGGGTGGCCCCGTCCCGCGGGTCGACGACGAACAGGTAGGTGACCAGCGCGACGAACGCCAGTACGCCGAGCACGACGTCGATGCTCGACCCGAAGGCCGCCCGCCCGTAGGACGCGGGCGGGTCGGACCGGCGGACGAGCTTGCTGATCCGGAGCATCTCGAAGCTCCCGACCGTCGACAGCGCCACGGCGACCGTCCCGGCGAGGGCGGCGTCCCACAGGCCGTAGGCCGCGGCGAAGCCGAGCACCCCCGCCTCGAAGAGACCGAACTGGACGGCGAAGGCGGCCCGCTCCGAGAGGGCGACCCCGGGGAGGGCGCCGACGATGCTCTCGTAGGCCCACGTCTCCCCGTACTCCGGGCGACTCATCCCTGCACCTCGCTCCGGACCCGGCCCGTCGTCCGCCTCGACCGTCCCTGGATCGCGTCCGGCGTCCGCTTCATCCGTCGACCTCGCCGCGTGAATCCGCGATGTCGCCGTCGACGCCCGGCCCGTCTGCGTCAGTCCCGTCGCCGTCGCGTGCCTCCGGCACGCCGACCCGGTGGTCGGCCTCGCCGGCGTCAGCCGGCGCGGGGTCGGGACCTTCGCCCTCGCGTAGCGCCCGCCGGACGGCCGCGTCGAACGGGGTCAGGTCCACGTCGACGTGGTCGCGGATCGCGTCGTCGGTGACGACGACGGGGTTCTTGAGCCCGAGGATGAGCGGGCGCGCGACCGGCGGTGGAACGTCGGTGACGAGCCCGACCCAGTACGAGGAGAGGTTCGGCGTGAGCACCGGCACCGGGAGGACCAGCGGGCGGCGCCGGCCCATCGCCTCGGCGGTCCGGAGCATCATCTCCCGGTAGGTGAGCACGTCCGGGCCGCCGACACCGTAGGTCCCGCCCGCGGTCTCGGGCGCGTCGAGGACGCCGGCGAGATACGCGACGACGTCCGCGACGGCGATGGGCTGGCACTCGTTGTCGACCCAGCGGGGCGTGACCATCACCGGCAGGCGCGTGACGAGCTGGCGCACCATCCGGAAGCTCGCGCTGCCGTCCCCGACGATGACCGCCGCGCGCAGCGTCGTCAGGTCGTAGTCGCCGTCCCCGAGCACGCGCTCGACCTCCCGGCGCGAGCGGAGGTGCGGCGAGAGGTCGTCGCCCTCCTCGCCGAGGCCGCCCAGGTAGACGACGCGCTCGACGTCGCCCGCCCCCGCGGCGTCCGCGAAGTTCCGGGCCGCGCGGCGGTCGCGCTCCTCGAAGTCCTCGCCGGCCCGCATCGAGTGGACGAGGTAGTAGGCGGCGGTCACGCCGTCGAACGCGCCGGCGAGGCTCTCCGGGTCGAGCAGGTCGCCCTCGACGACGTCGACGCCGGCGGGCGGGTCGTACTGTTGGGCGTCCCGGACCAGCGCCCGGACCTCGTGGCCGGCCGCGACCAGCGCGGGGACGAGGTGGCCGCCGACGAACCCCGTCGCCCCCGTGACGAGCACGTTCATACCCTATCCAGCGGTTCGCGGACCTTAACTGGCGGGTCGAGTCGAGACGACGGGACCCTGACTGGGCGCGTCGAGTCGAGACGACGGGGCCCTGACTGGGCGCGTCGAGTCGAGACGACCGGCCCCTGACTGGGCGCGTCGAGGAGGCGAACGGAAGAGTTGACCAGAGCCGGGCGGACGGCCCGGGCTCGGTCGTAACCCTGAAATCGCTCGTCCGCGACTGGCGACACATGGAACAGCGGTCGCGGGCGTACGTCGCGTGCGGGGCTATCGTCGGCATCTTCCTGCTCGTGCAACTGGGCGCGCTCGCGCTCGTCGCGCCGTTCGAGGAAGCGGGGTACCAGGCCGTCGAGGACCCCCAGGACCCGACCAACAGCGTCGTGTACGTCGCGCTCATCCTCGTGATGACCGGGGTGATGCTCGCGGTCATCAGGTACGACCTCGACCTGGTGTTGCGCGCCGTGCTCGTCGGAACCGGCGCCTACATCGGGCTGTACGTCTTCCGGGTGCTGCTCCCGCCGGTCGTGACGGTCCCCGTCGGCGGGTTCGACGTGCACCTCCTCGCGTGGGGCGTCGCCGGCCTGCTCGGCGTCCTCCTGTGGGTCTATCCGGAGTGGTACGTCATCGACGCCGCGGGCGTCGTCATGGGGGCGGGCGCGGCCGGCCTGTTCGGGATCAGCTTCGGCCTGCTGCCGGCGCTCATCCTGCTGGTCGTCCTCGCGGTCTACGACGCCATCAGCGTCTACGGCACCGAGCACATGCTGACGCTCGCCTCCGGCGTGATGGACCTGAAGGTGCCCATCGTCCTCGTGGTGCCGCTCTCGCTGTCGTACTCCTACCTCGACGCCGACGTGCCCGACGCGACCCACGGGGACGACGAG
>JBDGST010000079.1:0-16320 GCA_042217365.1 Haloarculaceae archaeon
CGGAACGCTCGTCCTTCGCGGGAAGGGCGGGATTCTCTCGCTGAATCAAGATAGCCGTCACCTCCGGCGTGGTTGCGGGGAGGCGCCGCTACCGGTCGTCGGGCCGTTGCACCCGCGAGAACTCGAAGCGCGCGCCGCCGTCGGCGCTCTCGGTCGCCGCGACCTCCCAGCCGTGTGCCTCGGCGATCGTGCGGACGATACTCAGCCCCAGCCCCGCCCCCTCGTCGCCGGTCGAGAAGCCGGGGTCGAACACGCTCTCGTCCGCCGGGTTCGGGAGCCCGGGCCCGTCGTCCGCGACGAAGAACCCCCAGCCGCCGGTCGCGCCGTCGCACTCGCCGACGGTCACCGTCACGCCCTCGCCGCCGGACTCCGGCGCACGTCGGCGAGTCCCCGACCCTGGAGTCGTCGAGCTGTGCTCGACAGAATTCCGGAAGAGGTTCTCGAACAGGCGCTTGAGGCGCCCGTCGTCGGCGAGCACCGTCGCGTCGGTCTCGACGTCGAGCGTCGCGCCGCCGGTGTCGACGAGCGCCCAGGCGTCCGCGGCGGTCGCGTCGAGGGGCGTCGGCTCCGGGTCGCAGACGGTCTCGCCCTTCCGGGCGAGGGTCAGCACGTCGTCGACGAGCGAGTCCATCCGGCGGAGCGCGTCTTCGAGCTCGTCGAAGTGCTCCTCTTCGCCCGTCCGGCGGGCGAACTCCACCCGGCCGAGCCCGACCTCGATCGGGTTGCGCAGGTCGTGACTGAGGACGCTCGCGAACCGTTCGAGGCGCTCGTTCTGGCGCTCGAGCTCGTGTTCGTACTGCTTGCGCTCGCTGATGTCCGTGGTCACCCCGACGGTGCCGACGAGCCGGTCGCCCTCGTACCAGGGGGCTTTGAACCCCTCGACGTACGTCCCGTCGAGCGGGCCGCCGTCGACGTGTTCGACCCGTTCGACCGGCTCCTCGTGCTCCATCACGTGCTCGTCGTCGGCGACCGACTCCTCGGCGTTCTCGGTGTCGTAGAGGTCGAACTCCGTCTTGCCGACGACGTCCTCCGGTGCGTGGTGGCGCTTGCCCTCGGCGTTCTCGATGCACTCCTCGGTGAGCGTCAGCTGCCGGTCGCTGACCCTGACGTGGCGGCTCCGCGTGTCCTTGAAGTACACCGACAGCGGGATGTTGGCCAGCAGCGAGTCGAGCATCGACCGCTCGCGACGCCGCTCGCGGTGGCGATCGACGACCGGTTCGAGGCGTGCGAGGGCCTCGACGGGGTCGAACCCGGCCGACACGTCGACGTACCTGGTCACGTCGAGTTTGACGGCGACCCCCGCGTCCAGGCCGTCGCCGGCCGAGAAGACGACGACCGGCACCGTCTCGTCGCTGGCTCTGACCGCCCGGACGGCGTCGGCGGCGTCGGGCTCGCCGCCGGCCGGGTCGTGACAGACGGCGCAGTCGTACTGCTCGCCGTCGAGCGCCTCACCGAGGCCCCCGTCCGGGTCGATCCCCCGGAGGTCGAACGGTCGCTCGGTCCGCTCCCAGCGGTCGACGACGTCGCCGCTCCCGGGGCCGTAGTACAGGACCGCGGGCGTTCCCTCGACGGGTGGCGTGTACATCGGTCGCCGTCGAGGGACCTTCGCTTCGAGGGGGATTAACCTTTGTGCGGGTAGCACGCCGCCCGCGACGGGGGCCATCGAGCGGGCAGCGGGCTTTAGTCCCGGCGTCGCCAAGGCCCGGTATGGCGACCCGGCCCTGCGACGGCTGCGGCGACGACGTCAGCATCGCCGGCGGCATCGCGAACCTCTGGTCGTTCGAGGGGGACACCACCGGCGGCCTGACGCTCGAACTCGCCGACGGCAGCGAGCACTTCCTCTGTTACGACTGCATCGAGCGGCTCCCCGAGGACCGCGACCCGACGGCCGAGGACGTCGCGGACCTCTGATACGGATCGCTGTAACGATTTACCGGGACGACCGCACGCATTCGTTCGGTCGATCCGGTAATGACTTACAGCGGTCCGTATGAGCGGCCGGCGCGGGTCTCCGAGTGGTCCGCGCGGGTCTCCGGGTGACCGGCGTGGGCCCCTGGGCGGCCGGGGACCGGGACGACCCGTTCGACGCCTCCAGACTGCGGGTGACCGGGGCGGCCCGTTCGAGGCCCCCGGGACGTCAGGCGTCCGGCCCCAGGTCGCGGGCGAGCGTGGCCGACGCGTCCCCGTCCGGGGACTCCCAGACGAGCGAGAGTTCGTAGTCGCTGGTCGCGCCGACCTCGACGCGGTCGCCGGAGGCCACCTTCTCGCCGTCGCCCCAGGTCGTTCCCCGCCACGGCCCGGGCTCGGTCTGGTCGGCGCCGTCGACGTCCGCGAAGCCGGTGCCGCGCACGTACAGCTCCGACGCGGGGACCGTGTCGCCGCCGTGGTGGGTGACGGTCACGATCCCTCGATCAGCGCTCGTCGTCTCGTACTCGAAACCGAAGTTCACCTCGGGCGCGGGGGACCCGCCGTCGCGGATCGGGCCGCCGGGGAACTCGTCGTGGAAGCTCGTTATCTCGCCCGTCGGGACCGCCGCCGTCGCCGTGACGACTCGACCGTCGACGCTCGTCGTCGGCTCCCGGTCGCGGAACGTGGTCGAGTCCGCGGCCCACTCGGCGACGGTCTCCTGGTCGGCCTCCCCGCCGGCGAAGACGACGCTCGCGCGGACGCGGGTCCGGTCGGCCCCCACGTGCCACGCGGTCCCCTCGCCGACCGCGCCCGGGAGGGACGCGCCGGCCTCGTGTGTCCGCCCCTGGAGAAGGTGCGCCCGACCCAGCGCGTCGAGGAGGCGGGCACAGTCCCCGACTTCGTCCGCGTACCGCGGCCCGTTGCCGGTCCTGGCGTCGAGGACGGCCTCGACGACCGGGCGCTTGTCGACGTCGGTTCCGGTCCCCAGTTGCCCGACGGTCACGAACGCGTCGTCGCCGACAGCGGCCGCGCGGGCGCTGCTGGCGGTGAAGACCGTGAACCCGCGGTGGGTGCCGACCTCCGAGACCCCCAGGTCGCGGAAGCCGTCCTCGACGGACCCGCGGTCGAAGTCGGCGACCACGACGTTCACCGACCGCGCGAACCGGTAGACCGCGGTCGCCTCCCCCAGCGTCTCGATGCCGGGCAGGTCGACCGCCCGGTGGAACTCCTCGACCGCCCCGTCGCCGAGGTCGTCCTCGAATTCGAGCAGCGCCGCCGGTGCCGTCGACATGAAGGCGTAGCCCGTCTCCCCGACTATTCCGGTCGGCGCGAGCGCCGTCGGTGCGGGCAGCCAGTCGGTGACGCCCGCGGCCGGGGTCGCCTCCCGGACGGCCGTCGCCGTCGATTCACCGTCGGTCGCGGTCCTGTCTCCCTCGGTGGTCTGGCCCCCGCTCCGGCCGGAAGCGGTCCCGTCGCCGCTCGGATCGCCGGTGGCCGTCCCGGCGGCGTTCCCGTCGCCGGCCGCGGCGTCGCTGCTTCCGTCCGCGGGCGTGTCGGTCCCGCCGCCGTCACCGAGACAGCCAGCCAGCGACGCCGCGGCCGCGAGCACTGTTCCCCCGTAGCCGAGAACGTCCCGTCGCGTTTCGGTCATCCGTCAGATAGTTGCGCGACGGTTACAAGTTGGTTTCGGAACCCGGGATGGGTCGGCCGCGCGAGGCGACGCCGACCGGCAGGTTTAGGCACTGCGCCCCGTTCCCTCCGTGCGTGCAACCGGGTCGGATATTCGACGAGTTCCCCGCGCCGTCCTACCGCGACACCCAGGAGTCGGCGCTGGCCGACGTCCGGGCGGCGTTCGAGGCCGGCAACGACGTGGTGCTGGTGCGCGCGCCGACCGGGAGCGGGAAGTCCCTGCTCGCGCGGGCGGTGGCCGGCTGCGCTCGCCGCGCGGGCGAGGCCGAGGCCGGCGAGGTGATCGACGCCTACTACACGACGCCACAGGTGTCCCAGCTGGACGACGTGGCGGGCGACGAACTGCTCGCGGACCTGTCGGTGATCCGCGGCAAGAACAACTACGACTGCATCCTGCCCGGCGAGACGGACACGCCGGTCGACCGGGCGCCCTGCGCCCGCGAGCGGGGCTTCGACTGCCAGGTACAACACCGCTGTCCGTACTTCTCGGACCGCGCCATCGCCGCGAACTCCCGGATCGCCGCGATGACGCTCGCGTACTTCATGCAGACGGCCGGGTCCGACGTGTTCGGCCGCCGGGACGTGCTCGTCGTCGACGAGGCCCACGGCCTGGGCAACTGGGCCGAGATGTACGCCACCATCGACCTCGGGCCCGACACCGTCCCCGTCTGGGACGCCTGCGAGCCGCCGGCCGTCGACGGCCCGGACGACGCCGTCGCGTACGCCGAACGGCTGGACACGATGGCCGGTCGGCGCCTGACCGAACTGCGCTCGCGGGTCGAACTCGACCCCGAGGAGGCCGCCGAGCGCGACCGCCTCGCGGAGCTACAGTCGGACCTCTCGTGGTTCGTCGAGGACTACCGCGACGGGGAGAGCGCGACGACGTGGGTCGTCGACCAGCCCGACGGCGAGGGGAGCCGCGTGACGATCAAGCCGATGGCGCCGGAGAAGTACCTCACCCACACCGTCTGGGACCGCGCCGACAAGGCCGCGCTCCTCTCGGCGACGATCCTCGATAAGGACGCGTTCTGCGCGAACGTCGGCCTCTCGCCCGACCGGGTCGCGCTGGTCGACGTGCCCCACACGTTCCCCGTCGAGAACCGCCCGCTGTACGACGTCACGCGGGGAAAGATGACCTACGAGGCCCGCGACGAGACGCTCCCGGCTATCGCGGAGACGCTCGTCCGGTTGATGCAGCGCCACCCCGACGAAAAGGGGCTGGTCCACTGCCACTCCTACGCGATCCAGGAGCGCCTGCACGAGCGCCTCCGGGAGTTGGGGGTGGCCTCGCGGGTGCGGACCCACGGAACCGACGACCGCGACCCGCAGCTCTCGACGTGGAAGCGCGTCGACGACCCGGAGGTGTTCCTCTCGGTGAAGATGGAGGAGGCCCTGGACCTGGAGGGCGACCTCTGTCGGTGGCAACTGCTCTGCAAGGCCCCCTATCCCAACACCCGCGATTCCCGCGTCGCGGCCCGCCTCGAAGACGACCAGTGGGGCTGGTACTACCGCACGGCGCTGCGCACCGTGATCCAGGCCTGCGGGCGAGTCGTCCGCGCGCCCGACGACTACGGCGCGACGTACCTCGGCGACTCCTCGCTTCTGGACCTGTTCGAGCGCGCCCGCACCGACATGCCCGACTGGTTCGCCGACCAGGTCGACCGGATGCAGAGCCCGGACCTCCCCGATTTCGACCCCGCCGCGGCGACGGCCGGGATGGACGACCGCCGCCGGTCCGGGTCGCGGTCGGGCTCGTCGGTCGGTAGCGGGTCGCGGTCGGGCTCGTCGACCGGTAGCGGGTCGCGGTCGGGGTCCCAGTCTTCGGGGTCGGGGTCCGGGAGCGGCGGGTCGGCCGACGGCGGCGCGGGCGGCGGCTCTCGGTCGCGCCGGTCCGGGTCGCGCCGCTCCCGGTCGAACTCGAACCCGGTGGCGGACGTCTGGGACACCGAGTGAGCGCGGCCGCGGCGACGGTCGGACGCGGCGCGACGGGTCGTGCTCGCCGTCTCCCGATCGGCGCTCTCCGTAGCTGCTTCGACCAGCGTCGTCTACCGCCCGACCGTCTCCATCGCCGCCTCGACCAGCGTCGCCTCGGCCTTCTTGAGGTGTTCGCTGGCCGTGCTGGGGGCACACCCCATCGCGTCGGCCACGTCCTCGTGGGTCGCGCGGCTCGGCCGGTCGTAGTACCCCAGGTCGAGTGCCGCGGCGGCGGCCTCGCGCTGACGGTCGCTGAGCCGCGTCGCCGGCATCTCGGGCGGCCCGCGGAACGGCCCGACCGCGCCGACCGTCCCGTCGAGCGCGTCGGGGACCGCTTCGAGCGTCGCCCGGAGTGCGTCGGGGTCGCCGACGATGTCCGCCTCGACGGCGCCGTCCTCGTAACGGACGGGCGTGAGCACGACCAGTCCCGCGCGGGTCAGCGCGGCGACCACGTGCCGGAACAGCGGCACCGCCGACGGGCGCCCGCTCACGAGCGTGAAGAACCACTCGCCCCCCGTCTCCGCGACGTCGACGGACTCGATGCCCGGCGTCTCGGTGGCACGCTCCCGGAACGCGTCGGGCTCGCCGTCGACCGCGTGGAGCAGCGTCACCCGCTCCTCGGCGCCGAGGTTCCACTCCAGGAGGCGCGCCTCCCTCGCGTGCGGCGAGGCCGCGAGCAGCCGGAAGAAGGCCGGCGCCCGCTCCGGGTCCGGCCTGGCCGTGAGGCGTACGTGCTTCATGCCCCCGGATTTCGCCGGCTCACGTAAAAATACCCCGGCTATAGCCGGCCGAACTGCTACCGTCGCGCGACCGCTCCTCCCGGTATGAACGAGACACCGTCGCTCGCGGTCGATGGCGTGCGCAAGGAGTTCGGGCCGGTGACGGCGCTGTCCGGGGTCGACCTGACGGTCGAGGGGCCGGAGATACTCGGCCTCGCGGGACCCAACGGATCCGGGAAGACGACGCTGATCCGCTGCCTGCTCGGGCTGGAGCGGCCGACGGCGGGCGAGGCGCGCGTCGGCGGGACGTTCTCCCGGGAGTTCGACCGCGCCGACCGCGAGCGGATCGGCTACATGCCCCAGCACACCGCCGTCTACGACGACCTCACGGTCCGGGAGAACGTCGCCTTCTTCGCCCGGCTCTACGGCGTCGGCGGCGCGGCGCGACCGGCGGGAGTGCCGCGTCTCGGCGGCGGGGGGAGCGAAGCGACCCGCGACAGCGCGGACCCGGGGGCCGTCGACCGGGCGCTCTCGGTGGTCGGCCTCGACGACCGCGCGGACGCCCGCATCGGCGAGCTCTCGGGCGGGATGGTCCGGCGGACGAGCCTCGCGTGCGCCATCGTCCACGAGCCGGACGTGCTCTTTCTCGACGAACCGACCGTCGGGCTGGACCCCCGGCTCCGGTCGTCGATGTGGGCCGAGTTTCGCGACCGCCGCGACGACGGGACGCTGGTCGTCGTCTCGACGCACTACCTCGGCGAGGCGACCAACTGCGACCGGGTGTGTTTCCTGCGCGACGGGCGCGTGCTGGCGCTCGACTCGCCCGACGGGTTCCTCGACGCGACCGGGACGGAAGACATGGAAGCGGCGTTCCTCGCGCTGCTGGACGAGCGCGGCGGGGCGGAGACGGCGGCGGATGCGGACGACGGCCACGACGCGCCCGGCCCGGACGCCGCCGCCGCGTCGGGGGGCGATACCCGATGACACCCGCGAGCGGCCAGCCGTTGCGCGGTACGACCCCGGTCGCCGGACGCATCCTCCGGGGGCTGCGGGGCGACCGGCGGACGCTCGCGCTGGTCGTCGTGGTGCCGGCGTTCATCGTCTACCTCTTCGGCGAGGTGTTCCCGCGGCCCGAGCCCGTGGCGCCCGCGCTGCTGGGCGTGTTCGTGTTCTTCCTCACGTACCTGCTGACGGCCGTCGGCTTCCTCCGCGAGCGGACCGCCGGCACGCTGGAACGGGTGCTCGTCACGCCCGTCTCGCGCGGCGGCATCGTCATGGGGTACGTCGTCGGCTACGGCGTCCTCGCGACCGTCCAGTCGGCGGTCCTGCTGGGCGCGGCCGTCTCCTTCCTGGACGTCGAGTTCGCCAACGGCGTCGAGCTGTTCGTGCTCGTCGAACTGCTCGGCGCGCTCACCGCGCTGGGCGTCGGCGTCACGCTGTCGCTGTTCGCGCAGAACGAGTTCCAGGCCATCCAGTTCATCCCCGTCGTCATCACCCCGCAGATCATCCTCGGCGGGACGTTCATGCCGGTCGAGGACCTCTCGACCTACCTGGAGTGGCCCGCCCGCGCGATGCCGATCACCTACCTGATCGACGCCATGGAGTACGTCGTCCTCGACCGGGGGACGGCCGGGGAGTTCGGGGTCGCCGTGGCCGCGCTCGTCGGGTTCGCCGCTCTCGCTCTCGCCGTCGCGTGGGTCGTGATCCGGCGGGCGGCGTGACCACGTTGCTTGTCCGGTCCCGATGGGCCCGCGTCACCCGATCCCGTCCTGCCCCAAAGGGTATGTACCACCCGCCCGACCGCGGTCCATGGACGAACTTCCGACCGATGCGTTCTACGACCTGACGACGCCCGCCGAGGTCGCCGTCTCCCCCGACGGCGAGCGCGTGGCGTTCGTCGCCAGCGAGTTCGACCCCGACGGGGACGACCGCCGGAGTTCCGTCTTCGTTGCTCCTGCGGACGGGGGCCGCGAGCCGCATCGGTTGACCCGCGTTTCCGACGCCTCGAACGTCACCTGGAGCCCCGACGGCGCCCGGCTCGGCGTCGTGATGGCCCGCGAGACGGACACGGAACTCCGGGTCGGCCGCGACGAGAGCGACCGCGAGAGTCTCGTCGGCGAAGAGGCGGGTGACGGTGACGACGAGGACGAGACTGCCGGGGACGACGAGGAGGCGGAGGGGGAGAGCGCGGACGAGAACGGCGGCGACGAGGAACCGAAGCCGCAGGTGTGGGTGTACGACCTCGAACGCGGCGGCGACGCCCGGCAGGTGACCGACCGTAACCGCGGCGTCAGGGACTTCGACTGGGGCCGCGACGGCGAACGACTGGTCGCGTCGGCGCGGGACCCGACCGACGAGGAGGAGGAGTACCTCGACCGGCGCGAGGAGGGCGGTCCCATCGAGACCGAGCGGCTCCAGCACAAGTTCGACGGCGCGGGCTGGCTCGACACCGTCACCACGTACCTGTTCGTCGTCGACGTCGAGTCCCGCGAGATCGAGCGGCTCGACGACGCCTACGGCGGCGGTATCTTCGAGGCGGCGGCCGGCCTCCAGCCCGCGTGGTCGCCCGCGGACGACCGGATCGCCTTCGTCGCCTACCACGGCGAGGACGCCGACGACACCTACGTTCAGGACGTCCACGTCGTCGACGCGGGGTCCGGCGAGGTCGAGCGGGTGACCGACGGCGACTACTGGACCGCGGGGCCGACCTGGAGCCCCGACGGCGACCGCCTGGCGTTCGCCGCCCGGGACCCCGCCAACTGGTACGTCCCGACGGACGTCCGGGTCGCGGCCCCCGACGCGGGAGCCGCCGCGACCGTCTCGGCGGACCTCGACCGGACGCTCGCAGGAACCCCCACGT
Source organism: Haloarculaceae archaeon (assembly GCA_042217365.1). Classification (GTDB taxonomy): domain Archaea; phylum Halobacteriota; class Halobacteria; order Halobacteriales; family Haloarculaceae; genus JBDGST01. The sequence goes on from JBDGST010000079.1 coordinate 9,151, forward strand.
GGCTCGACGACGGGACCCTGGTCGCGACGGTCGGCGACGAGGGCTGGACCCGGTTCGTCCGGTTCGACGCGCCCGCGGAGGTCACCGCCGGGGAGAGCGACGGCCCGACCGGGGGATACGAGCGGGTCTTCGACCGCCAGCGCCGCGACGAGACCCACCTCCAGTTCGACGCGGCGGGCGGGACCGTCGCGGTCGTGCGGAGCCACTCCGCGGAGGGCGCGGACGTCCACGCGATGGACGCCACGGACCTCGACGCCGGGGCCGGCGACCCGGACCCGCGACGGCGGATCAGCGACCTGAACCCGGACCTCCTGGAGGGGTACGCCTTCCCCGACGTGCACCGGCTGACCTTCGAGAGCGCCGACGGGACCGAGGTCGAGGGGATCGCCTACTACCCGCCGGAGTTCGACCCGTCGGACCCCGACCCGCGCCCGACGCTGCTGTGGATCCACGGCGGGCCGATGGCCTACGACCAGCCCCAGTTCGCGTTCGACCGGGCGTTCTGGACGACGCGGGGGTACGTCGTCCTCCACGTCAACTACCGCGGGTCGACCTCCTACGGGCGCGAGTTCTGCGAGACGTTGCGGGGGAACTGGAACACCGTCGAGGTCGACGACCTGCTCGCGGGGGTCGACGCCGCGGTCGAGCGCGGGTGGGCCGACCCCGACCGGCTGTTCGTCGGCGGCTTCTCCCAGGGCGGCGTCAACACCGCCTACGTCCTCACCCGGACCGACCGCTTCGCCGCCGGCCTGGCCGAGCACGGCGTCTACGACCTCCGGTCGGCCTTCGGCACCGACGACTCACACAGGTGGGTCGAGAACGACTTCGGCCTGCCCTGGGAGAACCCCGAGGCCTACGACGCGGCCTCCTCGATCACCGACGTCGACGAGATAGACACGCCGCTCCTGTTGACCGCCGGCGGCGAGGACTGGCGGTGCCCGCCGACCCAGTCCGAACAGCTCTACCGCTCGCTGCGCAAGCGCGGCGTCGAGTCGAAGCTCGTCGTCTACCCCGACGAACACCACAACGTCGGCGACCCCGACCGCGCGACCCACCGCCTGGAGACGCTCGACGAGTGGGTCGCGCGGTTCGACCCCGGACGGGAGACCGACGGGGCGTGAGCCGCCGCTCGCCGGTTTTCCGGCGGGCGACAGGTCCTTCAGCTCGGACGACGGACGCTTTCCCGTCGGTCGACGGGGCGGCGTTCGGGTAGCGAGGCACCGCTCAGAACGCGTACGCGAGGACGTAAGCGACCGACGAGCCGATCATCAGGACGACGAGTATCAGCGCGAGTATCTGCTGGCGGTCCAGTCCGGTGACGTTCATACCGCGAGTTTCGACGCCCCGTGATTTAGGGGTTACGCGGTCGCCCCGGTCCGCCCCGGTCGGCCGGTTTCCCGGGGGACGCCGCCACGTTCGGGGCCCGTGACCGGGCTTTATGCGCCCGGCGCCCCCTGTCACCCTATGGCACGCGAACGACCTCGCCCCCCGGTCGCACGCCTGCGCCCGTGGCGGGCCGCCAGTCACACACAGCGGGCGATCGGAGTTGGCACCGGGTGGGTGAACTCGTGACCCCCGCCGCGCGCGACCTGCACCTCCCGGTCGCGGCACAGCCCTCCGTCGAGACGCTCGTCGAGTACGCCCGCCTCGGCGAGGACCTGGGCTACGACCGCGCGTGGCTCCCGGAGACGTGGGGTCGCGACGCCGTGACGGCGCTCGCGGTGGCGGCCGAACGCACGGACGAGATCGGCCTCGGCACGTCGGTGGCGAACGTCTACTCGCGGTCGCCCGCGCTGCTGGGCCAGACCGCCGCCACGCTCCAGGAGGCGTCGGGCGGCCGGTTCCGCCTCGGCCTCGGGCCGAGCGGCCCGGCGCTGGTCGAGGGGTGGCACGGCGCCGACTACGACCGGCCGCTCCGCCGGACCCGCGAGGCGATCGAGGTCGTCCGGGCGGTGTGCTCGGGCGAGCGCGTCGAGTACGACGGCGACGTGTTCCGGCTGTCGGGCTTCCGGTTGCGGTGTGACCCGCCGGACCCGCCGCCGCCGGTCGACGCCGCCGGGATGGGACCCACGTCGGTCGAACTCGCCGGCCGGTTCGCCGACGGCTGGCACGCCCTCATGCTCACGCGGGAGGGGCTCCGCGAGCGACTCGACGACCTGCGCCGCGGGGCGGACCTGGCGGGTCGGGACCCCGGCGAAGTTCGCGTGACGCTCTCGCTGCCCTGTCTCGCGCTCGACGACGGCGAGCGCGCCCGGCGCCTCGCCCGGAACCACCTCGCGTTCTACGTCGGCGCGATGGGGACGTTCTACCGCGAGGCGCTCGCCGCCCAGGGGTACGAATCGACCGCCCGCGAGGTCGCGAGCGAGTGGGCCAGCGGGAACGGGGAGGCCGCGACGGCCGCCATCTCCGACGACCTGCTCGACGCCCTCGGCGCGGTCGGGACGCCCGCGGCGTGCCGCGACCGCCTCGACGAGTGGGCGGCGGTCGAGGGACTCGACGCCGTCGCCGTCTCGTTCCCGCGTGGCGCCGACCCCGACGAGGTCCGGGCGACGATGGACGCGCTGGCGCCGGGGTGACGGGCGACGATGGACGCGCTGGCGCCGGGGTGACGGGCGACGATGCGAGCCGGCGTGGCGGGCGGCGCGACTGAGCGGTCCGGTCGATCCCTCGACGGCCGGCGGACCTATGTCTCTCACGTCCCAAGGGGAATCGATGACTGACTCCCGAGCGGTCTTCGAGCCGCGCTGTGACGTCGCGGTACCGGCGGACCTGCCGGCCGACGTCGACGCGGCGGCGCTGGGTCGCATGGACGCGGTGGCGTACGTGCTCGACGAGGGGATACCGGTCCCCGGGACCGGCTACCGCGTCGGTCTCGACCCACTCGCCGGGGTGCTCCCGGTCGCGGGTGACGCGGCGACGGCCGTCGCGTCGCTGCTCGTCGTCGCCCAGGCGGCCGCCCTCGGCGTGGGTCGGTGGACGCTCGCCCGGATGCTCGTCAACGTCGCCGTCGACGCCGCTGCCGGGTCGGTCCCGGTGGTCGGCGACCTCTTCGACGCCGCCTGGAAGGCCAACAGCAGGAACCTCGAACTCGCGTTCGCGGACCTCGCCGCGCCGGCGACCGGGCGGGGCCGCGGACCGGACCGGTCGACGCCGACTCCGGCGGACGCGGGCGGCGACTGAGGGGCCGTGGGGGCCCGACAGGCGCCGGGAGCGACGAGCGCGGGCGACGCCGACCGCCCGTCCCACCCCGCCTGCCGTCCCGCTCGGCCCCCTCCAGTATCAGCGGTGGTAATCGCGGGTAACGATTTATCGTCACCCCCGCTGAACTCCCCGGTAGATCCGTGTCAGGTGATCACCACGTCCTCGTCGGGACCGGTGGACGACGCGGAGTGACCCCGCTAGTCTCGGTCATCCTCATGGTCGCCGTGACGCTCGTCGTCGCGATGGTACTGGTCGTCGGCGCGTCCGCGTTGCTCCCCAGCGACGGGGACCTCTCGGTCCGGCCGGACGCCGACTTCACCGTCGAGCGACGCGGCGGCGACCTGGTGTTCGAGCCGACGTACATGACCGAGGGCGTCCCGTTCACGCTGCTGGTCAACGGAGAGGCGGTGTACACGTGGGAGGGCGGCAACACCGAGCGCGCCCGGCGACTCAGCTGCCTCAACGCGGGCGACGACGTGTACGTGCGGGCCGACGCGGCCGGTGACCGGACGTTCTCGATCGAGAAACACGAGGTGGCGGCGCCGACCGACTGCGCCCTCCCGGGAGCGGCGTCGCGGTTCGCGTACGCCCGAGTCGGCGACCGGAGCGTCCCGATCCTGGACACCGACTACGAGTTCACCCTCTCGATCGACCCCGACGGCCCCGACAGCGTCAACGGCGACGTCGACTTCCCCGCGACCAACCCCTGGGTGTACGTCCAGCGCTACGACCGGAAGATCGAGGGGCTGGAACCCCCGGTGTACGTCGTCGTCTTCCCCGACAACGTCGGGAGCGTGAGCGACTGGCGGTCGGAGCCCTCCGACGCCGAGCGCGAGGAGATGACCCAGTCCTACGAGGTCAACGGCGAGGACGTCGTCGTGACGGCGGGTGGCGTCGAACCCACCGACGACGTCTACCTCGTGTTCAAACCGGGGTGTTCGAAGAGCCAGTTCAAGTTCCTCCGCATGCAGGGCGGGTACAACAACCAGATCCTGCTCGACGGGACCGAACTGTTCCGGACCGACGACGCCAACCGGAACCAGGTGTACGACGGCCCCGGCGTGAAGTGTACCTGAACGCGCTCCCGCCGCTGTGTGGGCCTGGCGCTCTCTTCTGCAGGACGGGCTGTCGCCGTTCACTCGGGCAGGACGGGCTGTCGACGTTCACTCCGGCAAGACCGACCCGGTCGCCGTTCACTCCGGCAGGACCGACTCGTCGATTTCGCCGCGTCGACCGTCGAGGACGGCGAAGCGCTCGTCCCGGCGGCGTTCGAGCCACCGGAGGAGCCGTTCGGCCCAGACGAGTTTCCGGCGTTTCAGTTCGCCTGCCGCGGGGTCGTCGAAGTCCCAGCCGGGAAACGTCAGGCTGGCGGCCCCGCAGTGGTCCGCGAGGAAGGCTGCCCGGTCGCCGTCGGTGAACCCGCCCGCGTTGTAGACGGGGCCGGCCGGCGCCGCCTGGGTCGTCGGGAGCACCGCGTCGAGCGCCAGGTCCGGCACCTGCTCGCGGAGCGCGGGTTCGTTGTCGCCGTGGGCGTGGACGGCCACCGGCGTCCCCGCGGCTGTCAGCCTGCGGGGCGCGTCCCCCCGCTCGTCGAGGTCAGTGACCGCGCAGTCGACCGCCACGCCCCGCTCGCGGAGGACGCTCGCGGCGTCGGAGGCGGCGACGACGGCGTCGGCGTCGCGGGCTGCGTCGACCTCGGCGTCGAGCGACGGGCCGGCCCCGGCGACGGCGACGGTCTCCCCCCGGAAGTCCAGATCGGCGGGGGACAGCGTCGACGCGCCCGCTACCAGTTCGCCGAGCAGGTCGCGCGACCGCTCGTCGGCCGCCCGCGGGAAACCGAAGTCCGCGAGGATCGCTTCGTAGACGGGCTCCCAGGTGTCGAACTCCATAGCGGATGCTCACCGTGTTGTCACAATAAACCGGATTAGCCGAAATGGCACGTCTCGGTACCCCTACCCAGGTGCCCTTTCGGCCTTCACCCCCTCGTTTTCGCGCATCCGGTATAAGCTTTCTCACCTCTGACGGGTCGCGTCCGGGTCGAGAGCCCTCGCGACCCCGTCTGGGACCCCGGGGCGTTCGGCCAGCCGCGACAGCGCCGCGGCCGATCCGTAGAGGATTCCGACTCGCCCGCGCCCGTCGGTTCCCGGGCGGCCACCGGCGTCGCCGCGCTCGTCGCTCCCCGGGCGGCCACCGGCGTCGGCGTCTCCCCGTCCGGCGCCGAGGCGGAAGCGACAGCCGGCCTCGTCGGCCGCCGCCCGGAGGCGCTCGCCGCTCTCCCGGTCGAGCCCGCGGACCTCGTAGACCTGCCCGGTCGCCTCCCGGGGGTCGTCGTCGACGCCCACGCGCTCGAAGTGGCGGACGGCCTCGCCGGGGGTAGTGACGTCGAGTTCCTCGACGGAGAGGTCGCCGTCGACGGCCGCCCGTTCGCGGCCGAAGGCGTCGCCGACGGCCACGGCGTCGACAGTCTCGGCGACGTCGTGGGTCCGGACGACGTGGGCGCCCCGCTCGACGGCCATCGCGGTGGCCGCGAGGCTCACCGGGAGCGCCGCCTCCGTCGAGCGGCCGGTCAGCTCCCGGAGGAAGTTCTTCCGGTTGATCGAGACGAGGAGCGGCCGGTCGAGCCCGCGGAACTCGCGGAGCCGGCGGAACGTCTCGCGGTCGTCTTCGAGCGTCTTCGCGTCGGACCACCCGCCGAACGCGGGGTCGACGATGGTCTTGTCGGTGAGGCCGTGCTGTTTGAGCGCCTCGTACACCCGGTCGACGTAGTCGGCCCGCTCGGCCCACTCGGCGGACCGCCGCTCGGCCCAGGGCGTCTCCTCGACTGCGCCCGGCCGTTCGAGGTCGGGCGGGCTGGCCATCTTCCCGACAGCGACGTCGTACTCGCGACAGACCGCGGGCATCTCGGGGTCGGCGAAGCCCGCGATGTCGTTGACCATGTCGAACCCGCGGTCGAGCGCCTCGGCGGCCACCTCGGCGTACCGGGTCTCGATGCTCCAGACGGCGTCGCCGCTCGTCGAGTGCAGCGCCTCGACGGCGGTGTCCAGCCGGTCGAGTTCCTCCGCGGGAGAGAGCACCCCGAAGCGCTTGTTCGCCGATTCGAGCCCCACGTCGACGATGTCCGCGCCCTCGCCGACCAGTTCGTCGTCGACGTAGGCGGCCGCCTCGCCCGGGTCGTCGAACACGCTCGGGTCGTAGGGCGACTCCTCGCTGACGTTGAGCACGCCCATGACGCGAGTCGGGTAGTCGTCGCCGATCCCCAGGCCCGCCGCGTCGACGTTTCGCATACCCGGCCGTGAGGACCCTGGCGGGAAAAACTGTCCGGTGGTCATGGGTATTCGCCGCCAGACCGGCCGACGCCGAGCGTCCGAGCGCCGATTCAGTTCCGACGGTCGACGGTGGTCACGAGTCCGGAGCCCCGGCGCCGGTCACTGGCCGAACACCTGCTCCAGGTCCCCGTCACTCTCGTACTGCCGGCGGGTCGGGATGCGCGCCGAGCAGTTCCTGCACAGCTTGTACTCGGGGTCGTTGAGCGTCCCGCACTCGGGACAATAACCCGGATAGTTCGACGGATCCCTGTGTAACAGACTGGAGTAGTGCGACGGCAGCACGGCTCTGTCGGGGCTGCTGGCGAAGCGGTCGAACAGCCTGAGCAGCCCCGCAAGAACGAGGCCGGCGGTCACGACGAGGACCGCTGTCACCGTCACGATCATCGCGACCGTCCCCAAAATGCCGGGACCACCCCCCGCCGCGATCCCGACGACCGCCGTTCGGAGTAGCCCAACTGCGACCATGTGACAAGTACGCACGCCACCAACATAAGTTGTCACGGCGGGACACCGTCTCTCGTCCCTCGACTCGCCGACTGCCGGCGGTCGCGAATGTGCCCACCGGAGTGACCGGGTGGAACGCGGCGTCGACACGGGCGCTTTTTGTCCGGCGGTCGCGTACGCGGGGCCATGGGAAAGGTCT
>JBDGST010000124.1:0-16205 GCA_042217365.1 Haloarculaceae archaeon
CCGTCGGCGACGTGTGGAAGATGTCCACGTCGTAGCGCTCGGCGATCTCCCAGATCCGGCCCTTGTGCGGGTGGTCCGGTGCGTCCTCGTACATGACCGACGTGGTCCCCAGCGAGAGGGGCCCGTAGACGATGTAGGAGTGCCCGGTGATCCACCCGATGTCGGCCGCACACCAGTAGGTGTCCTCGGGTTCGACGTCGAGCACGTACTTCGAGGTGGCGGTGACGTACGAGAGGTAGCCGCCGGTCCGGTGCTGACAGCCCTTCGGCCGTCCCGTCGTCCCCGAGGTATACATCAGAAAGAGGGGGTCCTCGGCGTCGCGCGAGACGGGGTCGACCCGGGCGCGCTCGTTGCGCGCGACCAGGTCGTCCACCAGGACGTACGGGTCGTCCTCGGTGACCTCGACGTCGGGGTGGAGTTCGTCCTCCCGGGTCCACAGCAACACCGTGTCGACGTCGGTCTCGGCCGCTTCGAGCGCCTCGTCGCACTTCTCCTTGTGGTCGAGGAACTCCCCGCGGCGGTAGTAGCCGTCGACGGTCACCACCACGTCGCTGCCGGCGTCGTCGATTCGGTCAGCGAGCGCCCGGGCCGAGAACCCGGCGAACACCTCCGAGTGGGGCGCGCCGATCCGGGCGCAGGCGAGCATCGTCACCGGGAGCGCGGGCAGCATCGGCAGGTGACACGTGACGACGTCGTCCTCGCGGACGTCGACGTCCCGGAGCGAGGCTGCCACCTGATTGACCCGGTTGTACAGGTCCCGGTAGGTGATCACGTCCCGCTCGTCGCTGTCGGTCCCCTCCCAGACGAAGGCGGCCTGGTTCCCCCGCTCGTCGAGATGGCGGTCGACGCAGTTGTAGGAGGCGTTCAGCCGCCCGCCGACGAACCACTCGTAGAACGGGGGGTTCGAGTCGTCGAGCACCTCGTCCCAGCGTTCGTCCCAGTCGAGCAGTTCGGCGTACTCCTCGAACGCATCGGGGTAGTTCTCGTCGAACCGCTCGTGGATCCCCGGGTCGGTTACGTTCGCCTGGCCGACGAACGCCGTCGGCGGCCGGAAGTAATCGCGGTCTGTCAGTCGGGATTCGAGTTGCGGATCGTCAGTCATCCTTGGCCACTCCGTGTCACCCGGTTTGCGCGTCTGTCGTATCAATTTATCCCAAACGACCGTGATATTGAGGTACTTGTCGTTCAGCGGCGGACCCCGATCAGGCCGCTGGCGCCCGCTGTGGTGGCGAGTCGGAGCGGGTCGCGGCGGGTGCAGCGAGTCGGAGCGGGCCGGCGCTGGAACGAGTTTCTTTCGAGGCGACACATTTTTTACGCACCCGCGGGAGGGTCCGCTACAGAGGAAGTCCCCGCGCACACCCTCCAACCATGAGCCTCATAGAGACCCACGACCTGACGAAACGGTTCGGCGACGTGACCGCCCTGGACGACCTCTCCTTTTCCGTCGAAGAGGGCGAAATATTCGGCTTCCTCGGCCCGAACGGCGCCGGGAAGTCGACGACGATCAACGTCCTGCTCGGGTTCACCCGCCCGACGGCGGGATCCGCGAGCGTGTTCGGCTACGACGCGGTCCAGGAGAGCAAACAGATCCGGCAGAACACCGGCGCACTGCTCGAAGGGTACGGCGTCTACGAGCGGATCACCGCCCGCGAGCACATCGAGCGCGCGGCAAAGACCAAGGGCGTCACGGTGGACGCGGACGAGATCATGGAACGCGTCGGCATCGCCCACGCCGCCGACCGGAAGGCCGGCGGCTTCTCGAAGGGGATGCGCCAGCGGATGGCCGTCGGCGTGGCGCTGGTCGGCGAACCCGACCTGCTCGTCCTCGACGAGCCCTCGACCGGCCTGGACCCCAACGGCGTTCGCGAGCTACGCGAAGTGATCCGCGAGGAGAACAGGCGGGGCGCGACGGTGTTTTTCTCCTCGCACCTCATCGACCAGGTCGAGGCGGTCTGTGACCGGGTCGGCATCCTCCAGGACGGCCAGATGGTCACCGAGGGCGACGTCGACGACCTCCGCGCCCAGCTCGACGCCGCGACGGTGCGCGTCGACGTCGCCGAGGCCCCGGACTCGCTGTTGACGGAACTTCGAGCCATCGACGGCGTCGAGGAGGTCACCGCCACCGACCAGCAGATCCTCGTCTCGGCGCGGGGCGGCGACGCGAAGCTCCGGGCGCTGAACCGGGTCGACCGGTCGGACGTCGGCTTCGACGACTTCACGACGGCCGACCCGTCCCTGGAGCAGGTCTTCGAGATGGCGACGCTCGGCACCCGCAACGGCCAGGCGCCCGACCCCGGCGGGGACGGCGCGTCCGGTTCGGACGCCCCGGCCGACGCCGCCGACGCCGAAGCGGAGGGAGAAGCATGAGCTGGCGGACCGTCGCCGAGGGCGACCTGCTGGACGTCAAACGCTCCCGGCTCGGCTGGGGCGTCGCGATCACCCTGTTCGCGTTCACCGCCGGGATCGGGATCCTCGCCGCGCTCTCGGACTACTTCAACGGGCCCGACGTCCCCGCGCCGCAGTTCGAGCTGATCATGCTGACCGTGGGCGCGCTCCTCGCGTTCATCCTGCCGTTCGTCGCGATGCTCGCGAGCTACAACGCCATCGTCCACGAGCGCGAGACCGGGTCGGTCCGGTTCCTGCTTGGCCTGCCCAACTCCCGGCTGGACGCCTACCTCGGGAAGTACGTGAGCCGTTCGGTGGTCTACCTCCTCGCGACGCTCGTGGGACTGGTCGTCCTCGGCGGCGCCGGGTTCGCGGTCCTCCGCGAGCCGGCGGCCCTGGACTTCCTGCTGTTCGCGCTGGCGACGTTCGCGTTCGGCCTGGTGTTCGTCGGCTTCGGCCTCGCCTGTTCGGCCATCTTCGATTCCGAGACGTCGGTCACCTCCGCCGTCGTCGGGACGTACGTCCTGTTCCGCGGCGGGTGGATGATCATCCAGTGGGGCGGCCTCTACCTGACGCGGCCCAACGGCGAGACGACCGCGCGGCCGTACCCCGACTGGTACTTCTTCCTCGGCCGCGCCAACCCGATGAACGCCTACGCCAAGGTCGTCGACGTGCTGTTCAACAACGGGAGCCCGATACCGATCATCACCGCGCCCGGCCCGCCCGTGAACACGGTCGCGACCAGTACCGAGTACGCCGTGCTCGCGCTCGTCGCCTGGATCGTCGTCATCCCGGTCCTCGGCTACCTCCGGTTCAGGAGCCGGGACGTGCTGTAAGGGTATCGACGCGAGCGGCGACCGTTCTCCGCGCTCACGCCGGACCGACCGACTCCCGGTAGGAGCCGTAGTGGTCCTCGAACAGTCCCATGACCTCGCCCATCGTGGCGTAGGCCTTGACGGCGTCGACCAGCGGCGGCATGACGTTCTCGTCCTCGCAGATCGCCTCCTCGACCGCCGCGAGGCGGGCTTCGACCTCCTCGTCGTCGCGCTCGGCTTTGACCTCGGCCAGCCGTTCGCGCTGGCGCCGCTGGGTGGCCTCGTCGACCTGGAGGATGTCGGGTTCGGTCTCCTCCTCGACGGTGTAGGCGTTGACGCCGACGACGACCTCCTCGCCGGACTCGACGCGGCGCTGGTACTCGTAGGCGGCGTCCTGGATCTCGCGGTGGAAGTAGCCGTCGTCGATGCCCGAGAGGACGCCCTCGACCATCGACCCGTCGCCCATCTCGCGGATCTCCTCGACGTACTCCATGGCCTTCGCCTCCGTCTCGTCGGTCAGCGCCTCGACGGCGAAGCTCCCCCCGAGCGGGTCGACGATGTCGGCCGCGCCGGACTCCTCGGCGATGATCTGCTGGGTGCGCAGCGCGACGCGAACGGCCTCCTCGCTGGGGAGCGCCAGCGCCTCGTCGAAGCTGTTGGTGTGGAGGCTCTGGGTGCCCCCGAGGACGCCCGCGAGCGCCTGGACCGTCACCCGGACGACGTTGTTCAGCGGCTGCTGGGCGGTCAGGGACTGCCCGGCGGTCTGGGTGTGGAACTTCATGGCCCGGCTGGCGTCGTCCTCGGCGCCGTACCGCTCCGCCAGCAGGCGCGCCCAGATCCGCCGGCCCGCGCGGAACTTCGCGACCTCTTCGAAGAGCGAGTTGTGGGAGTTGAAGAAAAAGGAGAGCTGCGGCCCGAAGTCTTCGACGTCGAGCCCCCGGTCCCGGCAGGCCTCGACGTACGCCAGCCCGTCCGCCAGCGTGAAGGCCAGTTCCTGCACCGCGGTCGACCCGGCCTCGCGGATGTGATACCCCGAGATGGAGACGGGGTTGAACTTCGGCGTCTCCTCGACGGCGAACTCGATGGTGTCGACGACCACGTCCAGGGAGGGACGCGGCGGGATCACCCACTCCTTCTGCGCGATGAACTCCTTGAACATGTCGTTCTGGAGGGTCCCGCGCAACTCCGAGCGGTCGACGCCCTGCTGGTCGGCGACCGCGACGTACATCGCGTAGACGACGGGCGCGCTCGGGTTGATGGTAAAGGAGGTCGACACCTCGTCCACGTCGATGCCGTCGAAGATGACCTCCACGTCCCGGAGCGTGTCGACGGCGACGCCCTCCTTGCCGACCTCGCCGTCGCTCATCGGGTCGTCGCTGTCCAGCCCCATCAGCGTGGGCATGTCGAACGCCGTCGACAGGCCGGTCTGGCCCTCCTCGATGAGGTAGTGGAACCGCTCGTTGGTCTCCCGGGGGGTCCCGAACCCGGCGAACTGGCGCATCGTCCAGGTCCGGCCGCGGTACATCGTCGGGTAGACGCCCCGGGTGTAGGGCGGCTCGCCCGGGAACCCCAGGTCGGTCTCGTAGTCCAGGTCCGCGACGTCCGCGGGCGTGTACAGCCGGTCGACCGCCGTATTCGACACCGTCGCGAACCGGTCCGCCCGCTCGCCGTGCCGGTCGAGCACCGGATCCAGCGTCTCGTCCTCCCACTCCGACCTGGCCTCGCGGATCGACGCCAGGTCTGCCGGGTCGAACATGCCCGCAAATATTGCCGGAGCGCGCATAAGGGTTCGGGCGCCCCTCCCGCAAACCCGGGGAACGGTTCGAGCCGCCCTCCCGGGAGCCCCGACGGGCGGCGCGCCGGCCGGCGAGAGCGGGGCGAACCGGTCCGGACTACTCCCGGCGCGAGTGCAGGCCGAGACCGGCCGCGAGGCCAAGCAGACCCGCGACGACGCCGAATCCGGGACCGGCGTCGCCGCTCGCGTCGGCGGACCCGTCGTCGGTCGCCGGCGCGCCACTCCGGGGTCCGGACCGGGACCCGGACGTCCCCGTCGGCGTCGCGCCGGTCCCGGCCGTCGGCTGCCGGTCCGTCGCGGCGCTTCCCCTGGCGGTCGTTTCCGAGGCCGTGGCGCGGCTCGACGCCGTCGCCGTTCGCTCGCCCGTCACGTCGAGCGTGGCGACCACGCCGGCGTGGTCGGAGGGCCACAGCCGGACCGTCTCGCCGTCGCGTTCGACCGCGACCCGGTCTTCGGGTTCGTGGCCGACCCGGCGGACGCCGGTGGGGCTGACCTCGCCGCGATAGAGCACGGCGTCGATCCGCCGACTCAACTGTGAGCGGTCGTTTCGCAGGTCGGCCGCCTGACAGCAGGTGTACCCGTCGGCGTCGGGCCGGAGCGCGGCGTACGCGTCGTTCAGCGACGACGTCAGGTGGTCGTAGGTCCGGGTCGGGCCGCCCGGGCCGCTGTTGAAGTCGCCGCCGACGACCACCGGCCCGTCTGCCGGGAGGGCGTCCAGCAGTTCCCCCGCCTGCTGGCGGCGGATCGACCCGGACACCGACTCCAGGTGCGTCGAGACGGCGGTGAACCCGACGCCGTTGACGGCGACGTCGGCGAGCCCGTACCCGCGACGAAGGGAGAACTCGAAGTCGGTGCCCAGGATGGGGAGGCTGAGGCCGGCGTCGTATCTACCGGTCTCGGACGCCCGGACCCCGTGGTCGCCCCGGACGAGCAGGACGTCCCGGTCGGTGAGGCGAACGACCTCCCGGGCCGCTTCCTCGCTGCCGGTCGGCAGTTCGATCTCCGTCGAGACCGCCTCGGCCGCAACCTCGTAGTCGGCGCCGCGGTCGGACAGCGCCGACCGGATGCCGGCGAGGAAGTCGGCGAGGACGGCGCCGGAGCGCTCGGTCGTCGTCCCGCCGGAATCGGTCCCGCGCGCCGCGCCGGTCCGGACCGTCGCCACCTCCTGCAGGGCGACCACGTCCGCGTCGGCGCTCACGATGGCTGACGCGATGGCCCCGGCCCGGGCCTCGTAGCGCGCCGGGTCGACCTGGTCGATGAAGTCACCCGCGATGCGTCTGACGTCGTCGAGCGATCGCGCGTCGAGCAGCCGGGTGAGGTCGACCCCGACGTAGGCGTTCTGGGTCAGCACCGTCGGCGAGACGGTCGCAGTTCGGGCGTCCGCCGACGCGGCGGTCACGCAGACGCCCCCCGCGGCCAGACCGGCGACGCTCCGGAGGGCTGTCCGGCGCGTCAGCGAGGGGCGGGCTTGCGGCGAATCGTCCATGTCGTCCGTACCGTCCCGGGGACACCTGAAAGTGATGCCCGCTCACTTCAGCCCGCGCGTCGCGAGGTGGTACTCGTAGACGGTCTCCATCCCCTCGACGAGCGCGTCGAGATCGACGGTGTCGGCGCCGTGGTCGCGCCCCCGGACCGACCGGTAGAGCTCCTGCCAGCGCCGCCGGAACCGGTCCTCGATGCCGTGGGCCCTGATCCGCTCGGCGATGGCCTCGCGGTCGTCCGGCGTGGCCGCCGCCAGTTCCGCGGGCGTGACGACCCCCTCCTGGAGCGCCGTCACGACGACCCCCGCGGAGTAGTCGCCCTCCGCGAGTTCGCGCTCCCAGGTGGTGACCCAGTTGCCGATCCGCGCCATCTCCTGGAGGTCCCAGAGCACGCCCCGGACCGCGCTGAACTCGGCCCGGTCGAACCCCGGGGAGTACATCAGGTCGACGTCCGCGTAGGGGAACATTACCATGTTGTGCGAGTCGTACCGCCGGGCGCCGGTGACCGTGGCCATCCCGGGGTTGTCGGAGACGACCGTGCTGTACTCGACGGCGTTGGCCGTCTGTTCGAGGTCGTAGGCGAACGCGTCAGCGAACTCGTCGCGGCGGGGCGCCTCGGACTGGCCCTCCTCGAACGCCGTCCAGACGCGCTCGACGAACGCGAGCGCGTCCCGGTCGACGCCCGGCCGACCGTAGTCGGGTTCGACGCCGGATTCGTGGAGTTTCCGCGCCTCCCGGAACGTCTCGCGGTCGCCGTGGTGTTCCAGCATGTCGTCCAGGACGGTGACGTAGATCGTCAGGATCGTCTTCTGTTCGCGGACGTGGGCCGCGTGCTCGTCGGCGACGGACGAGAGCGTGAACGAGGGGAACAGCGAGTAGATCCACCGCCAGAGAAACCGGTCGCGGTCGTCGAACTGGCGGTCGTAGGCCTCTGCCAGACGGTCGACCCGCGGCGGGAGGTCCACTCGCCTGATAGCCCGCAGGTGGTCTGTCCCGTCGGCGCCGTCCGGGATACCCGTCGCGGCCATCAGTGCTCCCCCCCGGACGACCGGACGCCGAACCGGTCCGCGCCGAACGCGGATTCGCCGGCGTTCGCGCTCGATCGGCGTTCGGCCGGCTCTTTCGACTCGTCGGCCGGGCGCTCGCTGGAGGAGGGCCCGTAGGACCCGGATACCAGCCGTTCGCGCAACGCGATCGCCCGCCGAACTGTGAGTAAGGTATCATTTCCGATGCGACCTCGTCGGCGACTCTGGCGTCGGTCCGCGACCATGTCAGAGTACGTGATGCCTACCGGAAAAGGCGTTATTGCCCGACGTCCACCCGATCCCGGCCAGTCGTTCCCAGCTCGGCTGCGAGTACCGTGCGGTTGATTGCGTGACAGTCGGTCGACTGATCCGTGGCGGCCGGACAGTAGAACTGCGTCCGTCCGCCGGGTAAGCACCGATTACGACCGGCTCGGCGCCCGTAACGCGGAAATCGACGGCGGACAGAAACGGCGTCCGACGGTCCCTTTCATACGGATCGCTGTAACGATTTGCCGGGACGACCGCACGCGGTCGTGCGGTCGGTCCGGTAATGACCGACAGCGATCCGTATCAGAGCTTCGAGAAGACGAGCCGCCACGGCGACGCCGAGCCCCGAAGGACGAGCGGACCGGGACAGTCGCCGCCGTCGTTCCCGTCGTGTGTCGTCACGTGGACGCGTCGCGACTCGTCGACGACGACCTGCCGGTCGGCGATGCGAAAGGAGAGCCGACGCCCGACGCCCTCCTGTGGCGTCTCGAAGAGCCTGTCCAGGGCGTCCGGGTCGATGGCGTCGTACAGCCGGACGTCCATCTCCGCCGGGTCTACCTCCATGGAATCGGCGACGGCTCGGGCGACAGCGTCGCTCACCGTCTCGTCCGGCTCCGGTTCGTACACGTCGGGGGATTCGACCATGGCTCACCCATCGACGGCCGCCCCGTTAGCTCCCCTCGATAACTGCATTGCCACAGGTCTGGGCGGCGTGAATATGTATAGCGTTCGCCGTCCGGCGCGCGGGAATGTCGGTCCCGTGCCGCGAGTCCCGGCCGGTCACGCTCCCGAGGGAGCGCCTGTCGCGTCCCGGCCGGCCATCGGTCACACTCCGCGAGAACCGTCCTGGCTGGCGAGCGGCCGCGGGTCACTCCTCGTCGAAGAGCCGTTCCAGGAGCTTCCGCTCGGCGACCCGGAGGTGGCGGTTGATCGTCGGCTGTGAGACGTCGAACGAGTCGGCGAGTTCCTCCCCGGTCGTCTCCCGGGGCCAGTCGAAGAAGCCGCTCAGGTAGGCCGACCGGAGGACCTGCCACTGCCGGTCGGTGAGGCCCTCGCGGACGGCAGCCCGGAACCCCGCCTCGCTCGGAGCGGGGTCGGCGCGCTCCCGGCGGGCTTCGAGAGCGGCGTCGCCGAACCGGGAGTCGAGCGCGTCCACCAGCCCGCGGACGCTTGCGGTCGGGGCGAGTTCGACAGTCGCCTCGATCGCGTCCGGTTCGACGGCGAGCGAGCGTAATCGCGACCCGCGTTCGGTGAGCGTGGTCGGGACCGTCCGCGTCGGCAGGCGGAGTTCGAGGAGCGGCGAGCCGTCGGCCGATCGGTCGGTGCCGGTTTCACTCTCGCCGGCGAGTTCGTCGTCGAACTCCCCGTTACCGCCGGCGGATCCCCGGACCACCTCGACCGAGGCGAGGTCGGCGGCGGCCGCCCGGACCGCGTCCGCGTCGCCGTCCTCGACCCGGACGAACGTCCGGCTGGCGTCGTCGCCGGGGACGGTCCCCTCGTGGACCAGCCGGCAGTCGGCCGCCGTGGCCAGTCGGGCGAGCGGGCCAGTCGGCGAGCGCACCGCGAGTTCGAGTTCGACGACGCTCTCGACGGAGAGCCAGCGCCTGGTCTCGACGACGCGCACCGCGTTCGCTATCGTCTGTCCGAGTTCGGCGAAGACGGACTGCATCCGCTCGTCGAACGCCTCGGGGCGCGCGGCGTAGACGGTCAACACGCCGTAGGTGACGTCGTCGAACCGGAGCGGGACGGCGAGCGCGGACCCGAAGTCCCGCGAGAGGGCTTCCGTCCGCCACTGGTCGCTGTGGAGGTCGGTGGCGACCGACGGGACCAGCGTCGGTTCGCCCGAACGGGCGGTCCGGACGCCCGGCGGTCCGCCGTCGCCGTCCAGCGACAGGTCCACCGCGTCGAGGTACCCGCGCTCGTCGCCCGCGCTGGCGCCGGGGACGAGGTCCGCCCCGTCCGGCCGGCCGACCCAGGCGAACGAGAAGAGGTCCGACCCCGCGAGCTCCTCGCAGACCGCCGACTCGACGCCGTCGCGCGACTCCGCGCCGACCATGGCCTGGTCGATCCGCCGGATGACCTCGTTTATCGTTTCGAGGCGCCGCAACCGCTCGTTGTGCTCGCGGAGTTCGCGGTCGCTCTCCCGGAGGCGCTCCTCCCGGTCGACGCGGTCTAACCCGGCCTCGGCGCTGGCCGCGACGAGGTCGACGAGCTCCTCGGTCTTCGGGTCGAGGCAGTCGACGTCGGCCGTCGCGACGAAGAAGACGCCGTGGTCGCCCAGCGGGACAGCGACCCCGCACTCGGCCGACAGCTCGGTGCCCTCGCCGAGGACGACCGGGGGTCCGCTGCGGTCCACCTGGCGCTCGCCGGTGACGAACGCCTCCCAGGGCACCCCGCCGCCGGCACCGACCGGATCGGTGTCCTCGACCGTCTCCGCGGCGTCCGTCGCCGTCGCGGCCGGCCGCAGGAGGTTCTCGTCGCGGTCGAACAGGTACACGACCGCCGCCGAGAGGTCCACCACGTCGGTGGCCGTGCGGACGACCAGGTCACACACTGCCGCCCTGGTCTCGGTGTGGAGCAGGTCGCGCGTCGAGTCGTGCAGCGCCGTCAGCGCCTCCTCGAACCAGATCCGGTCGGAGATGTCCCGGAAGACGCCCACCTGCCCGTAGCTGCCGTCCGCGAACTGGTAGACCGAGAACACCGTCTCGATGGGGAGTTCCGAGCCGTCGGCCGTCTCGATGGTCGTCGTGATGGTCGCGGCGCTGGAGTCCGACGAGAGCAGCGCCTCGCTGACCGCCGCGGCCTTTTCGATCGTCTCCTCGGACGCGAGCATCGTCGCGTTCGACCCCACCAGTTCCGACCGGGAGTACCCCGTCAGGTCCTCGACCGCGTCGTTGACGGCGGTGACGTTGAACGCGTCGTCGAGGACGTAGATGCCGTCGTCGATGGTCTGGACGATCCGCTCGTACTGTTCGCGGGTCTCCGCGCGCGACCGGTAGTCGGTCACGTCGTGGGCGGCGGCGACGTACCACCCGTGTTCGTCGCGTCGTTCGACGCTCAGGTCCAGCCACAGGTTGGTCCCGTCCGCGGTGACCCCCGGGGTCGTCACGGTCGCCGTTCCGTCCGCGGACTCGTCACACCGCTGGGCCACGGTCGAGGCCGAGAGCGACGGGAAGACCCGCCCGAGCGACTCGCCCCGCAGGTCGGCAACCGAGTAGCCCGTCAGCTCCTCGAACGCGCCGTTGGCGTCGAGAAACGTTCCCGATCCGTCGAAGGCGACGACAGGGGCCGGGACCCCGCCGATCGCCGCCGGGAGCGCTTCCGCTCCCCCGTCATCGAGCGACGCCCCGTTTCTCCCGCCGTCGGCGACCAGCCGTCTCCCCTCGTCGGCGCTCCGCGAATCGCCGGTCGCGGACGCCGATCCCGTCGATTCGTCCATACCAGAGACTTCCCGAAACCCGTCAATAAGCCTGTTTTCCGGTTGGTTGCGGGATTCGCGCGCGACCGTCGACGGCCAGTCTCCGCCGGAGGGCTCGGGTCGGCCGGGGACGGGGCCGAGCGACAGGGAACGGGGGGAACGCGGTAGTCATACGGACCGTTGTAATTCGTTACCGGTATCGCGGAGGCGATCGGTTCGTGCGGGTCGCGAAACCACCAGTGTTCGATAGCCCTGTCGAAAATAGTTACAACGGTCCGTATCAGTCGTCTTCCCGGAGCCGGTGGGTCTTCTCGACGAGCGGGTGGCGGGCGTAGTCGACGATCTCGATGTCCTCGACGGACGCCAGCCCCTCGTTTTCGGCGGACTTCGCCATGCCGAGTTCGACCGGCGAGTCGATGACGATGACGTAGGCGTCGATCCGTTCGACGCCGGCTGCGTTAGCGGCGGTCGCCCGGTGGTGCCCGTCGGCGATCAGGAGGTCGCCACCGTTGTCGACGACGACAAGGGGTTCCGCGAGGCCGCGCTCGAGTTCGTACCGGCGCCCCTCCAGTTCGTCGGCGTACACCTTCCCCTGGGTCGGCGTGAGGTCGGCGATGGGGACCTCGCGCCGGTCCCGGGACACCGCCACGTCGTGGATGTCTTCGAGCGTGCGGACGAGTTTCGAGACTTTCTCCGGGGTGGCGCGCTCGATCTGGCTCCGGAGGACGTCCGCGTTGCTGATGATACCGACGAGGTCGCCGTCGTCGTCGACGACCGGGAGCTTCTGGATGCCCGAGCGGAGGATGACCCGACCGGCGTCGTCGACGTCCATGTCGGGGTGGGCGACGAGCAGGTCCTCGCTCATCACCTCGTCGATCGCGGCGGCGTCGTCCCCCTCGAGCAGGTCGCTGGCGCTGACGAAGCCCTCGACCCGGAGTCCCTCGCAGACCGGAAAGCCGCTGTGTTCCTCGCTGTCGGCGATCCGCCGGGCGACGTCGGCGACCGTGTCGGCGGGCTCGACCGTGACCACGTCCCGGGTCATGTACTCCTTGACCATCGGCGTATCAGCGTCCATCGACATACCCCTCCCGTTGACGACGGACGGAAAAAAGGGTCCCGATCAGATCCGTCTCACCCCGTGATTTGGGCTCAGCCCTCTCCGTCGTCGTCTCCCCGCGGCTCGTCGCCCGCTTCGCTCGACCGCCCGCTCTCCCCCGAGTCCTCACCTGTCGACGCTCCCGTCCCCGAGTCCTCACCTGTCGACGCTCCCGTCCCCGAGTCCTCACCTGCCGACGCTCCACCGTCCGGGTCCTGCTCGGAGAGGAGTTCGGACACGAAGTCGGTGTCGTCCGCCGGGCCGGGGCCGAAGAACGCTGACGACGGAGTGTCCGTGACGACACGGTGAGTCCGCGATTCGACGGCGTCGAGGAACCGGTCGGTGACGATCTCGGAGACGACGTCCGCGAGCGACTCGTCGTCGGCCTCGATCGTGTCGAGGAGGCCCAGCGAGATCTGGGCTCCGGCCATGTCCGCGTGGCCGCCCGCGCTGCCGATCTGCCCGAACGCGTCCCGGAGGGTCTCCCCGAGGTCGACGTCGGTCCCGCGGGCGCGCGCCGAGACGTAGACGGTCCCCTCGGCGATCCCGTAAACGAACGTCGTCGTCACGTCGTCGAGGTCGAGCAGTCGGTCGGCCGCCTGGGCGAGCGCGTCGCGGTCCGCGAGCTTTCCGACGCCGCTGACCAGCACCGGGCCGCGGCGCTCGCGGTTGCGGATCGCCCGGGCGATCGTCTCCAGCGTGTCGGCGCTCACGCTCGGGGATTCGATGCGTTCGAGCGTCCCCATGTCGGCGTGGGGCTGCAGGTACGCGGCGGCCCCGAAGTCGTCGGCGCTGACCTCGCGGGTGAACTCGTCGGTGTCGACGTGGATGCCGAAGAGCAGCCCCGTCGCGACGGCCTCGTCGGGCGTGACGCCCAGTCGCCGGAGGTAGTCGACCAGCAGCGTGCTCGTCGCTCCGACGTCGCTCCGGAGGTCGACGAACCGCGCGTCGACCGGCAGCCGCGGCGGGTGGTGGTCGATGACGACGTCGACCTCCGTGTCCTCGGGGAGGCCGTCGTTGACGCCGGGGCGCGAGTGGTCGACCAGCGCGACGCCGCCGTAGGCGTCGGGGTCGAACTCGTCGAGGTTGGTCAGGTCGAACGACAGCAGGTTGACGAACGCGCGGTTCTCCTGGTGGCTGATGTCCCCGAAGTAGCAGATCTCGACCTCGCACCCGGCCGACGCGGCGATCCGTTCGAGCGCGACCGCGCTGGCGATCGCGTCGGGGTCGGGGTTGTCGTGCGTGACGACGGCGAGCGTCCCGTCGACGTCGCGCAGGACGGCCATGAGCTTCCGCAGTCGGATCCCGTCATCGCCGATCCGCTCCCGGAGGTGGTCGACCGCCACGCGACCGGGGTCTATCACGTCGTCGGCGACGTCCGCGAGGCGCTCGAACGTGCCCGGCGGCGGGTCCGGTCCCGTGTACGCGAGCACGAACGCGTCGGGAAACGCTCGCCTGGCCGCGCCCGTGGCCGCCTCGTTACGGTCCGGGTCGTCCGTCGCCACGACGACGGTGTCGGGGTCGACACCGGCTCCCGAAGCGAGCGCGGCGTCGTCGGCGACGTCCCCGGTTTCGGCGGCGACGCCCTTCTCGCGGAGCGTCCGCACGGCCGACTCGTCCGGGGCGACTACCCGGAGGTCCCCCGGCCGGCCGGCCAGCGAACTCACGATCCGCCGGGCGAGCGACCCGCATCCCACCACGAGGCGGGAGGTCATACCCGTTGGTGGGGTAACCGACCGTAAAAAACCACGAGTCTCGAACCCGGAGCCGGAGTCGTCCGTTCCCCACTCCGGACCCGGGGACGCCGCTCACTTCAGGCGTTCCTGGAGGAACGACGGGTGAGCGGCGGTGACGCCCTCGACGTCGAGGATAGTCGTCTCGATGACGTCACCGACCGCGTCGCCGTCCTGGGCGCGGACCTCGGCCATCAGCATGTGGTCGCCGCTGGACGTGTACAGCGCCTCGATCTCGGAGACGTTCTTGAGCTCGCGGATCACTTCGACGTAGCGCTCGCTCTCGACGTCCAGCCCCACGAGCGCGATGCTCTGGCCGGGGAGTTTCTTCGGATCGACGTCCGCGGAGTAGCCGACGATCACGCCGTCCTCTTCCAGCCGCTGGATGTACTTTCGGACGGTCGGCTTCGAGACGTCGACCCGCTCCGCGATCTCCGCGTAGGAGGCCTGCGCGTCGTCCTCCAGGACCGACAGTATTCGCTCCTCCGTCGATTCGGCGCTCATGCACACTGTTTTGCTATCACGAGAAAAATATCTTCCGAATCCGAAAACCTCGTGGGGTACTTCTGACAGTATCCGCGCCGATTCCGGAAACGTCGGTCGGCGGTGGACCGGAGGTCGTCGATAGAACCGGGTGAAACGCCGGTCGAACGCCCGGGAGCGCCGCCGGACCACACCGGACCGCGACTATGTCGCCGGACCACACCGGAGTCGCCCGCAGTCAGGTGTGCTTGTCGATCAGCTGGTCGGCGCAGCGCTCCCACTCGGCGTCCTCGTCGAAGTAGCGCTCGGCGAGCGGCTCCTCGGGCATCTCGCCGGTGGCGCGCTTCTCCTCGCCGTAGGACGGGCGGTCGGACTCGTAGAACCGACCGGTGAGGACCTCACCCTCGTAGAGCTTGGACTCGACCTCGTACATCATCTCGCCGGCCTCCTGGCGGTCGGTGACGTCGAACTCGTAGTCGTCGGAGTCCTGGACGTCCGTGTAGGGGACATACTGGCGCGCGTCCTTGTTCCAGGTCGGACACTGCGTCAGGAAGTCGACGTGGGCGAAGCCGTCGTGTTCGATGGCCTCGGCGACGATCTCGGCGGCCTGGTTGGGGTTGACCGCGGCCGTGCGGGCGATGTAGCTCGCCCCGGAGGCGAGCGACAGCGACAGCGGGCGCACCGGGTCCTTGGCGCTGCCCGAGGGCTGCGTTTTCGACTTGTGACCCTTCGGGCTGGTCGGGGAGGTCTGGCCCTTCGTGAGCCCGAAGATCTCGTTGTTGAACACGATGTAGGTCATGTCGTGGTTCTCCCGGGCGGTGTGCATGAAGTGGTTCCCGCCGATGCCGTAGCCGTCGCCGTCGCCGCCGGCGGCGACGACCTCGACGCCGGGGTTTGCGAGCTTGGCGGCCCGGGCCACGGGCAGCGAGCGCCCGTGGATGGTGTGGAAGCCGTAGCTCTCGAAGTAGCTGTTGAGCTTGCCCGAGCAGCCGATGCCGGTGCAGACGAGAACTTCGTCGGGAGTGCGCCCGACTTCGGGCATGGCCTGTTTCAGCGCCTTGAGGACGCTGAAGTCGCCACAGCCCGGACACCAGGTCGCCTGCGGTTCGATGCCGGGCGTGAACTCCTCTCGGTCGATCTCGCGGTCCTCGCCGATGGCTGTGAATGCGCTCATTGGTTAGTCACCTGCCGCTGGGACGTACTTCATGTTTGTCGCGGCGAGTTCCTCGCCGTCGATGCTGGACTCGAACCCGTCGACGATCTCGGCGGGCTCGAAGGGGTTGCCGTTGTACTTCAGGAGGCTCGACAGCTTCGGCCCGAACCGACCGAGCTCCTTCTGGGTGAGCCCGCGGAACTGGCCGGTCGCGTTCATCTCGACGACGACGCACTCCTCGACCGATTCCAGGAACTCCGTGACCTCCTCGACCGGGTAGGGCATCATGTCGCTGACGCCCAGCGCCTTCACCGAGCGGCCCGCGTCGTTCAGCCGGTCGACCGCCTCGAAGACGGTGTCCTGGTGGCTTCCCCAGGTGAGAATGCCGTACTCGGCGTCCTCGGGACCGTGGTAGGTCTGGGTGCCCTTCCCGTCGAGCGCCTCCCGGATCAGGTCGAGCTTCTCGATCCGCCGGTCCATCTGGGCGACGCGGTTCGCGGGGTCCTCGCTGATGTGGCCGGCCTCGTTGTGCTCGTTGCCGGTCGCGAGGTAGC
>JBDGST010000088.1:0-9181 GCA_042217365.1 Haloarculaceae archaeon
CATTCAAATTGGCAATCCGGCTATATATGTCAGACATTACCCGCCAGAGTACAATGAGCTGCCCCGTGGACTGTTTCGAGGTGGGTTTCGAGCTTTGTAGCGAGTTCGTCAGGTGTGTATGCAGTGAGGTCATCGATTATATTGTCAAGATCCTCGCCCTGGATTTGAGCCATCACCTCCAGACTCGCTTTGTCCATCTATTCATCACCCTCTAGCGAGCCATCGATCGCGTTCTCCAGAGCGGATTCTAATTTGGACTCGTCGATGATATCCTCGTGCGTTTTTCGAACTTCACTGTGCGTTTCGTCAACGGCGTCTTTCACTTCGAGAACTGCTTCGAGGATCTGGTCTTGTGTCTGTTCCCCACTCTCGAATCCCCCTCTCATCTCTTTGGCGACTGCCAGCCGGACAAGCGCGGACAGATTCCCGATTCCCTCTCTCCGGTCTGCATAGTCCTCCCACATTTTCTTCGTGGTCGAATTCACACGAACGCGAACTGAATCGTTGAGTTCGTAGTCCTCGTCAGGGTCGGATACTTCAAGATAGTCTCTCCGGGCTGCGTACTCTCGTGCTCGTTCTTCTTCCTCGCTGGGCCCGTTTTCGTCGTCCTCGTCCATGGTCGGGTCTACGCACCCCTCTGTGTTAACAATGTTGCAACTCAGATTTGGTAACCTTCTTGAAGACCATGGTCGTTTTCCTGGGTGGCGAACGAGCGACACCCGGGAGAGAGTCGCCCGGCACGAGCATATAACTTGTGTCGAGTGCTGACTGTCGGTGTGGCCTACACGAGGGGCGGGCGGTCTCGGTCAATCGCGATCGCCCGTGTCAGGCGGTACGGCGCTCGAAGTAGTCCCGGATGTACTGCTGGAGGTCGACGAGGTGGGCTGTCCCCCAGACAGCGACGACGGCGCCACCGAGCGTGTCGAACACGAGGTCCATCAGCGTGTCCTCGAGGCCGTACTGGGTGAGGACGGTCTCGCTGCCGACCCAGGTGGCGGCCAGCGTGAGCGCGAACTCGAAGACCTCCCAGAGGACGCCGAACGCCAGGACGAACAGGAGGATGAACACGAACATGAACCGGGACGGGGGCGAGACCTCCCCGGAGTGCTCGTCGAGCGCGCGGACGGTCGCGTAGCCGGCCCCGGCGACGACCGACGAGGAGAGCGCGTGGGTCATGTGGTCCCACCACGGGACGCTCCGGTAGAAACTGGTCGTCCCGGGCTGGAAGCTGATGGTCCCGAGCGCGTGCAGGAACACTGCGGTCGTGATCCAGAGGGTGAGCGCGGGGTCCATCGGGACGCCGTAGTCGCGTTCGAGCAGCGGGACCAGTTGCGTGACGAGCAGGCCGACGCCGGCGTTGACGATGACTCCCGGGTCGCCGATCCAGACGCCGACGAGCAGGACGCCGACGAGCCCTATCTCCATCGCCCAGGAGGCCTGGGCCTGGCGGCGCCGGCTGATACCGACCCAGTCGCGGACTCTCACGGCGACCCCTCCTGGAACGGCGATGACCGACTCCGGATCCGCCGGACGTAGCCCTCGAAGAAGAGGCCGCCGAACAGGCCGGCGACCGCCGACGCGGCGAACTCCAGCATGAGGCGATGCTCGATCTCGTCTTCGGTCACCGCGGGGTCGAGCAGCAGTTCCGTCCCGAATAGCAGGTCCACGCGCCAGCGAACCACCGCCCAGACGCCCGCCGCGGCCAGCGTCGCCACGACGACGAAGAGGATGGCGAACGAGTAGTTCATCTCGACGGGCGTGAACAGGTGGAGGTTCACCGCCACGAGGAGCGCCAGCGCGGCGATCGAGAGGTAAGTCGCGACGTCGTGGGTCACGTCGAGGGTCGCCACTGCCCTGCCGACGACCGGAAGTCCGGCCAGTAGCACCACTTCCCAGGGGGGCATCGTCTTGAGATCGCCCGCGAAAAGGGCGGGCGTCAGCGCGACCACTCCGACGACCCCCGCGAACGCCGCCCAGAGGTAGTCGCCGCCCAGGAGGCTCCCGACGGCCGTCGCGACGAACAGCGAGCACAGGGCCCACGCCAGGATCCCGTTGATTCGCCCGTCGGTCAATAACTGTTCCAGGTCACGTTGCGTCATCGACCTGTAGCGGTACGGAACCTTCAGGGGAAAGTCTGGCGGCGATCCCGGGAGAGGCGCATCGTACTCGACCGATCCGGCGGTCGGGCCTCACCCGCTCCGGCGGGACGGATGGGCACGAGCGGCGAACACTCTCCTGTCACCGGGCGTCTGCCGGGGGCGGCGAACACTCTCCTGTCACCGGGCGTCTGCCGGGGGCTGGAACGTCCCTCGTCAGGCGGCGTCCGGTGCGCGCGTGACTTCGTAGTCCCCCGATTCGTCGACCCCGATGACCGCCCACTCGTAGGCGGGGTCGCGCCGGCGTAACCGCCGCTCGAGCGCTGTCGCCTCGTCGTCCCACGCCACGAAGCAGCGATACTCCCCCGATTCAGGGGGCTCGTCCTCGTTCTCCGCGGTCGTCACGTGGACGACGCGCCACTTTCTCTCGGCGAGGAATCCAGTGCCGTCTTCGGTCACGGTGTACCCGAGGTCCGAAAAAATCGACCGGGCCTGCTCGTCGAGTGGCTTGGTAACAGCCCTCATTCATCCGCCCATACTTCACCCCGGATAATAAGCTTTCCTACAGTGTGGTTCAGTGACGTTTTCTGGCACGGATCTCCGTAACAATCCGGTTTTAGTCCGGTGATTGTGAATCTGTAGTGCGAACGTATCCGGTGAATAACCTGATAGTTTCTGGAGGCAATCGGTCGGAGGGCGCTGACCGGATCGGGTCGTGCCGGCGGAGCGAAGCGACCCTCGACGGCGCGCGGGGGGACGGGGGCGGATAGAAAGCTTGAGGCGTGGCGGTCGACTACCGGGAAGCGATGCAACAGGTCGTCGTGCCAGTTCGTTACCCGCTGTCCGACCACTCGAAGGCCACACTCGCCACGGCGATCGACATTGCCGTCGAACGGGACGCGAATCTGACCGTCTTGCACGTCAACCAGTACCAGGACGGGCCCCGCGTCTCGCGGTCCGACCTGAAAGACGCCGTCGAACGGGAGTTCGGTCGGCTGCCGAACGCGCGCTACACCGTCCGCCAGGGGCTGCTCGTCGAGGAGACGCTGCTCGACGAGATCGCAGCGGAGGACGCAGACGTGGTCGTCATCGGGAAGAAACAGGCGGGTCGATGGCGCTCGATGATCCGGCGTCTCGTGGACGACCCCGACGTCGAACACTACCTGCGGAACGAACTCGACTGCGACGTCGTGACGGCCGGGCACTAGTCCGGGCTGTCGCTGTCACTCGCAGCCTCCGGCTCCCGTTCCGGCCCTTGCGGGGGCGGCCCGGCGTCGTCGCCGGCGCTGGCCCCGCGGACTGGCCGACCGCCGTTCTCCGAGAGCGCGACGCGCATCTCCCCGCTCGTGTCGTCGAAGACGTGGTGCTGGTGGGGGTAGGCGATCTCGACGTCCTCGTCGTCGATCTTCTCCCACAGGACGGTCTGGACCCGCGACCGCATCCGCAGCAACCAGTACGGTTCTTCGATCCAGAACCGCAACCGGAGCAGGACCCCGTGGTCCGCGTAGTTTTCGATGTAACACGTCGGTCCAGCGGGGTAGCGTGCGGCACCGACCCGGATCTGGGGGCCGCCCTCGATGACGCCGTCGACCTCGCGGGCGGCTTCTTCGAACAGGTCCCGGGCGCGCTCCACGTCGCTCTCGTAGGTCACGAGCAGGTCGATCGACCGGCGGGTCCGCGTGTCCTCGGCGGAGTAGTTGATCACGTCGCGCTCGCGGATGTTCCCGTTCGGGATGACGATAAACGTATTGTCGAGCGTGAATATCTTCGTGTACCGGAGGGTTATGTCCTCGACGAACCCCCGCTGGTCTTTGTCGGCGAGTTCGATCATGTCGCCGATCTCGTAGGGCTGGTCGGCGAGCAGGAAAACGCCGCTGATGACGCTCCCGACTATCGGCGCGAGGACGACACCGAGGACGGCGGTGAAGACAGTCACCGAGAGCGCGATGTCACTCAGCCGGTAGCCGTAGATCCCCATGATCGTCAGCAGCGCGAACAGGAAGACGACGGCCCGGATCCCCCGGAGGGCGGTCTGGGTCAGGCTCGGTCGACGGAACCGCCTGGAGAGGCGGCGCGCCGAGACGCGGACCAGCACCTGCGAGAGCAGGTAGGCGATACCGAGGACCATGACCGCCTGGACTGCGTCGGCCAGCCAGACGGGGGTCCCTTCGACCAGTCGAGCGAGCCCCGACGGCACCCACGACGGCGCCCCCGTTCCGTTGTTCGTTGCGGTCCCGGTCTGCGGGACGGCGGTCGAGATGGGCGCCGGGATGAACATAGCCGTAGCCTGCGGCGGCCTGTTTAAAAGGATTGCGTCGGGGGCCGTTCCGCGGGTCGGTCTCGTTCCGTGAGCGACCTGGACGTCGTTCCGTGAGCGACCTGGATGTCGTTCCGTGAGCGACCTGGACGTCGTTCCGTGAGCGACCTGAACCGCGTCGGCAAAGCCGGATAAGCGAAGGGGCTGTCGGAGGAACTGCTGTCTCAGTTCCCCGGTACGACCGCACGACCTCGTCGGTCGATCCGGAAATGGCGTACAGCAGTCCGTATCAGAACTCGTGGACGCCCTGGTTCGTGATCACCGCGTCGAGCAGCCGGGTCGGCGTCGCGTCGTAGACCGGGTTCTCGACCGCGAACCCCTCGGGCGACTCCCGGATCACCTCGCTGACCGACCGGATGTCGTTCTCGAAGGAGAAGCCGCCGTCGACGATCTTCGAGGTGCCGCCGACGCTCCGGACGGGGACCCCGACGTCGTTGGCGGTCGCCGAGATCGGATAGGTCCCGACCCTGTTGTACAGCGCGTCGTCGTGGAGGCAGTCCATCCCGACGAGTACCTGGTCGCACTCGGGGAGGAACGTCCCGGACGCCCCGTCGACGATGAGGACCGGCTCCACCCCGTCGAGGTCGGCGAGCCGCCGGGCCATCTTCCGGCCGAGGAACCGCGGCCGGGCCTCGGTGCAGTACACCGTGAGCGACTTGCCCTGCTCGACGGCGGTCTCGAAGGTCCGGTAGACCGTCGACGAGTAGTCGTGGGTCATCACGGTCGACCCGTCGTCGACGAGGTCGGCCGCCCGCCGTGCCGCTGCGTCTTTCGCCTCCCGGACGCGCGAGACGACCTCGTCGACGACCTCCTCTGTCCGGTCCTGGGCCCCCGCCACCGAGTCGTCGGCCCCCCGCTGGACCCGGTCGACGACCTCGCGCTGGGTCGTCTGCAGGGACGCGTGCGACCGGTTCGCCCGGCGGAGCGCGTTGCTGTTGTGCTCCAGCGCGCGGTGGTACTCCTCGACGGTCGGGTACTCCCGCCCGGTCAACTCCAGGAGCGCCAGCGCTGCCTTGACCGCGACCTCCGACGAGCTGTGGGTCTGCATCTCGGTTATCTCCTCGACCGTCTCGTCTATCATACGTGATCCGTCGGAAGTGCCTCTCAAAACCTTTCTCCCTCGGGGTAGCTTCGGATATCGGTTCTGATACTGTCGCCGAAGAGCGTATGGGATCGGCTCCGAAACCGGGCACCCGAATGGAGGCGCGTAGCCAGGAAGACCGGGGGGTCTCTGAGTTCGCAGGCGTCGCCATACTGGTCGGGCTGACGGTGCTCGCCACCGCGTCGGTGGGGATGTACGTGCTGGTCGCGGACACGGACGCGGGCGGGCCGCCCCAGGCTAACTTCTCGTTCCAGTACATCCGGGACTCGTCCGTACTCATCGTGACCCACGAGCGGGGCGACGAGATCGCGGCGAGGAACCTCACGATCGAGAGCAAGAAGGCCAACGCGACCTGGGCCGCGCTCGCGAACGCCGAACCGACCGAGCCCATCGGGCCCGGTGCGACTGTCCAGTTGAGTAAACGGAACGCGTACGGGGAGTCGGTCGGCTCAGGGCAGACGATCCGGGTACTGTACGCGCCGCCCGGGGGCAACGAGACCGTCCTCGACAAGTGGACCGGGATCTGACCGCCCGGTGGGAACGAACGCTCGGTGACCGGCTCCCGTCGGTGCCGGGTCCGGCGATGTCCGCCCCTCTCATACGGACCGTTGTAACTATTTTCGGCGTAGCGGCTGACGTGTGGCTGGTTCACTGCCGAAACGTTCGTCCCGTTTCGCCGTGGTGGTAAAGAATTACAACGGTCCGTATCAGCCCTTGATGTTGCAGACCGGGAACGTCCGGGCGACGCGGTCGCCGATGCCCAGCGCGTCCGAGACGCGGACGACCTCGTCGACGTCCTTGTAGACGCCGGGCGCCTCCTCCGCGACGGTCGCGCCGCTCTCGGCCTTGACGTACACCTGTTGCCCCTCGCGGAGGTCGTCCACGACGTCCTCGCCCCAGTACTCCTGTTTGGCCTGCGTGCGACTCATCAGCCGGCCGGCGCCGTGGGCGGTCGACCCGAACGTCTCCGCGAGCGAGTTCTCGCCGCCCCGGAGCACGTAACTCCCGGCCCCCATGCTCCCCGGGATGATGATCGGCTGGCCCACGTCGCGGTAGGCAGCGGGTACCTCCTCGCGGCCGGCGGGGAACGCCCGCGTCGCGCCCTTCCGGTGGACGTACAGCTCGCGTTCCTCCCCGCGGACGCCGTCGCCCAGGGCGGTCGGGCGTCCCTCGTCGTCGACGGGCACCTCGTGGACCTCCTTCTTGCCGATGTTGTGGGCCACGTCGTACAGCAGGTCCATCCCGAGCGCCTCCCAGTCGGCGCCGAACACCTTCTCGAACACCTTGCGGGTCTGGTGGGTGATGAGCTGGCGGTTCACCCAGGCGAAGTTGATGGCGGCACACATCGCGCCGTAGTAGTCCTCGGCGAGCTGCGTGCCGGCCGGCGCCGCGGCCAGTTCCTTGTCGGGCAACCGGTCGAGCAGCCCCGCGTGGGCCTGTTCCACGTCGCGAAGGTAGTCCGTGCAGACCTGGTGGCCCAGCCCCCGCGACCCACAGTGGATCAGGACGACGACCTGGTCGGCTTCGAGGCCGAACTCCGCTGCCACGTCCTCGCGGTAGACGTCGGTCACGCGCTGGACCTCGAGGAAGTGGTTCCCGCTGCCGAGGCTCCCGACCTGGTTTTTCCCGCGGTCCTTTGCCTTCTGTGAGACCGCCGACGGGTCGGCATCCGGACGCTGGCCCTCGTCCTCGCAGTGTTCGAGGTCCGCGGGGACGGCGTACCCCTCCTCGAGGGCCCACTCCATCCCCCGCGCGAGGATGTCCTCGACGTCCCCGGCGCTCCCCTCGAAGACGCCGCCCCCGCCCAGCCCCGACGGGACGTTCGCGAACAGCGCGTCGACGAGCTCCTCCTCGCGCCCGCGGACGTCGTCGTACGAGAGGTTCGTTTTCACCATCCTCACGCCGCAGTTCGAAACTACGAATCCGTTCGCGAGGAACGTATGAGCATCGTGGACGACACCGATATCGTAGACCGGTTTCTCCCCGGCATCCTCGATCGCAACGATCTCAGTTTCGGTAGTTCCGTCGTCGTTGACGTCTTTCCCCTCACGGAATTCCTCGTAATCAGGGAAGTCCCTACCGGGGCGAGGGCGTCCGGACCGACCGCTCCAGACGCTCCGTTCGACGAATCGGTCGTTGATATCGAATCGCGAACGGATCTCGGATATTTCGGTTCCCCCGTCGGCGAGCCGTTGTGCTTCCGATGCGATCCGCTCGCGCCGTGCAATTTCACGTTCTTTTTTCCGGAGATACTGGACGGCCTTCATCGCTTCCCGTTGCTTGTCCGGGTGGTACCGGTAACCGACGCGAGTGAAAAACCGGATCAGGTTCTCGGAGTCGTTTTTCACTCCGAGTCGGAGACGGGCCGTTTCGTGGTCCCGGTTTGAGCCCGTTTCGAACTCCTCGATCCGGTCGGTTTCGATGTCGAGGTTTCCGAGGAACGCCTTCAGGTCCTCCATGAACTCGCGTCCGGCGGACGCCGTCTCTGTCGTTCGCGTTTGAGAGACTTTCGGACAGTAGAGATTCTTGTCGTGCTGTGCGGCGGGTGCGTTCATCTCCGCACCGAAATACGTCGAGTAAAAGAGCGCCTTCTGCCAGTCAGGGAGCCGACGGAGATACTCCGGGGTCGTGAATCCGGACTCGATTTTTGGCCCTTCCGGAACGCCGAGTTCGACGAACAATCGCCGTAGCGATCGAGACGTCGCCTTCATACTATACTCGGTCGCTTGGAACGTAGTTCCGCCGATCTCGTGGTCCCGTTCGCGTTCGTAGATCTTCGACGGGTCGAATCCGATCTCGCGGATGTCCCGCTGAATCTCCCGGAGTCCATCGGGGTTACCGTAGAACCACGTCTGTCCGTTGCCGCCGAACGCGCCGTCCCCGAGGAGGTAGCCGACGACCTTCAGGAGACGGTTGAACGCGTCGTCGGTCGTTTTCAGCGGCAACAGATCCCGGTCTTTCAGTGCCCGGACCGCCTGCGGATCGGCATCGTCCAAGTCTCCCTCGGAGACCACGACGAACTCGTCGGGATCTTCGTGTTCGATGCCCTCGAACGGGTGAACCACGACCGAGTCCCCAACCTGGAGTTCGTCCAGTTGGACCAACCCGTTTGGAGTCTCGATCGGGTGGTCCGCGGTCGCCTGGAACGTTCGACCCGTCGCCGTTTCAATCTCGTACACTGGCTTCGATTCGGATTCCGTGAACAGACGAATGTCGGAGTCGACACACTGGTCACCGGTCGCCACGACGGCCTGTTCACTCTCGAATCGCTCTTCCAGTGATTCGATCGGGACTTTCCGACCGTGTGAGAGGCGAACTTCCGTTCCAGCCGGCAAGCAATTGATGTCATACCCGATAGCTCCGGGGGAGATGCAGCCGTTCTCGGCGTCGATGGCGGCGACGCCGCCGACCGGGAACCCGTAGCCCTGGTGCCCGTCGGGCATGCAGACCGCGTACTTCGCGACGCCGGGGAGGTGCGCGGAGTTCTTGAGCTGCGTGAGTGTCAGGTCGTCGCTGATCTCGTCCAGCAGTTCCTCGCTCGCGAACACCCGAGCCGGCGCGTTCATCCCGCCCTCCCGCGGTATTTCCCAGACGTCCTCGCGGACCTTCTCGAGCGTGATGCCGTCCGCCTCGTAGGTTGTCATACCGGAGGATCCGTCGGGCACG
>JBDGST010000088.1:9281-15987 GCA_042217365.1 Haloarculaceae archaeon
CGGTCAGTCCCCGGGGGCCGGCTCCCGTCGCTCACCGGCCGGGGCAGCCGACTCGGAGAGGAGCGCGTCGACAGAGACCGGGCCGGACCCCAGCGTGAACACGGCCGAGAGCATCCCAAAGAGGGTGACGTGGGCCAGCACCGGGTCGTCCGGGAGCCCGAACAGCGTCAACACGAGCATCAGGAACGCAGTCGCGGCGGACGCGCGGGTCAGATAGCCGGCGACCAGCAGGACGCCGACCCCGATCTCGGTGAGGCCGGCGCCGACGACCCACAGTCCCGGGTCCACCGGGACGACGCCGGTCAGGTCGTACTTCTCGACGACCAGCAGCGCCCGGGCGGGGTTGGCGAGTTTCTGGGTCAGGCCCAGGTAGACGAACGAGACGCCGATCCCGACCCTGAGGACCGTCGGCAGATATCGCTCGTAGGGCCGGATCCTCCCGGCGAATCGATCCGCGACCCCGTGGACGGGGTCGACCCGGCCGTACCACGTCCCGTCCGCGTCGGCCACTTCCTTGAGCATGTGGTCGGCGCTCGGGCGCCCGCTTCCGACCAGGACCAGCGCGAGGTTCAGCGGCTCCGACAGCACCGCGGACAGGAACTCCAGGGCCGCGTCGGTCGCGGCCGGCGGGTCGGTGACGTAATCGACGTGTGCCCGTGCGCGGCCCACGCCCGCTCCGAGCGAGAGGACGACCGCCGTGACCGACATCGCCGGGCGTCGGTAGGTCATGGCGGATCTTGGTTTCCACGCGGTTCAATCGCTCGGTCGGGGGACTCGCGTCCCAAAAATTCGTGACATACGGTCGCTCGGGAGTCCAACGGAGAAACCGATACGGGAGAGGCCGACACCGCCGAAAGAGCCGCGACTCCCGGAGTCGCCGCCGCGACCAATCACACGTCGAACACGACGTAGGCGTGCCAGCCGTCGCCGGTCTCAGAGAGGTCCATCTCGGAGTAGGTGACGGCCTTGAGGTCGCGCGCGGCGACGCTGTCGAGCGGGACCCCGCGCGCGCTCCCGGAGACGCGCCAGTCGTCGCCGTCGGATTCGACGGTCACCGCGTTGTCCACCGGCAACACTCCCCGGACGTCGCGCTCGTAGATGAGGTGGTCGAGGTAATCGAAGAGCAACTGTTCGCGCCCCTCCGCCGCGACGGACACCTCGAAGCGCTCGCCGTCGGCGGGCCAGCCGTCGGCCTCGCACATCGCCGCGGCCATCCCGTCGGCCACCGCGGCGAAGGTCCCGCCGAGGGTCGGCCCGGTAGCCTCGACAGCCACGTCGGCGGTGTGCTCCCGGAGGTCGAAGCTCATCGTCTCTACTCGGGTTTCGCGGCCGTCGGTATTTAACTCACGGATTCCTTCGGACGGAAGGGTTCTCCCGGACGGAAGGACAACCGCGTTCACACGGATCTCCCGTCGAGCGCGTCGGTCCCGCGGTCATCGACCGCCCGCTCGTCGCCGACGGCGACCCCGCTGGTCAGGATCGACTGGATCCCCTCCTCGACCGTGAGGTCGACGTCGTGGACGCGGTCGGCCGAGACGTGGATGACGAACCCGCCCATCACCGGGTTGGGTGCCATCGGCATGAACAGCGTCATCAGGTCGTCGTGGCCGGTGGCGGCACTGATTTCGCCTGGCGCTTCGGCCGTGACGAACGCCAGCGCGTACGACCCCTCCGTGGGGTACTCGACGAGTTTGACCTCGCGGAAGCTACGCGAGTCACTCGACAGGATGAGTTCGCTCATCTCGTTGAAGCTCGTGTACACCGAGCCGATCCCGGGGAGGCGTGCCATCCCCCGGTCGAAGGCTTCCTCGATCCCGGCGCCCGACCGCTTCTCGGCGACGAACCCGACGACGAACACTATCGCGACCAGCGTCAGGACGGCCGTCAGTTCCAGGACGACGGGCGGCACCGACTCGCCGACGTTCAGCAGGTCGGTCAGGAATATCACTCCCGGGCCGACCAGCCCGAGGACGAAGTTCACTGCGAACCAGAGGACGAATATCGTGACGATGGCCGGAATCGTGATCGCGGCGCCCGAGACGAGGATCTGCCGTAGCTGTTCGACGGTGCCCCGAGCGGGGTCGGCGCTCGCGGCCCCGCCGGGGACCCCTCCGCTGGTCCCAGTCGACTGTGACATGCTCTCACACAAGAACACGGTTCCGGAAAGCGTTACTGTTCTGGAAGGCGCTGGGTTCGCGTCCACGCAGTGGGCGGTCGCGGCGACGGGCGGGGAAGCCGGCAGGAACGGCGGTCGCGGCGACGGGCGGGGACTGTCACCGCGAGCGGCGTTTCGGCCGCCGCAATCGTCCCCGATGCCGATGGAATTATGGTCGTTAGCGCGCTACTCCCCACGTAGTGAGCGTCAACGTCGAACGGCGCGTCGTCGATCCGGGGGACACGGATTACGTCGAGCAGGCGTGGCAGCTCAAAGAGCGGATCCGGTCCGACTACGGCGTTCTCAGGCAGCGCCGGGGGTTCTTCGAGAGCGCGTACAGGCGGTCGACGGTCTACCTCTTTCTCGACCGGACCGACACCGGACAGCTCATCGGCTTCGCCGCGGTCCGTCGCGACGGGTACGTCCTCTTTCTCGCGGTCGACGCCGAGTACCAGGGCGAGGGCTTCGGCGAGGCGCTCGTCGCGCGCGTCGCGGACGACTACAACTCGGTCACCTGCCACGCCCGGACGACCAACCAGGAAGCCGTCGAGTTCTACCGGCACATCGGGTTCTCGGTCGAACGGCGGATCGACGGCTACTACGAGGACGGCGGCGACGCGTACTACCTCAGGCTGGGCGAACAGGAAGGGTTCACCGACAAACTGTCGAACCTCCTCGGCACCTGACCGGGACTGTCGGAGCCGGTCGGAAAGACGAAGACCGGCCACCGGGGCGGGGCGACGGACTGCCCCGAGCGCAAACGCTATGCACTCCCGTTCGTTACTCGACGAGCGTGCACGAGCAGACCCGGGCGTACCTCCGGGGGCGGTTCGGCGACTACTACCGCCGGACGGACCTGACGCCGCCGCCGGACGCGAACGAGCGCGAGTGGGGCTACGTCCCCTGGACCGAGGGGCCTGGCGAGACGATGGTCCGACACCGCTCGCTGCTCGACCTGGGCTCGCTTTCGGAGTTTCTCGCCCGCGAGCGACCCAGACACGTCTACTTCTCGGCCGGCCGGTACGACGACCCCGGCGCGTCGACGATGACGGGCAAGGGCTGGCGCTCGTCGGACCTCGTGTTCGACCTGGACGCCGACCACCTCCCGTCGGTGACGCTCGGCGAGGACAGCTACGCCGAGATGCTCGAAAAGTGCAAGGACGCCCTGCTTCGCCTGCTCGACTTCCTGGAGACCGACTTCGGGTTCGAGGACCTGACTGTCGTCTTCTCGGGCGGGCGGGGCTACCACGTCCACGTCCGCGACGAGACGGTGCAGGCGCTCGACAGCGACGCCCGCCGGGAGATCGTCGACTACGTGCGGGGCATCGGCCTGAAGTTCGACCACGTGGTCGACGAGGAGACGGTCGGCGGCGAGGCCGGGCGCAAGAGCCCCGCCACTAACCGGTACCTGCCGAGCGAGGGCGGGTGGGGCGCGCGGATCCACGGGCGCGTCCTGGACCTGGCGGCGACCGTCCGCGAGCAGGAAGAGGACGACGCCGTCGAGACGCTCTCGCAGTACGAGGGGATCGGCGAGGGGAAGGCCCGCGCCATGTACAACATCGCGAGCGACCGCTTCGAGGAGATCGAGCGCGGGAACGTCACGGCCCACACCGCCTTCGAGCAGGTCGCCGAGCAGTTCGCGTCGGTGACGGTCGAAGAGCAGAACGCCCCGATCGACGAGCCGGTGACGACGGACACGAACCGGCTCATCCGGCTCCCGGGGAGCCTCCACGGCGGGAGCGCGCTCGAAGTCCGGCGGATCGACCGCGAGGAGATCGACGCCTTCGACCCGCTCGTCGACGCCGTCCCGGAGACGTTCGTCGGGCACGACATCGCCGTCGAGGTGACCGACCCGGGGGTCGTCGAACTCCGCGGCGATAGTTTTACACTGGAGGAGGGCGTCGAGTCCGTTCCGGAGTACCTCGGCGCGTTCCTCATGGCACGGGGCCGCGCCGAGAAGGGGCCCGAGTGATGGACGTCGACGAATTACAGTCAGTACAGAGCCGCGAGCGCCAGACCGACAGCCTCCAGCAGCTGCGCGAGTCCTTCTACCGGGACGTCGCGGACTACGTCCAGCAGCTGCGCGAGGAGCGCGACCGCGCGGCCGAGCGCGCGGACGACCCCTGGAACTCGCCGGAGGTCGGGCGCCTCAACGACGACATCGACACGGCCGAGCAGACTGTCGAGGCGATCTACGAGCGCCGGGTCGGCAAGATCGTCAAGATGGCCTCGCTCGCGGCCGCCGACATGCCCACTGACGACGAGGGCCTCACCGCCGAAGAGCGGGACCTCTTCGAGACGCTCGTGGCCGCCATCGAGAACAACCGCGAGCACGTCTTCGCCGTCCTCGACGGCGAATCGCCGGTCCAACCGGGAACCGCGGGGTCCGGTACGCCGGACTCGGACGCGGACGGCGTCGCGGACGCACCAGCGCGCGACGCGAACGGCGAACGGCCGACGCCCCCCGATGACGGCGGTCGGGGGGACTCGACCCCCCCGGACGGCCACCACACCGGGTCCGCCACGCCGCCAACCGGGGAGGACGCCGCCGACCCGGAATCCCGGTCCGACGAACACGACCCTGCCCGTCCGGTCGACGCGGCGGACCTGATGGCCGGCGACGGCCAGGCGGAACGTGACGCCAGCGCAGGCCCGGGGGACCCTGAACCCGGCAGCGGTCGGGGAGAGTCCGGGACCGGCGGTCAGGGAAGCGTGGACGCCGGGGACGGGAATCGAGCGCCCGACTTCGCCGGCCAGCGCGACCCGGGTTCCGGGAGCCCGACCGGCGGTCCCGGCGCCGACTCGACCACCGGGGAGGCGCCGGTCGAACGGAGCGACGGCGGGGTCGCGACGGGGGCGCAAGCGACCGACGGTTCCGCGTCAGCCGACAGTGAGCCGGCGTCCCGGTCGGGGAGCGGGTCGGCGAGCGCAGCGGCGGTGGAACGGCCGTCCGTGGAAACGGCGGGAGAGGTGGCCGACGTCCCGACCCCCGAGAGCGGGAACGGAGCCCACGCCGAACGCCCGGCTGAACCCGCCGGTGGGACCAGGAGCGAAACCGACGCCCCCGCGGCGGAGGTGGATGGCGGTAGCGCTGGCGAACTGGCCGACAGTGGGACTCGCGCGGACGTCAGGACGGAAGCGGGCGACGCGGACGTCCGGGCGGAAGCGGGCGACGCGGACGTCGAGCGCACCACACTGCGGATCACCGAGGACGTGGGCGAGATATACGGCGTCGACCAGCGGGCCTACGACCTCTCGGCGGAGGACGTGGTGACGCTCCCGGCGTCCAACGCCGGCCCGCTCGTCGACCGCGACGCGGCCGAGCGCCTGGAGTAGTCTGTTTTCGGGGGGCGACCGGAGAACCGTTCCCGCGAGCGGTGGCTCCCGTCCCGCTACGGCTCGGGGCGGGACCCGAGCGTGAGTTGGACGGTGGTCTCGGCCCCGTCGCGGAGGACGGTGACGTCTATGGTGTCGCCGGGACGGGTTTCGAGGGCGAGGAAGCTCGCGAGCGCCTGCTGTGACCCGATAGCCGTCCCGTCCATGGCGACGATCACGTCGCCGCCGGTGTAGACCTGGCGCCCCTCGATCGACTCGGAGCCCTCGCTCCCCTGGAGGACGCCGGCCGCGGGGGTGCCACGGCGGACCTCGTGGACGTAGACCCCGGTCCCGCGCTCGACGTCGTTCGCGCGCGCGAGCAGCGGACCGACGTTCTCGATTCGCACGCCCATGTAGGGGTGGTCGTAATCGCCGTCGGCGAGGAGTTCCGGCACCACCCGGCGCACCAGCGGCGCGGAGATGGCAAAGGCGATGTTGTCGCCGCCGCCCGAGTTGATGACGCCGACCACGTCGCCGTTCAGGTCGACGAGCGGCCCGCCCGAGTTTCCGGGGTTGACCGGCGCGTCCGTCTGGATCGCGTCGGGGATCGAGAAGTTGTTCGCGGCCCGGAGCGTCCGGTCGAGGCCGCTGACGATGCCGGCCGAGACCGACCCGGAGAGGCCGAACGGGTTTCCGATAGCCACGACCTCGGTCCCGATCGGCGGGTCCGTCCGGAGCGTGTCCAGCGGGGTCGCGCTCGCGGGGGCCTCGTCGACGGACAGGACCGCCAGGTCGCTGTACACGTCGGTCCCGACGACGCTGGCAGGGATCCATCCGCCCTCGTGGAACCGCACGTACACCTCCGACGCGCCGGCGACGACGTGCTCGTTCGTCACGAGGTGGCCGTCGTCGTACAGCCAGCCGGTCCCCTGCCCGCCGCCGCTCGGAGTGTACACCCGGATCTGCGCGACCGAGGAGACGGTGTTCCGGTACACGCGGGCGTACGGCTCCGACATCGACTGACTGAGCCGGTCGACGTTGGGATCGTCCCCACCGGCCGCGTCGGGCGTCCCGGCCTCGTTGCCGGTCCCGCCGCCCAGTCCGGCGCTGCCGTCGGCCCCTTCGGTCGGTCCGCTGGCACCGCCGTCTCCGTCATCGCCGTCCGGTGCGGTCTGACAGCCCGTGACGCCGACCGCCAGCGCACCCGCACACGCGCCGAGGAAGCGTCGTCGGGAC
>JBDGST010000075.1:0-10483 GCA_042217365.1 Haloarculaceae archaeon
CCGACAGCGTCTCGTGGAAGTGCTGGCGGACGTTCAGCGTCGGGTTGAACGAGTCGAGCGCCCCCTGGAACACCATCGATATCTCCTCCCAGCGGAGGCGCCGCAGCCGCTCGGGCGAGAGGTCCAGTACCGAGACGCCGGTCTCGCCCTCGTCGGGGTAGTAGGTGACCCGCCCCGAGAGCACGCCCGGGTCCTCGACCGCGTCCAGCATCGTCGACGCGAGCATCGACTTGCCGGAGCCGCTCTCGCCGACGAGGCCGAAGATCTCGTGGCGGCGGATCGCCACGTCCACCTGGTCGAGGACGCGGGCGACGCCCCGGTCCATGTCGAAGCGGATCGTGGCGTCCTCGACATCGACGACGACGTCCTCGCCGCCGTCCGCAGTTCCCGAGCGGTCCGCCCGGCCCGCGTCTCCCGCCATCAGGACCGCCCCCCGCCCACGGGCTCGTCGCCCTCGATGGTGTCGGCGCTGCGCGCCCGGACCCGCGGGTTGAAGATCCGGTCCGCGCCCTGGGAGAGCAGGACCAGCCCCAGCGAGAGGATGATGATGGCGAACATCGGCTCCAGCAGGGTGTAGGCCCGGTCCCAGGAGTACAGCGCGCCGGAGTTCTTGTACGCGCGGTTCATCGTCACGCCCCAGTGGGTGTTCGTGAACGGCAGGACGCCCAGGAAGTACAGCGCGACGGAGCTGAACACGACTATCCGGCCGGCGTTGACGAAGTTGATGGTCACGTAGGGCATGATGTTCGGGACGATGTCGCGGGCGATGATGGTGTGCGTCCGGATCCCCATCGTGCGCGAGGCCTCGACGTAGTTCTCCTCCCGGAGCGTGAGGACCTGCGACCGGATCGACCGGCCGAGCCCCGCCCAGACGTTAATCGTCAGGACGATCCCGACAACCCAGGGCTGTTCGGGCTGGAGGATGCTCGCGACGACGATGGCCAGCGGCAGCCCCGGGATGGCCGTCGCCATGTCCATGACCGTGGTGAGCGCGCCGTCGACGCGGCCGCCGCGGTAGCCCGAGAGCGTCCCCAGCACCGTCGCGACAGTCGTCGCGAACACGCCGCCCGAGAGGATCATCTCCAGCATCGGCGGGACCGCGTGGACCAGCAGGCTCAGCATGTCCTGGCCGATGCCGTCGGTTCCCAGCGGGTGGGCCCACGTCTGGAACGGCTTCGTGTGGAGCATCCCCTGGTTCGGGCTCGGCGGGGCGACGAGGACCACCCCGACCGTCCCCGCAAACAGGTAGACGAGCAGGATCGACACCCCGATCCGGGTCCGCCAGTCGCTCCAGACGACCCTGGCCGGCGACTGCACGTACAGGTCGAACAGCTGGGCCAGTCGCTCGCGGCGCGACCGCGTCTCCGTCTCGGGGACCCTGAACGGCGAGTCCGCGTCGACGCGCCCGCCGTCGGTCCGGCGGGCGTTCTCGGCCGGCCGGTCGCTCCCGTCGTCGCCCAGCGCGGCCAGCGCGTCGAGTCCGCTCGCACCGTCGCCCCCGGGACGCGAGTCGCCCTCGGGACGCGAGTCGCCCTCGGGACGCGAGTCGCCCTCGGGACGCGAGTCGCCCCCGGGACGCGAGTCGCCCTCGGGACGCGAGTCCTCGTCAGTACGTCTCACGGGACTCACCTCCCCCGGCCCGCGGGTCGATCCAGCCGTAGGTCAGGTCCGCGAACAGGATGGCGGCGACGATGGCGACCGTGATGACGATGAACGCGCCCATCATCAGCGGGTAGTCCCGGGCGTCGATGGCCTGGAACATGTAGTAGCCGACGCCCGGGTACGCGAAGATCTGTTCGAGGATGACGGTCCCGCCGAACATCGTCCCGATGGAGATCATCAGCGTCGTGTACAGCGGGAGGACCGCGTTCCGCCCGACGTACTGGAGGGCGATTCGCCGCCCGGGGAGTCCCCGGATGTTCGCGACCCGGAGGTAGTTCTCCCCGAGGACGTTGATGCTGTTGCCCCGCATCGCCAGCGCCTGGAAGCCAAAGCGCGTCAGCACGAACGACAGGACCGGCAGCGCGGCGTGGTACAGCGCGTCGACGAGGAACGTCGGCGTGAGCCCGACATCGACCCCCGGGCTCAGTCGGCCGCCGGTCGGGAACAGGTTCCACTGGAACCCCAGCAGGAACAGGAACACGACCGCGAGCACGTAGTAGGGGATCGAGTTGAAGACGATCGTCACCGTCGAGAAACTGTAGTCGAAGCCGGTCCCCTCCTTGTAAGCCATCAGCGCGCCGAGGCCGATCCCGATGGCGAACGCGAACGTGATCGACAGCGCCATCACGAACAGCGTCCACGGGAGGGCGTCGAGCAGGATCGCACTGACGGGGTCGCCGTACCACGTCGACTTCCCGAGGTCGCCCTGCAGGACCGAGGTGACGTAGTCGACGTACTGGACGTGTATCGGCCGGTCGGGGTTGACCTTGGTGTAGGACTCGACCAGGGCGTTGATCGCCCGGCTCGACATCCCCGAGTTCTGCTCTCTGAGCTGTGCCCGAAGGTAGTCCATCGGTCCGCCCGGGATCAGGCGGATCATCACGAACGAGAGCGAGACGGTCGCGACGATCGTGAACAGTGCGCGCGCGAGGCGTTTTATCAGCCAGTGCATCGGTTGTGCGGTGTCAGCAGTGTGTCAGTCATGCCGTGTCGGCAGGCTCTCTCGTGCTGTACCGGCGAAGCGCCGGTCGTGTGGGGTCGCGGGAGTGTCCCACCATGCTCGTAGGGGGGTCCGCTCGGCGAGCGGCCGAGGGTCAGTGGTACGCCTACTTTCGCTTCGGCGGGATCTTCCCCTCGTGGAACGGCCAGGTGAGGTGGGTCGGCGGGTTGACGCTCATCCACTTGTTGTCGGCGGGCGGCGTCTGGAAGTCGTCGGTCGTCCACCAGACCGCGCCGATCTTCTCCATGACCGGCAACACGGGCAGGCGCTGGTTGACCGCCCACGCCAGTTTCGTCACGATCTGTTTGGCCTCCGAACCGGACGTCTCGGGGATCTGTGCGGTCATGTCGGCCAGGTTCATCGTCGTCGTCGAACTACCGGGCTCGCCCACGGTCCCCGGGACGTCGAAGCTCTGGGGGATGTTCGCGTTCCCCTGGGCGGTGCTGTTGGAGACCTTCCGGAACCCGAAGAACGGGTGGGGCCGGCCGCCGCCCCAGAACCGGGGCGTGATGTCGAACTCCCCGTTGGGGAAGGTCTTCCCGTTCCAGGTCGGGGCGTCGACCGTCTGGAACTCCGTCTTGATGCCGAAGCTCTGGAGCTGAGCGTTGAGCGTCTGGCCGGCGTTGACCCAGTCCGTCCAGCCGCCGGGGTACACCAGATTCAGCTTTACGGTGTTGCCGTTCGGCCCGACCCAGTTCCCACCCTGCTTCGAGTAGCCCGCGTCCTGGAGCAACTGCGCTGCCCCGTCAGTGTTCGTCTCGTAGGCGGTGAAGCTGTCGAGCGCGTCGCCGATCCAGCTGCGCGGAATGCCGCTCCCGACCCCCGAGATGCCGGTCGGGGTGCCGACCGGCGTCTTGAACTGCAGGCCGGCGGCGTTCTTCGCGATCTGTTTCCGGTCCGCGACGTGGGCGATGGCCTTTCGGAAGTTCACCCGGGAGATGTGCTCGTTCTCGTGGTTCCAGAACAGCCCGTGGCCGTTGAGGTTCGACGTCGGGTTGATCTGGTAGTGGTCCGGGAGCTGAGAGAGGGCGTCCTGGGACAGCACGATCGGGCCGATGTAGTCGATCTCGTCCGCGATCCCCATCTGGAGGATCCCCTGGTTGCCGGTCGTCTTGGTCACTTCGAGGCTCAGTCCCTGGATGGCCTCGTAGGCCGGGTGTCCCTCGTGGACCTCGCCCTCGAACCGGCGGGCGGTAGCGTTAGTGATCGTGAAGGGCCCGCAGTCGTTCTCCTTGGCTTCGAACCCGACGACGTCCGAGCGAACCGAGTCGCGTTCGCTGTCGCTCGTGGCCTCCTCGAACCGCGTCACGTACTCGCCGTACTGGCTGGTCGGCGTGTGGAAGTTCCGACCGGCGTAGGTACCGAGCGCGATCTGCTTGTTCTTGGTCTTCAGCGACAGTTCGGCCGTCTTGTCGTCGACAGCCTGGGCGTCGGAGACCACGTCAGCGGGCGGCTGGTTCATGAAGATGTCCATCTTCACCTGCGTGACGACGTCCTCGGCGGTGATCGGGTCGCCCGAGTGCCAGGTCACGTCGTCCATCACCGTGATCGACATCGTCGTCCCCTCGACGGTGACGTCCTCGAACACCGCGGAGGGCACGAACGTCTGGTCGGCCTGCCGGTAGCCGATCATGTACTCCTGCACCCAGTTTTTCGTCGGGCCCGCCTGGCTCGTCGGGTTGTAGTTGTTCCAGTGGACGTCGCGCGGTACCCGCGGCGTCGGGACGCTGAACGTCGCGTCGACCGGTTCGGCCATCGGCTCTTCTGTCGCCGTCCCGCCGTCTCCGCCGTCGCCACCGTCCATCCCGTCGCCGCCGCCGTCGCCACCGTCCATCCCGTCGCCGCCGCCGTCGGCGGGTGTCGGCGTGTCTGTTCCAGAACCGGGGCCACCGCTGCCACAACCGGCCAGTCCCGACAGGATCACCGTCGCGCCGCCGACGCCGAACCGTCGCATCAGGTCTCGTCGACCGACTTCGTCAGCGTCGTGTTGCTTGCTGTCACGCGACATGGACTAGAACTATACTGGATAATACTTAAGGTTTTGGCATAGCAACTACCGAACGTAGTAACAAAGTCATATAAAGTAAATACCCCAATAACTAACCCATGAACACATATGCCACCCCTCCCGCGTTCGACCCGTCCGAGGCGGAGACACTGATGGAACCGCCGGAGGGCGAGCGGGGGAACTGGACTGGCGCGCCCTGCGTCCACGAGCACGGCGGCGAGACGTATCTCGCGGTCAGGGAGCGCACGCCGGACGAGCGCGGCCGCGCGATCACCGTACACCGGCGGGTCGAAGAGACTGCTTACGACCGGATCGCGCGGCTGACCGCAGACGAGCTGGGGGTCGTGAGCGTCGAGCGTCCCGCGCTCGGGACCGACCCCCACACCGGCGACGCGAAGCTGTACCTCCCGGTCGACCGCGGGTCGAACGAGTGGACGATCCGGAAACTCGACGACGCTCCGGCGCCGGACGCGTTCGACCCCTCGACGGGCCGGGACGTGCTGCGGCCCGCCGCAGGCGGGAGCGACCGTGCGACGGTGAAAGACCCCTGTCTCACCGTCGTCGGCGGCCGCTACTACATGTTCTACGCCGGGCACGACGGGCGGTCCGAGCAGGCGCACCTGGCGACGAGCGTCGACGGCGAGACGTGGACCCGCCACCCGGATAACCCGGTGCTCGAACGCGGGTACTGGCACGACCACCACACGCGCGTGAGCTGCGTCGTCCCGGCCCCGGACGCCCCCGCCTGGCTCGTCTTCTACGACGGGA
Organism: Haloarculaceae archaeon; assembly: GCA_042217365.1. Classification (GTDB taxonomy): domain Archaea; phylum Halobacteriota; class Halobacteria; order Halobacteriales; family Haloarculaceae; genus JBDGST01. Next base: position 5,439 of record JBDGST010000075.1, read on the forward strand.
GCGGGCTGACCGACGAGGGGATGACCTGGAACCTCCGGACCGGGGTCGGCGTCTCGCCCGACTGCGAGCGCGTCGTCGACGCGAGCCCGGACGGGCCCCGGTACGCGGCGCCGACCGCCCCGGGAACCGGCGTCGATACCTTCGCCACCTGCCGGTATCTCGACGTTCTCCCCCGGGGGGACGCCTGGGAGGTGTTCGCCGAGGTCGCCCGCGAGGACGGTGCCTTCGAACTCCGGTACCAGCGCGTCCCGCGGCCCGGAACCGGCGCGAGCGACGGGGACGCGCGGGACCGAAACTGACACTACGGGGGCCTCACCAGGAGCACACACGACCGATGGACGAAGCCGAACTCACGGACGAACTCCAGGAGGTGGGGTTCACCAAGTACGAGTCGAGCGCCTACGTGGCGGCCGTGAGCCTCGGCTCCGCGAGCCCCAAGGAACTCGCGGACTCCTCGGAAGTCCCGCGGGCCCGGATCTACGACGTGATCGACGACCTCCGGGAGATGGGGCTGCTCGAAGTCCAGGAGACCGGTAACGGCAAGCGGGTCCAGGCGCCGCCGCCCGAGGTCGTCCTGGACCAGTTCCGCGAGCGGCGTATCGACTCGTTCTCGGACCGCATCGACGCCATCTCCGCGTCGCTGTCGGGGCTCCACGACGACGAGCAGTCCACGGAGGGGTTCGTGACCATGCTCTCGATGGACGAGTCGGCGCTGCGCCACATGCGCCGCGCCGTGGAGGACGCCGAGTGGTGGCTGACGCTGGCGCTCCCGGTCGCCATGTACGACGACCTCGCGGCCCCGCTCGCGGACGCGGTCGACCGCGGCGTGACCGTCCGCCTCGTCGTCGACGGCGACGAGGCGCGGGGCGCCGACCCGCGTCCGGGGCGGATGGGGCCGAACTTCCCCGAGGGGTTGACCGTCCGCCACCGTCCCAGCCTGGACACCTTCGTCTTCGCCGACCGGACGTACGGCGTCTTCAACAGCAAGCACCCCCAGGAGAAGTCCCAGCCCTACATCGTCACCCAGGAGCGCAACCTCGTGATGCTGTTCCAGATATACGCCGAGCAAGTCTGGACCGGCTCCGGCGCGATCCAGACCGACGACGGCCTCCCGAAGCGCTACCTGGACCCCTGGCGGGCGATCGTCGACCTCCGGGACGGGCTGGACGCCGGTCGGACCTACGTCGCCGAGATAGAGGGCCGCGAGACCCACACCCGGAGCCCGGGCACCTGGACCGGCGAGATAGTCGACTACGAACTGAGCAGCCCCGGAGGCGGGGATTTCGCCGCCGTGTCCCCGACGAAGGCGACGCTGACGGTCGACACCGGCGACGGCGAACGGACCGTCGGCGGGTGGAAGGCCACGATCGAGGAGATAGCTGCCGTCGGACTGACGGTCCGCGAGGGCTGACAGCCGGGCCGACTGACGGTCCCCGCTGCTCGGCAGCCGCCACTCGCCGCCGGGGAGCCTGTTCGACGACCGTCACTCGCCCGCCACCCCGTCCCCCGCCACGGAGTCCAGCCACGTCCGGCCCGCGTCGGTCAGGCGCTCGACCGTCTCGGGCTCGCTCCCGGCCAGGTTCGTCGACTCCGCCGGGTCCGCGGCCAGGTCCGCGAGGTGTGGCCCCGCGACCCGCTCGAACCCGCGTTCGTCGGCGTCCGGCGGCACTTCCAGGCCGTCGACCACGAGCTTTCGGTCGCCCTCCCGGACCGCCAGCTGGTCGTCGAACGCCCAGAACGCGCGGTCGTGGGGGGACTCGCCCCCCGCGAGCAGCGAGCGGAGGCTCTCGCCGTCGAACCCCGGGTCCGATCCCTCGTTCGCCCCTCCGTCGGTCACGGACAGGCCGGCGAAGTCGAGCACGGTCGGCAGGACGTCCATCGTGAGCGCGAGCCCGGCGCTCGTCTCGCCCGCGGGCAGTTCCGCCGGGTACCGGACGATTCCGGGGATCCGGGTCCCGCCCTCGAAGAGGCTGAACTTCCCGCCGCGGAACGGCCCGGCACTGCCCCCGCGGTATGGCCGGTTCGCGCCGTCGAGGTGGTTGCGCACCTCCCGCGACGGGCCGTGGTCGCTCGTGAAGACGACCAGCGTCTCGTCGGCGACGCTCGCCCCGTCGAGCGCGTCCAGCAGGCGCCCGACCGCGTCGTCGAGCGTCGCGACCATCGCGGCGTGGGTCCGGCGGTCCCCCGCCAGGTCGGGGAACCGCTCGAAGTACTCGGCCGGCGCCTGGAGCGGGTAGTGGGGCGCGCTGTAGGCGACGTACGCGAAAAACGGGTCGGACCTGTCGTCGCCGGCCCGGAGGAACTCGACCGCGCGGTCGGTGACGAGGTCGGTGAGGTACTCGCCGTCGCGCCGGATCTCGGTCCGGCCGTCCCAGAGGTCGTGGTACGGCGGGGTACCGTGGCTCTGGACCCAGTACATCACGTGCGAGTAGTAGTCCACACAGCCCGACCGGAAGCCGACGTGCTCGTCGAACCCGTGGGCGAGCGGGTCGTCGCGGTCGGTCATCCCGAGGTGCCACTTGCCGAACGCGCCCGTCCGGTAGCCGGCCGCCGAGAGCACCGAGGGGAGCGTCGGCTGGTCGGTCGGGAGCCCGAGGTCGGGGTCCGTCTCCGGCCGGCCCTGCGGGGCGTTCGCCGGGACGCCCGCGCGGTGGGGGTACTTCCCGGTCAGTAGCGACGCCCGCGTGGGCGAACAGATCGGGCCGTTGGCGTGCCAGTCCGTCAGCCTGATCCCCTCGCCGGCGAGGCGGTCCAGGTTCGGCGTCGCGTACTCGGCGCCGTAGCACCCGAGGTCGCCGTACCCCAGGTCGTCGGCGGCGACGAGGAGGACGTTCGGCGGTGCCATACCACACAGTCGACCGCCGACACCTTAGGTCCGGGGACGGACTTCGCCGACGAGAGAGCGACCCGGCTGCTCACCGGGCGTACGCGTCGGCGAGGTACTCCTCGACCATCCGGCGGGCGTGGTACCGCGAGCCGTTGAACGCGACGGCGTTTCGCATGACGTCGACCCACGCCTCGCGGTCCCCGTAGTAGGTCGGGAGCACCTCGGACTCCAGGGCGTCGTACAGCGCGGTCGCGTCGACGAGGTCCTCCAGTTCGTCGGTCAGCCGTTCCTCGCGGTCGGTGTGGGGGTCGGGACCGATCGCCCACCCGGTCGCGCCCTCGATGTGGCCCTCGACCCACCAGCCGTCGACCGTCGAGAACTGCGGGACGCCGTTGAAGGCGGCCTTCATCCCGGAGGTGCCCGAGGCTTCCCTGGGTCGCCGAGGGTTGTTGAGCCAGACGTCGACGCCGGCCGTCAGCCGGTGGCCCATCTCCATGTCGTAGTCCTCCAGGTAGACGACGGTGACCTCGTCCCGGAGGTCCGCGGCGTGGCGGTGGATCTCCTCGACGATGGCCTTCCCGCCGGGGTCGCCGGGGAACGCCTTGCCGGCGAACACGACCTGGAGGTCGCCGGCGCGGGCGACGACCTCGCGGAGGCGGTCGACGTCCTCGAACAGCAGCGTCGCGCGCTTGTAGGGGACCGCCCGGCGCGCGAACCCGAGCGTCAGCACGTCGGGGTCCAGTTCGATCCCCTGGCGCTCGCGCACGTAGTCGATCAGCTCCCCTTTCTCGGCCTGGTGAGCGCCCCAGAGGTCCTCGTCGTCGACGAGCGCGGCGTGTGCGAGCCGCGAGGGGTGGCGCCGCCAGTTTCTGACGTGCTCGTCGAAGACCGCGGCGACGTGGTCGCCGACCCACGTCGGGACGTGCGCGCCGTTGGTGACCGCGTCGATAGCGTCGGCGTGGTCCGGGAACATCGCCCGGCTGACCTCCTGGTGGCGCTTCGAGACGGCGTTGACGTACCGCGAGAGGTTGAGCGCCAGCCGCGTCGTGTGCACGGAGTTCGCGCCGGTGTGTTCACGAACGGCTTCCATCGGGACGAGGTCGCCCGCAAGGTCCGCCAGCAGGTCGTAGGGGTACTGCTCGTGGGCGGCCGCGACCGGCGTGTGGGTCGTGAACACGCACCGGTCGCGGACCGCGTCGGCGTCGAGGTCCGCCTCCCCCAGCAGTTCCAGCGTCAGGAAACTGGCGTGCCCCTCGTTCATGTGGTACGTGTCCACGTCGTAGCCCAGGGCGTCGAGCATCCGGACGCCGCCGACCCCGAGCACGAGTTCCTGGGCCAGTCGGAAGCGCTCGTCGCGTCCCGGGGCGTAGACCCTGTGGGTGAGGTCGCCCGCCCACTCGCTGTTCTCCTCGCGGTCCGCGTCGAGCATCACGACCGGGACTGTCCCGCCGTGCTCCGAGACGACATCGTACTGCCAGGCACCGACCGTCACCTCCTCGTCTCCCAGCGAGACCGTCACCGTCTCGTCCAGCGGTTCGCAGAACTCCTCGACCGACCAGGGCGCCGGTACGGAGTGTTGAACGCCGTCCTCGTCGAGGTGCTGTCGGCCCAGTCCCCGGTCGTTGACCAGCGTGAGGCCGACGGCGTCGACCGACAGGTCCGCGAACCCGCGGACGACGTCGCCGGCGAGGATGCCCAGCCCCCCGTTGTAGGTGTTCATGCCGTTCTCCAGCCCGTACTCCATGCTGAAGTACGCGATCGTGCCGTCGGGCCTCAGTGGCGTCGCAGTCATGCGCCTCCCTTCGACCGGGACGCGTTTATGTTTTCGCGCGGTGCGGTCGCCCCGTCGTCGGAACCGAAGACACCCTCCCGAGGGGTCCGGCAACCCCGACGCGGGACCGCCGCTACCCGCGACCGCTGTAAATATCCCATCTGATAATGCGGGAATCAATCATTTGTACTCCTTTCGCGTATCTGGGCCCAGTGAGCCGCATTGACGTCAGATAGCCTCTGGGTGCGCCTGGAACGGAAGTTGCCGGATCGGATCAGAAAGAAATATCTTCGGAAGTTCCTGGCAGTCGCCGTCTTCGTCGCCGTGCTGGTGTTACTGCTGGGCGTGTACACGCAGCTGACGGTGTCGGCCGAGTTGACGGAGAACCGCAACGACCAGCTGACCTCGAGTGCGGAGCTGTCCGCCGACAACGTCGAGCGGTGGATC
>JBDGST010000075.1:10583-12539 GCA_042217365.1 Haloarculaceae archaeon
GAACGCGACCGCACTACAGCGAGCGGCCAACGGGTCCAGCGGTGTGTTCGAGCGCGACGGAGAGCTCGTGGCGTACGCACCGGTGAACGGAACGAACTGGGTCGTGGTCAAGGAAGTGCCCAAGTCGAGCGCGTACGCCCTCCGGTCGACGGTTCAGACGAACCTGGTGTTCCTGATCGGTGCGTCCCTGGTGGGACTGGGAGTGCTCGCGCTGTTCGTCGGCCGCGACCTGCTGCCACGGGTCGTCTCGGTCGCGGACGGCGCCAGCGAGATAGCCGCGGGGAACCTCGACGCGAGCGTCGAAGACGAGGGCCGCATCGACGAGATCGGACGAGTCAGGGACGCTTTCCGGGAGACGCAGTCGTATCTCCGGACGGTCGCCGCGCAGGCCGACGCACTGGCGCGACAGGACTTCGACGACGCGGCACTCGACGAGGACGTGCCCGGGGACCTGGGCGAGTCCCTGTCGACGATGCGGGCCGACCTCCGGGAGTCCATCGAGGAGATCGAGCGAGCCCGCGAGGAGGCACAGGCCTCGAAGCAGGAGGCCGAGGAGATGGCCGACTCGCTCCAGCGCCAGGCCGACGAGTTCAGCGCCGTCATGGCCGAGGTGTCCGACGGCGACCTGACCCGCCGCCTGGCCGAGGACGTCGACAACGAGTCGATGCGAGACATCGCGGCGGCCTGCAACGACATGCTCGACGAACTGGAGGCGACGCTCAGCCGGGTCCAGTCGTTCGCCGAGGACGTCGACAGCTCCGCCGACCGCATCGCCGACAGCGCGCGCGAGGTCGAGCGCGTCAGCGAGGACGTCAGCGAGTCGGTCCAGGAGATCGCGAGCGGCGCCGACCGGCAGAACGAGACGGTCCAGCAGGCTTCCGACGAGTTGACCGACCTCTCGGCCGCTATCGAGGAGGTCGCCTCCTCCGCCGACGAGATCGCGACGAAGTCCAGGCAGGCCGCCGACCTCGGCGAGACCGGGCGAGAGTACGGCGCCGAGGCGGTCACGGAGATGAACGACGTCGAATCGCAGGCCGAGGCGACGATCGAGGAGGTCGAGCGGCTCGAATCGGCGATGGAGGAGATCGTCGAGATCGTCGACCTCATCGACGAGATCGCCGACCAGACGAACATGCTGGCGCTCAACGCCTCGATCGAGGCCGCTCGCGCCGGCGAGGCCGGCGAGGGCTTCGCCGTCGTCGCGGACGAGATCAAACAGCTCGCCAGCGAGACCAGCGAGGCGACACAGGACATCGAACGGCGGATCGAGGACGTCCGCGAGACCACCGACCACGTCGTCGGGGACATGCACGAGATGGGTGAGACCGTCACCGACGGGATCGAAACCGTCGAGGAGGCCGTCGACATGCTGGACGAACTCGTCGAGCAGGTCGAGGAGGCCGACAGCGGCGTCCAGTCGATCAGCGACGCCACCGACGACCAGGCCGCCTCGACCGAGGAGGTCGTGGCGATGATGGACGAGGTGGGGTCGATCAGCGAGGAGACCGCCGGCGAGGCCGAGTCGGTCTCCGCGGCCGCCGAGGAGCAGACCGCCTCGATCACCGAGGTCACCGAGCGGATCCAGTCCCTCGCCGACCAGTCAGGCGATCTGCGTCAGGAGATAAACCGGTTCGACATCGACGAGGACGGCTCCGGTTCGGGCCCCCACGCCCCCGAACTCGACGCCGGAACGGACGACGGTACTCCCGAACTCGACGTCGACTCCAACGGCGACGCCCCCGAACTCGACGACGGAACGGACGACCCGGGCGACGAGACGAAAGCGGCCTCGGAACTCGACTGGGGGCTGACTGATTCGAACGGCGACGGGTCTGAACCCGACGCCCAGCCGGACGATTCGAACGGCGACGGTCCGGCCCTCGACCCCGGGCCGGGCGTTTCAGATCCCGCCCTCGACTCGAACGGCGAGACGGCGGACGGCGAAGCGTCGAACGT
>JBDGST010000075.1:12639-15932 GCA_042217365.1 Haloarculaceae archaeon
CGGACGGCGAAGCGTCGAACGTGGACGGATCGACGGCCCCGGAGGGTGAAGGGTCGGAGCCAGCGGAGGACGCCGAGACCGACGCGGAGTCGGAACTACCCGACGCGGGGCCGGAGCCGACAACCGACGGTGGCGAGTCCGAAGACAGCTGACGGGGCTGACGCTCGCGGTGGCCGTTAGCTCACCGTCCGGACGACCTCGATGACGGTCTCGCCGCGCTCGGTCGGGCGGTAGGTCACGTAGTTGCCGTTGCGGTCCGCCGCCACGAGGTCCGCTTCCTTGAGCTTCTTGAGGTGGTAGGAGAGCTTCGAGTACTCGATGTCGAACACCTCGACGAGGTCACAGACGCAGACCTCCGACTCGTCGAGCAGCCGCATGATGCGGATCCGGCGCTCGTCGGCGAGCGCCTTGAAGATGGTGAGAGCGGGTTCGGCGTCGCTGTCGGCCGCGATGTCCTCGAGACGCTGCATCGTGTCCTCGTCGACCCGGAAGTCGTTCGATGGCGTGGACATGCCTCCCTCTCTGTCCGGTAGTACGTCGTTGGGACAAATCAGTCTGTGCATCACGCCCCGCTCGATGATCGCCGTCTGGTCTTCGACCGCTGCCAGGTGGCCCTCGAGGCCTTCCCGTTCGAGCGTGTCGCCGTGGTTCGAGCGTGTCGCCGTGTGCCGTACCCGCGCGGAACCCCGGCGAGAACGAGCGGCCGGAATCCCCTCCCGGGACTGACCTCTGAGAAACCACAGGATTATTGTAACAGCGGTCTGACGCTCCCCGGTATGGCAAGTGGTGGCGTGGTCCGGGGGTCGATCAGAGCAATCGCGGCGTTTCCGCCGCGGCCGCGGGAGGCGACGCGGTATTTCCGGTCGCTCGACGCGTGGTCGCTGGGCGTCTGGGTGGTCGCCGCGGCGGCGGCCGCGCTCCGGTGGCACGGGATAAACGCGGAGGGCCTGTGGCTCGACGAGATAGCGTCCTACGAGTACGCGGTCCAGCGGTACGGTTCGGCGGTCGAACTCGTCACGACCGTCCCGACGGTCGACCCGCACCCCCCGCTGTACTACCTGCTGTTGCGCTGGTGGGCCGGGCTCTTCGGGACGACCGAGGTGGCGCTCCGGAGCCTGTCGGCGGCGCTGAGCGTCGCCACCGTCCTGTTCGTCTACCTGCTCGCCGTGAAACTGTTCGACAGCAGGGCGACGGGCCACCTCGCGAGCGCGTTCGTCGCCGCGTCGGCCATGCACGTCTACTTCGCGCAGGAGGCGCGGATGTACGCGCTGTTGACGCTGCTGACCGTCGCGTCGTTCTACTGGTACGTCGACCTCGTCCTCGCCGACGACGTCCGGCCGGCCAGCGTCTCGCGGTACGTCGCCGCGACGGCGCTGCTCGGCTACGCACACACCTTCGCGGTCTTTCTGATCCTCGCGCAGAACGTCTTCGCGCTCGTGCTGGCCCGCCGCGAAGTAGCGACCGACGGGGACGGGCGGTTGGGATGGATACCCCGGCTCCGCCGGTCGGACCTGTTCCGGCGGTGGGTCGGCTACCAGGTCGTCGTCGGCGCCCTGCTGGCGCCGTGGCTCGCGCTGCTGGCCGCCCACGCCCTCGAACTCCCCCTCGTCGCGTATTCCACGACCGACTGGATCCCGTCCCCGTCGCTGGCCTACTTCTTCCGGGCCCCGCGCGCGTATCTGTTCTACAGCGTCAGGGAGTTCCGCTTCTTCGCCCACCCCTGGGTCGTCTGGCCCGCGATCGGCCTCGCCGCCGCGGCGCTCCTCCGGTTCAACCCCGACGCCGACCCCGAGGACGACGCCGACGAGATCGAACTCGGTTACTCCGACCGGTCGCTCCTGCTCGCGGTCTGGCTGGCCGTCGGGACGGTCGTCCCGCTCGTCCTCTCGTACCTGCTCGACCCGATCTACCGCCACAAGTACACCATCGGCGCCTCGCTCGCCTTCTTCCTCATGGCCGCCCGCGGCGTCGAGAAACTCGACGCCAATTACAGCCGGTGGTTCGCCTACGGCCTCGCGGCGCTCGTCGTCGTCGCCGCCGCGGGCTCGCTGGGCGGTATCTACGACGCCCAGCAGAAACCGGACTGGCGCGAGGGGATCGCCGAACTCGAAGCCGAGGCCGGCGACAGCGCGCTCGTGGTGACGAGTCCGGGCTTCGTGGCCGGGCCGATCGAGTACTACGCCGACGGCGACCGCACCACGATCCGGGCGATCCCGAAGAACGCGACCTGGAACGGGACGCTCTCGGCGGTCGTGGGCGACCGCCCCACCGTCTGGCTCGCCGTCTCGACGTGGTACATCGAGCGGGGCCAGGTCCAGTATCTGCTCAACGAGTTCGAGGATGGCGGCTACGAGCGTCTCATGCGCGGCGCGCTCGCCGAGGAACGCCGCGGCGACAGCCCCCGCGCCGTTCTCGAGTACGGCGTCGTCGCCTACGAACTCCACTGGACCGGGGAGGGCGAAAACGGGACACAGAACGTCGTCCCGCCGAGAGTGCGGACGCCCACCGCGACCGGACTCGGTGTCGCGGCCAACCGGTGAAAGAGGGTGCTCAGGTCAGCTCAACGTCGTCGACATCGAAGTGGCGGGCCGCGAGCGTTCGGGCGGCCTCGATGTTGCGCCCGTCTGCGCCGATGGCGGCGCCCCGGTCGTCCTCGGCCACCTCGGCGTAGGCGACTGTGTCGTCGTTCTCGCTGATCGTGACGTTGTAGACCGCCGCGGGCGCGAGCGCGCTGGCGACGAAGTCCTCGGCGGTGGGGGCGTCCTCGACGAGTTTCACCTCGCGGTCGAGTCGCTCCTGGACGCGGTCGACGTGCTGGCCGCCCGGGCCGATGGCCTCGGCCATCTCGCCCGCCTTCACGACGACCAGCAGGCGGTCGAACTCCTCGTCGACGACGCAGTCGCGCGCCGTGGCGCCGGTCTCCTCCTCGAACAGCGCGATGACCCGGCGCGCCTCGTCCGAGAGCGTGACCGTCATCTAATCGGCCTGGCCGCCGCCGGTCCGCCCGGCGTCCATCCGGAGGTCCACGTCGCCGGTGCCGAGCTTGATCGGCTTGCCGACGATGACGTTCTCGGTGACGCCGTTCAGGTCGTCGACCTCGCCGTAGGTGGCGGCGTCGAGCAGGTGGTTGACCGTCACCTCGAACGCCGCCCGCGCGAGGACTGACTCCTTGTTGCCCGAGATGCCGTGGCGACCGATCGACTCGATGGTGCCGCGGTTGGTCATGATGTCCGCGACGAGCATCAGGTGGCGGATGTTCACGTCGTCGAGCCCCTGCTCTTCGAGCGTGTTCA
>JBDGST010000034.1:0-15631 GCA_042217365.1 Haloarculaceae archaeon
ACGCCGACGCCCACGCCCACGCCGACGCCGACCCCCACGCCGACGCCGACGCCCACGCTCACGCCCACGCCCACGCCAACGCCGACCCCGACGCCGACTCCGACCCCCACGCCGACGCCGACGCCCACGCCGACGCCAACGCTGACGCCGACTCCCACGCCGACGCCCACGGACACCGACACCCCGACCCCGACGGCGACCGCGACGCCGACCCAGCGGCCGCCGGTCGAGTACTACCAGGTCGACCTCGCGTTCGGGCCCGTGATCGAGGACCTCGGCGACCGCCTCTACACCGAGGAGAACCGGTTGATCCGATTCCTCCACGGCAGCCCGGACGACCCGGAGCGCACGGAACGGGCGTCGTCGTCGCTCAATCAGACGTACGCCGACTGTCTCATCTACAGCGACGTCGAGTCCGACGGTCGGACGGCGACTGCGACGTTCACGCTCCAGGAGGGGTGTACGCTGAACGTCACGCTCGCGAGCTACACCAAGCCCGGTCCCGGCTGGGACCGTAGCCGGGCGGGCGACCAGTCGCTCATCGACTACGAGACGGTCGAGTTCGGCCCGGGGACCCACACCCTGACCGTGCCGGTCACCTGGTCGTCCGCCGCGTCGTCGAGTCCCGGCGGCGCCGGGCTCGCGTCGCTGGCCGGCATCAGCGCGCTCGTCGCGACGGGCGTCACCGTCGTCCGCCGCGGCCGTGACGACTGATACGGACCGTTGTAATTCGTCACCGCGATGGCGGAGGAGATCGGTTCGTGCGGGTCGCGAACCCACCAGTATTCCATAGCCCTGTCGAAAATGGTTACAACGGTCCGTATGACGGCAGTCACTGCGACGGTCGCCGGGGGACGTTCCGCCCGGTCCCTGCTGGCCCTCGTGTCGAACGGATCGAAGGAATGTTCCCCGTCGAGCGCGTTCCCACGAGTAATGGAACCGTCAGCAACCGACGCGCTCGACGCCGAGCGCATACGCACGGACTTCCCCATTCTGCAGCGGGAGTTCGGGGGCAACCGGGTCGTCTACCTGGACAACGCGGCGACGACCCAGACCCCCGAGCCGGTCGTCGAGACCATCGCTGACTACTACCGGACGACGAACGCGAACGTCCACCGCGGCCTCCACCAGCTCAGCCAGGAGGCCTCCGTCGCCTACGAGGACGCCCACGACCGCCTCGCGGAGTTCGTCGGCGCCTCCGGCGGCCGCGAGGAGATGGTCTTCACGAAGAACACGACGGAGTCGATGAACGTCGTCGCCTACGCCTGGGGGCTCTCGGAGCTCGGCCCCGGCGACGAGGTGGTCCTCACGGAGATGGAGCACCACGCCGCGCTGGTCACCTGGCAGCAGATCGCCAAGAAGACCGGCGCGACGACGAAGTTCGTCCGCGTCGACGAGGACGGCCACCTGGACATGGACCACGCGAAGGAGCTCATCACCGACGACACCGAGATGGTGTCGGTGGTCCACGTCTCGAACACGCTCGGGACCATCAACCCGGTCCGCGAACTCGGCGAACTCGCCCACGACCACGACGCGCTGTACTTCGTCGACGGCGCCCAGGCCGTCCCGAACATGCCCGTCGACGTCGAGGCCATCGACGCGGACTTCTACGCCTTCTCCGGCCACAAGATGCTCGGGCCGACGGGCATCGGCTGCCTCTACGGGAAGCGCCACCTCCTCGAGGAGATGGACCCGTACCTCTTCGGCGGCATGATGATAAAGAAGGTCACCTTCGAGGACTCGACGTGGAACGACCTCCCCTGGAAGTTCGAGGCCGGCACGCCGGTCATCGCCCAGGGGATCGCGCTGGCCGAGGCCGCCGACTACGTCGACGACGTCGGCCGCGAGACCATCGCCCGTCACGAGAACGAACTCGCCCAGTACGCCATGGAGCGGTTCGCCGAACACGACGACGTGGAGGTGTACGGCCCGCCCCGCGGCGAGCGCCGGGGCGGCCTCGTCTCGTTCAACCTGGAAGGGGTCCACGCCCACGACGTCTCCTCTATCCTCAACGACCACGCCGTCGCGGTCCGCGCCGGCGACCACTGCACCCAGCCGCTGCACGACAAACTCGGCGTGTCCGCCTCCGCACGCGCCTCCTTCTACGTCTACAACACGAAAGACGAGGTCGACAAACTGGTCGAGGCGGTCGACGACGCGCGGCAACTGTTCGCCTGAGGGCGGGCGGCGATTCCGTGGCGGTCCGACCGAGGAAGGCGGACCAGTGTCCCGCGTCCCCACGGTCGACGGGACGCTCGTCCGCCTCCACGGGGCAGCTACAACAGGTCCTGGGGCAGTTCTGCGGCGTTCCCGGCGAGCAGTTCGAGCAGCGGTTCCGCCTCTCCGAACCGCGGTCCCCGGGAGACGGCGCCCGCGTCGCGGTCCCACTCGACGAGTCCGGCGGCCGCGAGTTTCGGGAGGTGGACGTGGCGGAGCCGCACCGCCAGCGGGTCACCCGCGAAGTTGCTCGCACCCGGGTCCGGCCGTCCCGCCCGACCCCTAGCGGGGACCGCTTCAGCTTCGCCCCGAGTCCGGAGTGCACCCGGCACCTCGACCGCCTCCGTGTCGCACAGCAGCAACAGAAGCCGCCGCCTGTCCCTGTCGGCGAGGAGCGAAAACAGCTGGGACGTTTCGACCATACGTCTCGTACGTTCGTGGAAGCATATAGATGTTAGTATGACATCACGTACGACGTTCGTCGGACGCGATCGCGGCGTTTCGAGGGCGATCATCGCTTCTGCTGTCGGTTTTCGGCGAGACCCGCTGGCGGCGCCGGCCCCGGCGCGTCTGACGGCGAACAGACCTCGGTGAGGCCGTCAACTGCGGCAATACTGTCCTGTTCCCGGGACGGACGGCGAGCCGTTCGGCGGTCGTTCCAGCGGAAGCGGCCCGTTCGCCGTCTGAAACCGCCGAGACCCCCAACCGACTCAAAGACCCACGATGATCGGGATCGTGATTGATGAGTATCGGTCGCTCCCCGCCGCCGCGGCGCTCGCCGGCCGCGCGACCGCGATCGACGTTCGTTCACTTTTGACCGCGTTCGGCCCCGTTTCGTCTCCGATTTCTATCCATCCCACCGAGTTCGTGGTGTCACAGAGCGCGGCACGCCTTGACTGGAGGGACACGGAGTTATAGAGCGGTAGCGTAGACGCGGTCGAGCGTGGCCACCGACATCCAGTTCAGTTCGCCGGCGACGGTTGCATCGGACCCCTCGGTCGCGGTCGTCGACGTCCGCGACGGGGACGAGTACGAGACGGTGGGGCACGTCCCCGGCGCGGTGAACGTCCCGACGGACGCGTTCCGCGACCCGACGGGCTTCAACCCCGGGATGCTCCCGGACCCCGACGACTTCGCGGCGCGGTTGGGCGAGGCCGGGATCGAACCCGGCGACGACGTCGTCGCCTACGACGACGACCGCGGCGTCTACGCGGCGCGCTTTCTCCTCACGCTCGCCGCGTTCGGGCACGAGGGCGACCTCGCGGTGCTCGACGGGGACTACTCCGCCTGGGAGCGCGAGCGCGAGGTGACGACCGGAGCGCGCGACCCCGACCCCGTCGAGTACGAGATCGGGGGCCTCGACGCGGACCTGGTCGCCGACCGCGAGGCCGTCGAGGACGCCGTCGGGACGGACGCGACGGTGCTGGACACCCGGACCGAGGCGGAGTACGAGCAGGCCCACGTCCCGGGCGCGACCCAGGTGAGCTGGGAGCGGTTCGTCGGCGAGGACGGCCGGCTCCGGCCGGAGTCGGAGCTGTGGTCGCTGCTCGCCGAGCGGGACGTCTCCCCGGACGAGCCGGTCGTCCTCTACTGCAACACGGCCCGCCGGCTGAGCTACGTCTACGCGGTCCTCTCGCACCTGGGGTTCCCGGACGTCCGCTTCTACGAGGGCAGCCTCCAGGACTGGATCCAGGCCGAGTCGCCCTCCTGGGACCCCGCCGAGATCAAGCGGCGCGTCCGCGAGCACGCCGCCGACGGCCGGGACGCGGTCGTCGACGCGCTCGGCGAGAACGCCGCGGCCAAGCTGAAGCTCGTCGGCCTCTACGAGCAGAAACAGGGCGGGTACTTCATGCTCCGGACGAAGATACCCGGCGGCGTCCTCGACGCGGCGGCGGCCCGCGCCCTGGGGTCGGTCGCCGACGAGTTCGCCCGCGCCCCCGAAAGCTACGGCGGGGCCGACCAGAACCCCATGTTCGGCGACGGCTACCTCGACGTCACGACCCGCCAGGACGTCCAGATGCACTGGATCCGGATGGCGGACGTCCCCGAGGTGTGGGACCGACTGGACGGGGCGGGCGTCTCGACGTTCCAGACCGGCGGAAACTCCGTCCGGAACGTCGTCTCCTGTCCGCTCGCCGGCGTCGCGCCCGACGAGGTCGTCGACGCCCGGCCGGTCGCCGACGCGGTCACCGAGGCGTTCCTCGCGGACCGCCGGTACGCGAACCTCCCGCGGAAGCTGAAGGTGAGCGTCAACGGCTGCCGCGGCGCCTGCGCCCAGCCCGAGATCAACGACCTCGGGTTCACGCCCGCCCGCAAGGGCGACCGCGTCGGGTTCAACGTCCACGCCGGCGGCGGCCTCTCGGACAGCCCGCGGATCGCCAGCGACGTCGACCTCTTCGTCGAGCCCGACCGGGTGGTCGACGTCGTGCGCGCGACCGCCGACCTGTTCATCGAGCACGGTAGCTACCTCGACACGGCGGTCAACAGGCTCCGCTTTCTCGTCGAGGACTGGGGCGCCGAGCGGTTCCGCGACGAACTCGAACGGTTCGCGCCGTTCCCGTTCGAGCCGGCGGGCGAGGACCTGGTCGAGCACCACCACGCCGACCACGTCGGCGTCCGCGAGGGGGCCGACGGCGACTACGCCGTCGGGCTGAACGTCCCCGTCGGGCGGATGAGGGGGGTCGAGTTCGCCGACCTCGCGGCCCTCGCCGACGAGTACGGCGCCGGCGAGGTCCGGCTCACCCCCAAGCAGAACGCCGTCCTCGTCGGCGTGCCCGGCGACCGCCTCGACTCGCTCCGGGACGAGCCGCTGCTCGCCACGTACAGTCCCGATCCCGGGCCGTTCTCGCGGGGCGTCGTCACCTGCACCGGCCGGGAGTACTGCAACTACGCGCTGATCGAGACGAAGATGCGCGCCCGGCGGTGGGCGGCCGAACTCGACGAGCGGGTCGACGTCGACCAGGACCGCGTCGAGTTCCGCCTCAGCGGCTGTACCGCCTCCTGCGCCCAACCGCAGATCGGCGACGTGGGCATGCGCGGCGAGACCGTCCAGACCGACGCCGGGGTCAGGGAGGCGGTCGATATCGGCCTCGGCGGTCGCCTGAACGAGGATCCGCAGTTCGCCGACTGGATCGCGCCCCGCGTCCCGGTCGAGGAAGTCCCCGACGCCGTCGAGCGCGTGGTCGAACTGTACCACGACCGCTCCCGCGAGGGCGAGCGGCTCTTCGAGTTCTGCGGGCGCGTCGACAACGACGCCCTCTACGAGGCGCTACTCGGCGGCGAGACGGAGCCGCTGGCGGAGGTGAGCGCGTAGATGTCCCGACGCGACGACGCCGGGGACGGCGAGGACCGCGCGACGCCCGACAGCGCCCCCTCACGGCCGGGGAGGTACAGCCCGCGGGTCCCGGACGTGGGCGACGACCCCCGTGGCGCCACCCGGGACGTCGACCCGCCCGCGAACAAGGTGTGGTTCCGCGACCTCGACGAGGCCGTGGTCGAGGCGGGCCGCTGCGTGCAGTGTGGGACCTGCGTCGCCGCCTGCCCGTCGGACTCGATCGGCGTCGCCGACTCGGACGACCGCCCCACCCTCGTCAAGATGTGCACCGGCTGCTCGCGGTGCTGGGACACCTGTCCCCGCGCGGGACTGCGCTACGAGCGCCTGCCGGACCTCGTCGCGGGACCCGACGAGGGCGCCGACCTCGGCCCGGTCAGGGACACCTACGCGGCCAGTGCGGTCGATCCGGCCGACGGGCGCCAGCACGGCGGCGTCGTGACGGCGCTCGCGGCCGCGCTCCTCGCGGACGGCGAGATAGACGGGGCCGTCCTCGCCCGCGAGGACCCGGACGCCCCGGGCAAGGCGGTCCCGGCGCTCGCGACCGACCCCGGCGAGGTCCGGGAGACGGCGGGGAGCCTGTTCACCCAGCCGCTCCAGCTGGCCGCCCTCCCCGACCTCCTCGCGGCCCGCGAGGACGACCTGCCCGACGACCCGAGCCTGGCGCTGGTCGGCACCCCCTGCGTGGTCCAGGGGGTCGCCGCGCTCCGGCACGGCAGCTACCCCTCGGACCCCTGGGACGACCCCGACCCGGTCGAGTACGTCGACCTGACGGTGTCGCTGTTCTGCACGCAGGCGTTCGACCGCGAGCGCCTCTCGCACGCCCTCGCCGGCGAGTACGACACGGAACTGGCCGACGTCGAGAAGCTCGACCTCGTGGGCAACGGGCTCGACGTCCACACCGCCGACGGCGTCGAGAGCGTCCCCGTCGACGACGTGCGGGGCGCCGTCCTCGACGGCTGTCCGGAGTGCGGTGACGTCAGCGGCCGCACCGCCGACCTCTCGGTGGGCGCGGTCGGGAGCGAGCGCGGCGAGTCGACCGTCCTCGTGCGGACCGAACGGGGCGAACGCGCCTGGGAACGGGCCGTCGGCGGCGAGGCTCCGGCCGCCGAAACCGCCGCCGCGGACCCCGACGGGGACCGCGCGGACGACGCCGCCGACGCGGGCCACGGCGCCGCTTCGCCGTCGATCGAGGCGCGGCCGCTGGCCGACCTCGGCCCGGTCGAACAGCTCTCGGCGTGGAACAGGCAGCGCGCGAAAACGGCGCTCGAACGCGAGTTCGACCCCGAGGGGGCGCTGGGTGTCCCCTACGAGGCCCACCGCGATGCCTACGACGGCACCGACCGCGCGCCGGCGCCGTTCAACCCCGCGCGCGTCCACCAGTACGAGGAGTGGTGCTAGGCGTCGCGGGGCCGGCGGCGCCGACCCGCCGCCGCGGCAGTGGTGGGACGGCTCGCCGTCGGACCCGGCCCTCGTCCGCCGGTCAGTCGTACAGCGGCCCGAAGTTCTCGCAGGCGCGGTAGTCGGCCCCCTCGGGGTCGTCGGTGCCGAACGCGCTCCAGGCGCTCGGCCGGAAGACCCGCTCGTCCTCGACGTTGTGCATGTTGACCGGGATCCGTAGCATCGACGCGAGCGTGAGCAGGTCGTCGCCGACGTGGCCGTAGCTCAGCGCGCCGTGGTTCGACCCCCAGTTGTCCATCACCGAGTAGACGTCGGTGAACGCGCCCTCGCCGGTGAGCTTCGGGACGAACCACGTCGTCGGCCAGGTCGGGTCCGTCGCCTCGTCGAGCGTCTCGTGGACCTCCGCGGGCAGGTCCACGGAGCGCCCCTCGGCGACCTGGAGGACCGGCCCGAGCCCGTCGACGATGTTGAGCCGGGCCATCGTCATGGGCATCCCGCCCTCGGTGACGAACTGCGTGGAGTAGCCCCCGCCCCGGAAGTACTCCCGGTGTGCGGGGTGGAAGCTCGCGGCGTCGAGACACGCCTCGCGTTCCTCGTCGGTCACGTCCCAGAAGGGCTTCATCGCGGGCTCGCCGTCGACCGCCTGCTCGCCGGTGCCGTCGAGCGCGGTCGGCCCGGAGTTCTTCAGGTGGAGTAGCCCCTCCTCCGCGACCGGCGGGCGCCGTCCGGTCGCGTCCTCGACGGCGTCGGGGCTCCAGTAGGTGCGCACGTCGACGAACAGCTGGGCGGCGTCGGTCAGCAGGTGGCCGAACAGCATCGTCGCCGCGTTGAGCGTGTCGTTCTCGGTCGCCAGCAGGTACGGGGCGCGGGGCCCGTTCCAGTCGAAGGTGGTGTTGAGGACCGTCTCCGGGAAGTCGCCGTTGGGGAAGCCGTCGGTCCACTCGCGCTGGCCCTGGAAGCCCGCGGCGATGGCGTCGTGGCCCAGCGCCTCCTCGTCGTAGCCGGCCTCGGCCAGCGCCTCGTTGCCGACCATCAGGTCCCGGAGGATCAGCGTCATCTTCACCGTCGTCTCCCAGACGTCGTCGGCCTCGCCGTCGTCGAGTTGCAGCTCCGGCGGGTTCGGGTCCGCGCCCTCCTCGCAGTGCTCGTCGACCCACGCCATCGCGCGCTCGAACTCCTCGTCGTCGTAGATGCCCGCTTCCAGCCGGCGGGCCACCTCGGACATGTCGACGTGCTCGGTCCGCATCCCGAGGTACTTCTCGAAGAACTCCTCTTTGAGGACCGACCCGCCGATGCCCATCGAGACGCCGCCGACCGAGAGGTACGACTGGTCGCGCATCGTCGCGACGGCCAGCCCCGCCCGCCCGAACCGGAGGAGTTTCCCCCTGACGTCGTCGGGAACGGTTTCCTCGTCGGTGACCTGTGCGTCCTCGCCGTAGATGGGGAAGATCGGCAGCCCCTTCTGGTCGTGGGCGGCCTTCAGCGCCGCGAGGTAGACCGCGCCCGGCCGGTCGGGCGCGTTCAGCCCCCACACCGCCTTGGGGACGTGCGGGTCGGTGTCCATCGTCTCCGAGCCGTAACACCAGACCGGGCTGACGGTGAGCGAGACGCCGACGCCCTCGCGCTCGAACCGCTCGCGGACGTCGTTGGCCTCGGGGGCGCGCCCGATGCAGTGGTCGGCCACGACGCACTCGACGGCCTCGCCGTCGGGGTGGCGCAGCTCCGACTCCAGCAGGTCGGCCGCGCGCTCGGCCATCGCCATCGTCCGCTCGGTCTCTGCCTCCCTGACCCCACCACGGGCATCGATCGCGGGTCGGATCCCGATCTTCGGATGCGGGAATCGCTGGTCGCGTGCCATGATCTGTGATCCCTTCCAGGGTCAGACGGCACCGATTTAATGGTACTGCTCGCGGCGGCTCCAGCCGGGGTCGCCGGCCCGTCGCTCGCCGGTCGCGGGGGGGTGAGTCGCCTCGGTAGCGGGGCGGAGTCCCCTCGGTCACCCGGCGCCGGCGGTCGACAGCGCGGGTTCGCCCGTTCGGCGCTCACCACAACCCTTATTCGACCGTGCAGTGACCCCCCGGTCATGTACGAGGACGCGAAAGAGCGGGTCCTGCAGGCGAGTCTCGACCTGATGTCCAACGGGTTCGTGCGGAACACGGGCTCTTCGGGGAACGTCAGTCTCCGGGCGGACGACGACGCGATCGTGATCACGCCCTCCCACGTCCGGTACGACACGATGGAGACCGACGACCTGGTCGTCATCGACACGGACGGCGCGGTCGTCGAGTCCCCCGCGGGGTACGACCCCAGCTCCGAGACGTCGACCCACCTCCTGGTCCACGACGCCGCCGCGGGGGACGCGGTGGTCCACTCCCACCCCATGACCGCGGTGTCGCTCGCCCAGGAACTCGACGAGATCCCGCCCGTCTACCTCGGTCAGGCGTACTTCGTCGGCGGCGCCGTCCCGGCCGTCGACTACGTCCAGACGGGCAGCGAGGAGATGGGCGAGACGATAAGCGGCGTCCTCTCTGAGTCGCCGGCCGTCGTGATCCGCCACCACGGGCTGTTCGCCGTGGGCGACGACCTCGACGAGGCGATAGAGCGGACGTTCGCGGTCGAGGAGAACGCGGAGATCTATTTCAAGGCCGACCGGGTCGGCGAGCCGACGCCGATGGACCCGGCGGACGTCGAGGCTGCCGACCAGGGGTAAACGGCCGACCAAGAAGCGGCCGACCCGGAGGCGGCTGACCGGGACCGCCGACAGGAGGGGAGCGGCGCGACCGACCTATCCTGTCGGAGGGTCGGTCCGGCTACCGGCCGAGCAGCCGTTCCATCTCCTCGCGGCGGCGGTCCCAGTACCCGCCGCCGTCGGGCTCGAACGCCCGGATCTCGACGCTCTCCCTGACGACCTCCCGTCCCTCGTCGAGGTCGGCCAGTTCGGCGCGCGCGGCGGCCTGGGTCAGCAGGTTCCCGACGGCCGTCGCTTCGACCGGGCCGGCGTGGACCGGCCTGTCGAGCGCCGACGCGAGCCACTCGCAGAACAGGTCGTTACGAGCGCCGCCCCCGCCGAGGTGGACGCGCCCGCCGTCGACGCCGGCGACCGACTCGATCTCCTCGACGGTGATGGCCGTCTTGAGCGCGAGGCTCTCGAAGATGGCCCGCGTCGTCTCGCCGGGGCCGTCCGGGACCGGCTGGTCGGTCCCGCGGCAGAACGTCGAGACGTGGTCGGTCATGTCCCCCTCGATGGTGAACGCGTCGTCGTCCGGGTCGAGGAGCGGCCCGTCCCGGTCGGCCTCCGCGGCGGCCTCGACGAGGGCGTCGTAGTCGTGTGGCTCGCCGCGCCCCCGCCAGGACTTGCGGCACTCCTCGAAGAGGAAAAAGCCGTTGACGTTCGACAGGAAGCGGACGGTCCCGTCGACGCCGAGTTCGTTCGAGGCGCCCATCTCGAAGGCGGCCGCCGAGCGTATCGGCCCGTCGACCTCGACGCCCGCGATGAACCACGACCCCGTGCTCAGGAAGGTCCGGTCGTCGCCGGTCAGCGGGAGCCCCGCGACCGCGGCGGCCGAGTCGTGACTCGCCGGCAACAGCAGTTCGGGGTCGCTGTCTATCTCCGGCGGGTCGTCGTCTCCCTCGGAATCCGTGCCGTCGGCGGTGGCGGCGCCGAGGGCCGCCGCCCCCGCCTCGACATCGAGGCGGCCGACCACAGTCCCGGGTTCCTCGATCCGCGGGAGCGGGTCGGTCGGCAGGTCGAGCGCGTCGAGGACCTCGGTCGCCCACGTCCGCGACTGGGGGTCGAGCATCTGCGAGGTCGACGCGACGGTCGCCTCGGCGCAGGCCTCGCCGCCGAGCAGCAGCGACAGGAGCTGTGGCATCATCACGACCGCGTCGGCCCGGTCGAGGAGGTCGGGATCCTCGCGGGCGAGGTAGTGGTACTGCCAGAGCGTGTTCGGGACGTTCCAGTGGTTGATCCCGGTCGCCTCGAACAGCTCGCGCTTCGGGACCGCCGCCAGGAGGTCCTCAAGCGTCGACGAGAGCGCCGGGTCGCGGTAAGAGGTCGGATCCCGGAGGAGTTCGCCGTCGGCGAGCAGGCCGAAGTCGACGCCCCAGGTGTCGATCCCGACCGAGGCCACGTCCGCCCGCTCGTCCGCCTTCGCGACGCCGGTCAGTATCTCCTCGCGGAGGTGTTCGACGTCCCAGACGTACCGCCCGTCGCGCTCGACGGGGTCGTTGTCGAAGCGGTACACCTCCTCGAACGACAGTCGACCGCCCTCGACCCCCCCGAGGACGACCGTCCCGCCGCTGGCCCCGACGTCGACCGCGACGCGTCGTGTCGACTCCATGGCCGGGCCGACGCCCGGCGGTCCGACGTAGTTTTCGGTCCGTGTGCCGCCGCGAAGGAGGCGCCATTCCGTCCTCCTCGGACAGCCCGACGGTTCGGGCGGACAGGGACCGGCTCCCGTTCTCACCCGGGGCCCCGGTCGGCGTCGCCGCGGGGACCGACGCCGTCCGCGATATACGGCCTGGCCTCGGCGACGGTCAGCGGCACCTCGTCGACGCCGTCGACGCCCTCGAACAGTCGCACCATCGCGGGCGGGCGGAGGCCGTTGGCCTCCAGGAGCCGGCGGTCGGTCAGCACCTCGCGGACGCCGCCGTCTGCGGCGACGGACCCGTCCGGGGCCACGAGGACGACCCGCTCGGCGAGTTCGGGGACGGCGTCGAGGGACGGAGTGAACACGACGGTGGTCCCGGCGTGCCCGTCGACCAGGTCGAGGATCCGCTCGCGGTAGCGGGCGTCGACGGCGCCCAGCGGCTCGTCGAGCAGGAGCACCTCGGGGGAAAACGAGAGGACGCTCGCGACCGCCGCCCGCTGTTTCTCGCCGCCCGAGAGCCGGAACGGCGGCCGGTCGAGCAGGTCCGTCAGCCCGAGGTCGGCCGCGAGGGACTCGACGCGCTCGGCCGCCCGCTCGCGGGGGACGCCCAGCTGCGCCGGGCCGTACTCGAGGTCCCCGCGGACGGTCGTGTTGAACAGGTAGTCGTCCGGGTCCTGCAACAGGACCCCCAGCCGCTCCCGGACGGCCTCGGCGTCGGTCGTCTCCCCGAAGTACCGCACCGTCCCCCCGGTCGGCTCGACCAGCCCGCCGAGCACCAGCTGGAGGGTGCTCTTGCCCGAGCCGTTCGCCCCGATGACGGCGACGCGCTCGCCCGCCCGCACCGTCAGGTCCACGTCGGCGACGGCGGTCGTGCCGTCGGGGTACTCGTGGGTCAGCCCCGCGGCCTCGATCACCGGCCCCATCGGTCGCCCTCCTCCGGGACGGTCACAGCCCCCACCGGACCACCCCCGACCCGACGACGGCGGCGAGGGCGACGGCCGCGAGCAGGTAGTCGCCCCGGTCGAGCGACCGCGAGCGGCCGTACGGCGCGGGCGGCTCGGCGCCGCCGCGGGCGCGCATCCCCCGGCCGACGCGCTCGCCGCGGTCGAGCGTCCGGAGCAGGAACGTGCCCGCGATCGACCGGGCGTCGCGCCACCCGCCGCGGAGGCCGCTCCCGCCGCTCGTCCGGCTGTTTCGCGCCAGGACCAGCCGCCGGAGTTCGTCGAAAAAGAGGAACAGGTACCGGTAGGTGACGGCGGTGACCCACGCGACCGCGACGGGGACGCGCAACTCGCGCATCGCCGCCACGACGGCCGAGAACGGGGTCGTCAGCACCAGCAGCGAGAGGAGCGCGACGCCGGCGCCGACCCGGAGGGCGAAAAACGCCACGTAGGCGGCCCCGGCGTCGGTGACCGTCACTCCGAACGCCCCGACGAGCGGGTCGCCGGGCAGCAAGGCGGCCTGCGGGAGCACGACCAGTGCGGAGGCCAGGGGCACGAGCGCCGACCGGGCGAGCAGCCGCGAGAGCGGGACCGACGACGCCCGCGCCAGGACCAGCGTCACGCCACAGAGGGCCAGCAGCGGCGGGAACGTCCGCGTCAGCACCACGGCGAGGGCGAGTCCCCCGACCGACAGGAGGACGACGCGGGGGTCCCGCGACTGGAGGAAGCCGTCCGCGCGGGCGACCGCCTCGGCGGCGAAAAACGACCGGAGGACGCCGGTGACGGTCTCGACCGACCGGGCGAGGGGACCGGTCACTGTTCGAGGAGGCGCCCCGCGCCGAGCGCGACGACGAGCGTGAGCGCGGTGCCGACGGCCGCCGAGACGAGCGTCCCGGCCGGCCCGGACAGCCCGGGCACCGAGTAGCCCGGGAGCAGGCCGGGGTTGATCGTGGTCGCGGCGTCGGCGGCGCCCGTCGCCGCGGCGGCGTGTTCGAGCGGTTCGGCGTAGCCGACGGCGCTCGCGGCCCACCCGAAGACGGGCGCGAGGACGACGAGCACCCCGAGGGCCACGAGCGCCCGCCGCGTCCAGGGCCGGTCGAGGGCGGCGGCGCTCACGCGTCCACCTCCGGCGCGAGCGCGCCCCCGGCCGACCGCCCGAGCACGAGGTCGGGGCGGGCGTCCGCGACGTACCCGTAGACGGCGGCCGTGATAGCGCCCTCGACCAGCCCGAGGACGCCGTGACTGACGACCATGACCGGGAGCGTCACGCCGACCTCGTAGGCGAACGCCGAGGAGACGCCGACGCCCGCGCCGACGGCGAGCGCCGACGCCGTGACCGCGAGCCACCCGGCGACGAACGCCGCGCCCGTCTCGTGGACGCCCCGGAACAGGCGAAAGAGCGCGTACCCGACGAGCACGTCGACGACGGCCATCGCGAACAGGTTCGCCCCGAGCGCGACGACGCCGCCGTCGCCGAACACGAGCGCCTGGATCGCGACGACGGCCGTCATCGCGAGCACGCCCAGCCAGGGGCCGAGCAGGACGCCGGCGAACGCCCCGCCCACGAAGTGTGCGCTCGTCCCGCCGGGTATCGGCCAGTTCAACAGCTGCGCGGCGAAAATGCCGGCGGCGACCACGCCCAGCAGCGGCGTCCGCTCGTCGCCGAGTTCGCCCCGCGCCCGCCGGACCGCGAGACCGACGACGGCGCCCGAAGCGAGCCAGAACAGCCCCGCGACCCACGGGTCGAGGAATCCGTCCGGTATGTGCATCGCTACCCGGAACGTCTGCCGACCCCGGCAATAATACTTTTGGAGTTTCCCGTAATACTGGATTCGGCGCGCCCGCCGCCCGGTCGCGCCCGGCTGTCGTCAGACCGCCGGGGGACCGCCGACGGGACGGGGGCGGGCGGGAACGGCGGCGTCTACGGCAACCGTTAAGCGCACGCTCCGGGAAGGGAGAGCCATGACCGAGGACGTAGACCGGATGAGCGTCACGCTGCCGCCGAGCCTGCTGGAGGACCTCGACGCGGTGGTGGCGGCCGGCGACTACGACAGCCGGTCGGAGGCGACGCGGGACGCGATCCGGGCGTTCGTCACGGAGTTCAACCGCCAGCAGGGGCTCTCGGGCACCCTCAGCGGGACCGTCGTCGTCCTCTACGACCACGGCCACGGGGGCGTCACCGAGGAGATGACCGCCCTCCAGCACGACTTCGAGGAGACGATCATCGCGGTCCACCACGTCCACCTGAGCGAGCACCTCTGCCTGGAGTCCATCGCCGTCGAGGGCCCCGGCGAGCGGATAGAAGGGCTACTCGACCGGCTTCGCCCCCTGAAGGGCGTCCAGCAGGTCAAACTCGCCGTCGTCGAGGCGGGGAGCGCCGACGGCGGGCACGACTGACGCCCGGGCGGGCCGGGCCAGTGCGGGGCGGGCCGGGCCAGTGCGAGGCGGGCCGGGCCAGTGCGGGCGCTACTCGCCGTCCCCGGGGCCGCCGCCGTCGGCTCCGGCGCGGACGCCGCCGTCGGCTCCGGCGCGGACGCCGCCGTCGACCTCGCGGTGCCGTTACTCGTCGTCCGGCCCGTCTGCTCCGCCGTCGGCACCTTCCTTCCCCCAGTCGAAGGGGTCCACGTCCTGCTGTTCGGCCGCCCCGCGCCGCTCGTCCGTGCTCCCACCGCCGAAATACCTGACCAGGCCGCCCAGCGTCGCCAGCGCCGCGACGGCGCCGGCGCCCGCGTAGGGGAGCCAGTCGGCGTCGTCGAGTTCGTCGATGTCGACGCCGTCGAGTATGCCCCCGTCACCGCCCGTTCCGCCGGCACCGCCGGTCCCGGGCGGCGGGGTCGCCGTCGGCGTGCTCGTCGGACCGCCAGGCGCGCTCGTCGGCGTGGCCGTCTGTCCGGGGCCGACCGCCGACGTGGGCGTCGGACCGCCCGCGGCCGCCGTGGGAGTCGCCGTCGGCGTTGGCGTCGCGGTCGCCGTCGGCGTTGGCGTCGCGGTCGCCGTCGGCGTTGGCGTCGCGGTCGCTGTCGGGGTGGCTGTCGGCGTTGGCGTCGGGGTGGCTGTCGGCGTTGGCGTCGCGGTCGCCGTCGGCGTTGGCGTCGGGGTGGGTTCCGGAAGCGTCCCCGGCGGGTCGACCGCGTCGAGGTCTGCCCCGGCGACGTACAGCGTCTGTCGCGCCACCGCCGGCCGGGTCCGGAGCGGGACGCCCGTCTCGTAGCGCCACCGGACGTCGCCGTTCCCGGCGTCCAGGGCCGTGAGTCGCCCGTCTTCGCTGCCGACGTAGACGGCGTCGCCGAACGCGAGCGGTTCCCCGCGGACCGCGGCGCCGACCGGGGCCGTCCAGCGCTCGCTCCCGTCCGCCGCGTCGACGGCGT
>JBDGST010000068.1:0-15539 GCA_042217365.1 Haloarculaceae archaeon
CGGAACGCTCGTCCTTCGCGGGAAGGGCGGGATTCTCTCGCTGAATCAAGATAGCGTCCGCCGCGGCGAGGACGAGCGCGTCCATCGGATAGAGGAGCGTCTCGGCCTGCAGTTGGTTTGCCGCCATCACGTCGGAGGCGTCGGGAAACGCGACCGTAGTACGTGACGTGATCCGATTCTCTATCTGTCGTATCCGGTCGCGTTCGAACTGTTTCTTTTTGCTGAGAACGCTTCGGATCTCCATCAGGCTGAGAACGGAAACGTAGACGTCGTCGGCTCGATTCAGGAGTTCGACCGCTATCTCGGAGCGTTCCGTGTCGTTCGTGACCGCAGCGACGAGGACATTCGTGTCGAGAAGGAGTTTCATAACCGTTCACGTACGTCCCGAACCGCCTCGACGGAATCGACCTCGACGTCAACCGCCACCGCTTCGAGCGCGTCACCGAGCGGGACAGTCTCGTCGTCCTCCGGGTCCGTCTCCATGAAATCCGCAAAATCGTCCGTAGTGAGACTCATGCGAAGTTATTGTGCGGCTATTTGCAAAAGTCTGCTGGTGGGGCGTCTCCCACGTCGAGATGCACGGCGGTCCGACCCCCCGCGAGATGGTCGTCCCGTTCGCGGCGGCGCGGCTGTCGGCGATGCAGTGAGAACGCGTGCGAAACGACGAACAGGGCGTAAAATCGAAGTTCGCGGAACCGAGAGCGCGGGGGTTACTCGCCGATCCCGTCGAACCAGTCCGCGGCGCGGCTCTCGGGCGCCTCGGCGGCTTCGGCGGCGCGTTCGACGCCCGCCTCGCGGAGGTCGTCGACCGTCTCGATGCCGGCGTCGCGCAGGCGCTGGGCGTACGTGGGGCCGATGCCGTCGACGGTCTCGACGTCGGCCGCGCCGGGCTCCTCGTACTGGTGGTCGGCGTACCACTCGGACACGCGGGGCCAGACCTCCTCGTGGGAGCTCGACGAGACGGACAGGCCGATGTGGCCGGTCGCGTACTCGATGGTGGTCACATCGTCCGAGCCGACGACCTCGTTGAACGGCTTCGAGGCGTCGGCCGGGATGAGGTGGTCGTACTCCCCGATGATCTGGATCAGCGGCATGTCGATGTTCCCGACGTCAACGTGCTCGCCGTCCAGGGAGAGTTCGTTGCGGTAGAGCTTGTTCTCCTGGTAGAGGTCGCGGAGGAACTGGTCGTAGGTCTCGCCGGCCACGTCGATGCCGTCGCCGATCCACTTCTCCATGCGGGCGAAGTTCTCGACGAACTCCTCGTTCTCCAGGTTCTCGGCGAAACGGATGTACTTCGAGACGTAGTTGTCGACGGGGTCCATCAGCGCGAACCCGACGTCGAGGAAGCTCGCGGGGACGTTCCCGAAGGTGTCGGTGACCTCTTCGGGGTCGTAGTACTCCTCGCTGCCCCACTGTTCGAGGACGCCGCCGGTGTTCTCGAAACAGAGGCCGGCGGCCATCAGGCCGAGCGCGTTGACCTTCTCGGCGTGGAGCGCGGCGTACATCGCCGACATCGTCCCGCCCATGCAGTAGCCCAGCAGGTTGATGGCGTCCTTGCCGGAGCGCTCGCGGACGACGTCGACGCAGTTGTCGATATAGCGGTTGACGTAGTCGTCAAGGGTGAGGTGCCGGTCGAGCCGCGAGGGCTCGTTCCAGTCGATGAGGTAGACGTCGTGACCGCCCTCCAGCAGGCGCCGGACGACCGAGCGGTCGGGCTGGAGGTCGAGGATGTACGGCCGGTTTATCAGCGCGTAGACGATCAGGATCGGCGTGTCGTGGGTCTCCTCGGGCTCGATGCCGGCCTGCTCGGGCCGGTAGTGGAGCAGTTCGAGCTTGTTCTCCTCGTAGACGACCTCGCTGGGCGTCTGCCCCACGTCGACGGTCCCGACCGTCTCGATGGCCTCGGGCAGTTCCGCGCTCGTCTCGGTCGCCTCCGTCCACGTCTCCAGGGCCCGCCGCTGTGCGTCCAGTGCGACCGTGATCGGGTTCACCGGGTCCGGGTCGGTCGCCATGGTTACTCCTCGAGGTGCTCGAGTACCCTGTCGAGCTTCTCTTCGACGGCGTGCTGGCGCCGTTCGAGTTCGACGAGCCGCTCGGCGACCTCGTCCACGTCGTCCCGGGTCGGGAAGCCCAGCTGGGCGATCGTCTCCTGGCTGACGTCGTCGGCCTCGCGGCGCATCTCCATCATCTGCTCGACGAGCTGGCCGTTGGCGGCGGCGAACGCGCTCGTCGACATGACCTCCTTGAACGCCTCGTTGGCCGACTGCAGCCAGACGTCCCGGAACTCCGAGGGCTCGACGTCCTCGCCCTGGGCGGCGTCGGTCGTCCGCTCGAACAGCTGCTCGGCGGCGTCCATCCACACCTCGTAGGCGCGGTTGTACCCCTGGATGCCCTCCGAGAGGGCGTCCTCCTCGGGGATGGAGTCCTCGACCGCGTCGGCCCAGGACTCGGCGAACGCCGCCTGCGCGCGCATGTTCTGCTCCAGCGAGTCGGCCACCGCGTCGTTCATCTGCTGGACCATCTCGCTCCACTCCTCCTGTACGTCGTTTGTGTCGCTCATGGGTAGATTTCGAATCGGCTACGTGAAAAATCGGGGGGTCTACGCCTCGACGGCGTCGGCGGCCTGCTGCTGGACGTCCTGGACCTGTTCCTGGACCTCCTCGACCTGGTCCTGGAGGTCCTCGATCTGGTCGCCCCACTGCTCGGCGGCCTCGACGGACTGGGCCTCGACCTCCTCGTGGGCCTCGACGAGCATCTCGACCTGCTCGTCGAGCGCCTCGACGGCGTCGGCGGTCATCTCGTCGTAGGCCTCGGCGCCCTCCTCGTACTCGGCGGTGAGGTTCTCGAACGTCTCGGCGTGGTTCTCGAGCAGGAACTCGAACTGCTCGTCGACGGCCGACCGGACCTCCTCGACGGTCGTGGCCGCGCCGGGAACGGTCGACTCGACGGCGTCGAGATAGCTGTGGATGGCCGTCCGGGACAGTTCGACGGTGCGTCGCTGGGCCGACTCCTGACTGTCGAAACTGTCGACGACGGCCTCGTTGAGGCTCTTCTGGAACTCGACGCCCTGCTCGAACGCTCGCTGGCTCTGCTCGATGGCTGCGCGCTGTGCTTCGAATGCCGTGGTGACGGGGGTTGCGTATTCCATGTGTATCACTCTCGGTTCCGTTTGACCGGGATTACGACGGTCTGAACGATGTCGCCTTCCTCGATGTCGAGCGCCTCGCGTTCCGCGTCGGGGATCGATATCCGACCGCCCGACTGGACGCGCGTCTTGAACGTCGCCATCTGACTCATCGCGCTGAGCTGGTTCATGTCCAGCCCGCCGGCGCCGCTGCCGGCCTGGAGCATCTGCCGAACCATCTCCTGCTGTTGCTCGATCGCCTGCTCGCCGGCTTCCTGCCATCCTTCGAACATCGCGGGCGGCCAGAACGGGCCGTCGTTCTCCTCGGTCATCGGTCAATGTCTACTACTACCCTCAATTACATAAGGCTTGCGCTCAAAACCATCTAGTACCACATGAGACCACGCATTGGTAAACCGGCGGTCGCCGGCACGGCGTCGGCCCCGGCGCGGAGCGACGCGCCCCCGCGTGAGACATCCCGGCGCCGCGGAGCGGCCGAGAGCGGCGGGGCGCGACGCGGGCCGATCGGATGGCCACGCCGCGGAGCGGACAGGGGTTGCGGGTCGTGGCCCGATCCGGCCGGGCGGCCCACGTCGGTCAGCGTCGGTCCCCCGCCAGCCCTACCGAGTAATTCAGGTATATCAGACGCCAGAGGCCATCTCGCGTCCGTTCGAGCCCGCATCGGACCATCATACTTTAATACTGCCATTCCCAAACTGATCCATCGATGAGTTCTGATTCCCACAACGCGCTGCTTGACACGTGGGCGCAGACGTCCTCGCACGTGTTCAACAGCGTCGTCGCGGCCAACCGGGCTGCGTTCGCGGCGTTCGGCGTACAGCCGCCCGACGGCCAGCCCAGTCCGGAGGCGGCCGAGCGTATCGAGGCCGACGAGGACCTGCCGGAGTGGCACGTGGAGCTGACGGCGACCGAACGCGGCCAGCTGGGAGTCGGTGACCGCGCGGAGTTCACGAAGACGATAACTGACGACGACGTCGCGGCCTTCGCGGCCGCCAGCGGCGACACGAACCCGCTCCACCTCGACGACGACTTCGCCTCGAAGACCCGCTTCGGCGGGCGGATCGCCCACGGAACGCTCGTCGGCGGCCTCATAAGCGCCGCGCTGGCCCGCCTGCCCGGGCTGACGATCTACCTCTCACAGGACCTGGAGTTTCACAACCCCGTCCGCCTCGGCGACCGGCTGACCGCGGTGTGTGAGATCGTCGAGGACCTGGGCGACGACCAGTACCGGCTGACGACCCGCGTCCTCGACGACGACACCGTCGTCATCGACGGCGAAGCCGTCGTCCTCGTCGACGAACTGCCCGAAGAGTAGCCCGCGTCCGCGCGCTTCGACCGGCCTGATTGCTCCCGCGGACGCGATACGCGTCGACTCGGACCGAGAGCAGCCGCCGCGAGCTACCGGCCAGACTGCCGTGGCGCCCCGGCGGACAGTCGCCGCTCGGAGCACGGGGCTACCGACGTCCGATAGCGGAAAGAAGAGCGCGAGATCCGGCGTCGTTACAGCTGAACTGCGCTGGAGCCCGACAGGGTCTCGGGGGCGGTCAGCTGCTCGCTCGTGGTCGCGCCCGACTTCGTCGTGACCTGGAGGTTCACCGAGCCGCCCTCCGGGAGCTGCTCCCCGAAGTACGTCACGCCCTGCGTGTTGGAGGTGTCACCCGTACGCTGGGCCGTGGTCAGCGCCAAGGAGTCGTCAGTGGTGACGTCGTCGTGTCCGAGGTCGAAGACCATCACCATGCGGTCGTCGGGGTCGTTGAGCACGGGGTGGGAGTCGTCGGAGTCCTTGAACGCGAGGATGCCGAAGTGGCCGTCAGCGCCCGCCGCCTGGACGCTGGCGTTCACCAGGTTGTACGTCCCCGAGGGGCCGACCCACTGGACCGTCGCGTTCTCGAGGTCGATGTTGCTCGCGCCCGGCGACTTC
Organism: Haloarculaceae archaeon; assembly: GCA_042217365.1. Taxonomy (GTDB): domain Archaea; phylum Halobacteriota; class Halobacteria; order Halobacteriales; family Haloarculaceae; genus JBDGST01. The sequence goes on from JBDGST010000068.1 coordinate 5,067, forward strand.
TTCACCGTCACGTTCACCGCGCCGATGTTCTTGTTGTTGAGGAACGTCCCGGTCGCCGCGGTGACCTGCAGCCGGTTGGTGACCTGCTGGCCGGACTGCTGGCCCGTCTCCTCTGACTTGGTCTGCAGGAACCCTGCCGTGTTGATCAGCACGCCCGCCGCGATCGCCGCGACCAGCACCATCGCGATGAACACGATCAGCGTCCCGATACCGACCTGCCCCCGCGAGCGGTCGTTTCTCTTCTCCTCCGATATGCGTTGCATATTCGGTGGGATGTCGTTCTTCTATTAAAGTCAACGGGGCCAATTTTTCCGCGTGATAATCAAAAATCGGCCGGTCAGGAATTAGTATTCGACGCGATGATATTTCGAGGGGCGGACGCGGTCGCCGATATCGGCCGGTTCTCCGTCCAGTTGTGTTTCCGGGCACTACCGCGCGGCCAAGCCGCTGCGACGCATCCGGGCGCTCCCGGACGGACCGACCCGACCGAACTGACCCATTCCTGACAGCCAGACTAAACTGTTTTCACTCCCCTGCACGTACGCACGGCCGGGGGACCATGTCAAAGACGATCCTGCTCCCGATCAGCGGGGGCGATCACACCGACCGCACCATCGAATACGCGTTCGACCGCGCCGGGGACGACGACGCCGTCGTCCACGCGCTGTCCGTCGTCGACACCGCGCGGTACGGCGAACCGGCACTGAGCAGCGGGGAGATCGTCGTCGACGAAGTGGAGACCGAGGGAGAGAAGCGCCTCGCGGAGGTCGCCGCCCGGGGGGCCGCCCGCGGCGTCGAGGTGGCGACCCACAGCTGTCACGGCCGGCCGGGGGACGAACTGCTCGCGTTCGCCCGGGATATCGGCGCGGACGCCGTCGTGGCCGACAGGCGGATACCGCACGCGACCCGCGACCGCCTCGAACACCTCGTCGACGCCGTCGTCACACCGGGACGGCGACTCGAGGCGTGAAACGCGCATCGTCCCCGGCGTGATCGACGAAACCGGTGGTCGACCCGACTGACGACGGTCGTACCTGGGGTCAGGTCGCGTTCTCGGAGGCCAGGTACCGCTCCGGGCGACACTGCTCTCCCGGACGGCGCGCGTCTCTCCGGTCGCCGAGAGGCTCACCGGACCACTGTGACGGGAACCGACGACCGCTCGACCACGCCCTTGGCGACGCTGCCGAGGACGCGCTCGTGTTTCTCCGAGAGCCCGCGGTGGCCGACGAACACGCCGTCGTACCCCTCGGTCGTCGCGAACGAGGGGATCGCCTCGACGGGGTCGCCGTACAGGATCTCGGTCTCGACGTCGACCCCCGCCTCGGCGGCGCGCTCGGCGGCGTCGTCGAGCAGTCGCTCGGCGCGGCGCTCGGCGTCCTCGACGCTCTCGACGACCAGTCGGTCCTCGGCGTCGCCGGGACTGACGACCGGGTCCGACCCGCCGGTGTCGTAGACCGACGGGTCGACCGAGTGGACCGCGGTGAGCGTCCCGGCCGTCGCGGCCGTCATCTCGACCGCGTGGTCGAGCGCGCGGTCGCTCTCTTCCGAACCGTCGACCGCGACCACGAAGTCCATGTCCGATACTACGTCGTCCGACGGCTTAATACGGATCGCTGTCAGTCATCGCCGGATCGATCCACGCTCCGTGCGGTCGCCCCGGTAAACCGTTACAGCGATCCGTATCAGCCCTCCCCCTCCGCGGCCGGCCCTCTGACGGTCAACACCGGCACGTCGGCCGTCCGGACGACCTTCTCGGTGACGCTCCCCAGCAGGTACCGTTCGAGTCCAGTCCGCCCGTGTGTCCCCATCACGACGAGGTCCGCGTCGGTCTCGTCGGCGTACGACAGGATCGCCCGGTGGGGCGTCCCCGTCCGGACGGCGGCGACCGCCTCGACGCCCCCCTCCTCGGCCCGCTCGACGGCGGCCTCCGTCGTCTCCCGGCCGATCCGCTCGAACGACTCCGCGACGTCGATGTAGCCCGTGTTTGGCTGTGTCACCGTCGTGTCGACGACGTACAGCGAGTGGACCGTCGCGTCGAACGCCGCCGCGAGGTCGACCGCCTCGTCGAGCGCCACCATGGACCCGTCGCTCCCGTCCGTCGGAACGAGTATCGTCCCGTACATGTCGGAACGTCGTCCCGCGGGGGGTAAATCGACGGCGGCAGTTCCCGCGCCATGAGAACGCATCACAATTGAGAGAGAGAGAGACACACGGGATCGCTCCGGAACGGCCCCCGTCACCGCTCGACGGTCAGTACGGAACAGCCCCCGTCACCGCTCGACGGTCAGCAGCGCGACGCGCTCGTGGACGAGCGCGGCGAGGTCGCCCCCGGCGGCCGCGAGTTCCGCCTCGCTCACGTCGAAGAACGCCGTGACGCGGTCGGGGTCCGGGTCCCCGAGCGTCTCCGCCGGGTCGAGTTCCGGCATCGACGCGAGCGTCTCGACGGCGTCGCGCTCGGAGTCGACCGGGTCGGCGCCGCGCCGTTCGTCGTCGCTCCGTTCGACGGCGTCGCGTTCGGCGGTCGCGGGGGCCGGCGGCGCGTGGTCCCCCTCGGCGTCCGGACCCGGGTGTACGTCAGCGGCGCCCACACCCGGGGTAGCGGGTCCGCCGTCCGCCCCGGGGTCGTCGACGAGCACGACCGCGGGACACTCCCCCGCGGAGACGCCCATCTCCAGCGCGCGGTTGATCTGGCGGCGGCCGGCGGCGTAGAGGAGGAGTTCCATCGCGCGGTCGCGGGCGACGTTCTCCCCGCGGTCGATGGCGCGGTCGGCGAACGCGAGCGCCCGTTCGAGGTGCGTCCGGTCGACGACGTATCGCGCGTCGAACCCCTGGACCGTGACGCCGTGGGCCTCGCCGACCGCCCGGAGGCGCTCGACGAAGGCGTCCACGTCCTCGACCGTCGCCGTGGTTTCGAGTAGCTCCATCGTCCCCTCAGAAGTCCCCCAGGCTCGCCTGGTCGTCGGCGTCTCCCCCGGTCTCCGTGTCGGTCCCGCCGTCGGCGCCCGAGCCGCCGTCGGTCGTCCCGCCGTCCGGTGCGGAAGCAGTCCCGCGGGCGTCGTCGGGACGCGCGTCGTCGTCGGGGTCGACCCCTTCCATCGAGGGGTCCCGGTGGCCGGCGTTCTCGAGCACCGTCTCGGCGGTGGCCCGCCTCCCCCTGAGCGCCCCGAGGACGACCGACTTGTCGGCGTCCCGGAGGTCGGCGCGGTCCTCGATCCCCGCGTCGTAGAGCCGGCGGGCGCGCTTGCGTCCGACGCCGCGCACGCCAGCGAGGTCCGTCAGTTCCTCCCTGACGCCGTGCTCGGCCCGGACGCGCGCCTCCCGGACGGCCGGCGCGACGCCGAGACCGAGTTCGCCCGCCAGCGACTCGGCGGCGCCCAGGAGCCACTGCGCCGTCTCGACCTTCCCGCGGACGTCCCCGGGCCCGACCCCGTAGCGGTCGGTGATCTCGTCCTCGTCGACCTCGCTGGCCCAGTCCTCCAGGAGGCGCGCGGTCTTGAGCGCCGACAGCCAGTCCTCGAAGGCGGGGTCGAACTCGCTGGGGAGATCGCCCAGGAACGCCTCCTCGCGCTCGTAGGCCAGCATCGTGTACTCCTCCTCGTCGCCCGAGCGCAGGTAGAGCTCGTACATGTCCGGCGTCCGCGCGACGAGGTGATAGAGGCCGAGCGCGGTGGGCCGCTCGCCGGCGTCGCGCAGCCCGTCGATGATCTCGGCGGCGCTCATCGGGTCGAGGTAGAGCCGCGAGACGGTGTGGCCGAGGTTCGTGGCCGCGAGGCCGTCCTCCCCGTCGTCGGCCCGGGGCTCGCTCCGCTCGCCGCTCGCGCCGTCCGCGGCGTCGGGCGCCGCGCGCTCCAGGAAGTCGTTGACGACCAGGTACTCGATCACGTCGTCGGTCACCCGTTCGAGACGGCCGCCCTCGGTCGTCTGAGTCGCGTACAGCGTCCGATCGAGGAACTCCAGCAACCCGTCGCGGGAGTTCGCGAACCCCGACGCGACCGTCGCGAGGATGTGCGTCCGGAGGGCGGGCTCGGCCGCCAGCTTCGACTCGACGGGCTCGGGGTCGGCCCAGACGTAGCGCTCGAACAGTTCGTCGAGCTCGTCGTGGCTGTTCGCCACGAGCAGCGCCTCGCCGTAGGGGTCCCGGCCGGGCCGGCCCGCCCGGCCCATCATCTGGTGGACCTCCAGGACCGAGAGGGGCTGCATCCCGCCGGCGGTGCCGTCGTACCGGCGCCAGTCCCGGACGACGACGCGCCGCGAGGGCGTGTTGACGCCGGCCGCGAGCGTCGGCGTCGCACAGACCGCCTTCACGAGGCGGTCGCGGAAGGCGTCCTCGACGAGCGAGCGATGGTCCCGCGCGAGGCCGGCGTGGTGGAAGGCCGCCCCGCGCTCGACGGCGTCGGCGAGGTCGTCGCTGGTCTCCGTGTCGCTGACGTCGCGTATCTCGGCGGCAATCTCGGCGAGGCGGTCGCGTTCGTCGCCAGTGAGGTGGTCCTCGACGGTGCCCGCGAGCCGGCGGGCCGCGGCCTCCGCGTTCCGGCGGGAGTTGACGAACACGAGCGTCGACCCGCCGTCGCCGAGCGTGTGCCGGACGATTGCGGCGGTCGGTTTCTCGGAGCCCCGCACCGGGAGCTCCGACTGGCTGCCGTCCTCCAGGTGGAGCGCCTGACCGTAGTGGACGCCCTTCTTCAGTTCGATCGGGCGCCAGTCCGAGTCGACGAGGGCGGCATCGAGCCAGTCGGCGAGTTCGTCCGCGTTGCCGATGGTGGCCGACAGCGCGACCGTCTGCAGGTCCGGGTTGAGCTGGCGGAGTTTGGCGAGGGTCACCTCCAGGGTGGGGCCGCGCTCGCCGTCGTCGACGAGGTGCACCTCGTCGGCGACCACGCAGGTCAGCTCGTCCAGCCAGGGGGCGTCGTTGCGCACGAGCGAGTCGACCTTCTCGCTGGTGGCGACGACGACGTCCTTCGAGGCGAGCCAGCCGCCCTCGGACTCGTAGTTGCCGGTGGAGACGCCGACGTCGAGGCCGTACTGCTCGAACTGTTCGAACTCCTCGCGCTTCTCGCTGGCCAGCGCGCGAAGCGGGACGATGTAGAGCGCCTTGCCGCCCCGTTCGACGGAGGCGAGCATCGCGAGCGTCGCCACGAGCGTCTTCCCGCTCGCGGTCGGGACGCTGGCGACGAGGTTCTCGCCGTCGGTGACCCCCGCCTCGACGGCCTCGGCCTGTGGCGGGTACAGCGACTCGATGCCCTCCTCGCGCAAGTGGTCGGGCAGCCAGTCGGGCACCCCGGGGATGTCCGCGACGTCCATTACTGCCGTGTTACGCCCTCCGGGGTTTAAACTGTCGTACTCGCGCGTCGAGAGCGTCCCGGGGCGGCGGGCCCGCCCCATGCCGGGCGGGTACCCGGCACCTGGCGGACGCGCGAGCGCAGATCACTCGCTGCCCCGGTTGTCCTCGAACCACTCGACAGCGAAGTCCACGAGCGCCGGCTGCGAGAGGAGCGTGGCGTCGCCGACGCCGACGGTCCCCGTCTCGACGGCCCCGGGACGGTCACGCTCGAACGCCGCCCCGCAGTCCGGGAAGTCCCCGTCGTCGTAGTCGACGTCCTCCCAGCGGACCCACTCGCGGTTTCCGTCGACCAGGACCGCGCTGCCGGGGGTTTTCGTCCCCAGGTCGAGGTCGGCGCGGTACTCGGCGAGGTGGAGCGAGGTGTTGGTGGCGTGGGTCGTCCCGAGAAAGAGGACGTCGGCGTCGAGGTCGTAGAGCCGGGCCAGGGGCGACTCCTCGCCGAGCGAGTAGTCCAGCGAGTGGCCCCCGGTGACGAACCGGGCGTCGGCGCCCCGCGCCGCGAACGAGACCTGGGGGTGGTCGCTCCGGCGGACGCCCGGACAGGACCGGAAGCACTCCGCGACCGCGCCCATGCCCTGGGTCGGCGTGACGGCCGGTCGGTATGGCGGCATCGCCTCGCGGACGGTGTCGTACCAGGCTTCGGGAACCGGCGGGTGCTCCATGTCGGCGGGGTCCATGTTCCCGGGCGAGTGGGTCGGCATCGCGACGGTCCCGTCCTCGCCGACCACCCGCTGGAGCGCGTCGACGACGGCGGGCGCACCGCCACAGACCCACCCGAGCGCCGACAGCGACGCGTGGACGAGCACCGCGTCCCCCGCCTCGACCCCGAGACAGCGCAGGTCGCTCGCGATCGACTCCGTCGTGACGGGGTCCGGGGACCGTTCCTCGGGCAGGGGGTCGCTCATGGGTTGCCGTGGCCGGGACCGGGCATAAATCGCCCGGGACGGGACGGAGGACGCGCTCGACGGTCGGACCGCCCGTCGAATAGCACGCTCGCGGAGCGCGCGGCGGCGCGCCTTCTATGGTCCCCGGTGTGCATAGTCCGGGTATGCGAATCGAGTACGACCGCGACACCTGCATCGGGATGTTCCAGTGCGTCGCCGAGTGGGACGCCTTCGAGCGAGACGAGGACGCCGGCAAGGCGGTGCTGGCCGACAGCGACGAGAGCGAAGAGGGCCTGTTCGTCCGCGAGGTGCCCGGGGGCGCCGAACTCGACGCGAAGTTCGCCGCCCGCGCCTGTCCCGTCGACGCCATCGCCGTCTACGACGACGACGGCGAGCAACTGATCCCCTGACCGCCGCGCGAACGTCACCGCGCCGCCCGATGGAAATCGAACGTTCGTCCAAACCGAGTGTTGTTCCTCCACTGTTTCTGAACCATATTTCCGAAGGCAGAAAACAATTATTCGACCCGAATCGGATTCGATCGACTTTATTTCCGCCATTATACAGCTGATAACCCATTGGTAAGCACTGTTGAAAACAAAATCTTTTCAATAGGCCAGTCCATAGCGCAGTCAACCGACGTGACCGGCATGCCGGAGATGGAGACCGCACAATTCGAGACTGACCTCAGTCTCTTCAAGTACGACAACCTGGAACAGTTGCCGCCGGCCTACCGCGACCTGGACGAGGCCGAACGGACCGAACGGATCGGGGCCGCCCTCGACGAACTGGGCGACGACGTGGTGATACTGGGGCACAACTACCAGCGCCGGGAGATAGTCGAACACGCCGACTTCGTGGGGGACTCCTACCAGCTCAGCAAGGAAGCGGCCGACGCCGACGCCGAGTACGTGGTCTTCGGCGGCGTGACGTTCATGGCCGAGTCGGCGGACATCATCACCGACGACGACCAGACGGTGATCCTGCCGTCGATGGAGGCGTCCTGTCCCATGGCGGGGATGGCCGAGGCCCTCCAGGTCGACGCCGCGTGGGCCGAGATCACGGCGGCCGCCGGGGAGGAGGACGTCGTTCCGATCACCTACATGAACTCCTACGCCGACCTGAAGGCCTTCTGCGCCGAGCAGGGCGGGCTGGTCTGCACCTCCTCGAACGCGGCCGACGCCTTCGAGTACGCCTTCGAGCGGGGCGACAAGGTGCTCTTCCTGCCGGACAAGCACCTGGGCGAGAACACCGCCCACCGGCTCGGCATCGAGGACGAGGTCGTCGAGTGGGACCCCTGGGACCCCGAGGGCAAGGACGCGGGCGAGGTCGTCGACAGCGACGTCGTCCTCTGGGACGGCTACTGCCAGGTCCACGAGCGCTTCCGCGTCGAGCACGTCGAGGACCTGCGCGAGGAGCGCCCCGACGCGAACGTGGTCGTCCACCCGGAGTGTCGCCGCGAGGTCGTCGAGGCCGCCGACGTCGTGGGCTCGACGGCGACGATCACCCGGACGGTCGAGGAGGCCGACCCCGACGAGACGTGGGCCATCGGCACCGAGATCCACCTCGCGAACCACCTCGACCGGTGGCACCCCGAGGTGGAGGTGCTGCCGCTGTGTGGCGACGCCTGCATGGACTGCAACGCGATGCGCCAGATCGACCCCAACTACCTGACGTGGGTGCTCGAGGAGCTGGTCGAGGGCCGCGAGCGCAACGTCGTCGAAGTCGACCCCGAGACGAAGGACCTCGCGCGGGTCGCGCTCGACCGGATGCTGGAGGTCTGACGATGCCGGGGAAGGACACGCTAGCGGGCGCGTCGGGCACGGCGGAGGCGACCGGCGAACTCGACGACTACGACGCGTACGGGGAGACGGACGTGCTGGTGGTCGGGTCGGGCGTCGCGGGCCTGTCGGCCGCGCTCGGCGCCGCGCGCGAGGGGGCGGCCGTCACGGTCGCCACCAAGGCCACCCGCCCCGAGGGGGCCGCCTCGTGGTGGGCCCAGGGCGGCATCGCCGTCTCGCGGGGCGACCCCGAGCAGTTCAAGCGGGACATCCTGGCGGCGAGCGGTGGGACCGCCGACCCCGGCGCGGTCGATACGCTCGTCGCCGACGCCGACGACGCCGTCCGGGACGTGCTCGTCGACACGCTGGGCGTCGAGTTCGACGCGGACGGCGAGAACTGGGACTTCGGTCGGGAGGCCGCCCACGACGAACCGCGGATCCTGCACGTCGACGCCGCGACGGGCAGACACGTCCACGTCCCGTTCCTGAACTACGTCGACGGGCGCGATGACGTCCGGGTCCTGGAGGACACCGCCGCGCTGGAGCTGATCGCCCACGAGGGCCGGATCCACGGCGCGCTCCTGGAACGGGACGGCGAGGTGACCCCGGTCTTCGCCGGGGCGACCGTCCTCGCGACGGGCGGGATCGGCGACCTCTACCGGCGGTCGACCAACCCCGGCGGCGCGACCGGCGACGGCGTCGCGATGGCCGCGCTGGCCGGCGCCGACGTCGCCGACATGGAGTTCGTCCAGTTCCACCCGACCGCGTACGCGCCGCCCGCGGACGGCGACACGTTCCTCGTCAGCGAGGCCGTCCGCGGCGAGGGCGCGGTGTTGCGCAACGGCGACGGCGACCGGTTCATGCCCGACTACCACGAGGACGCGGAACTCGCGCCCCGGGACGTGGTCGCCCGCGCCGTCCGGGCCGAGCGGGACGCGACCGGCGAGGCGGTGCTGGACGTCTCGCCGGTCGACTTCGCCGGGGAGTTCCCCGGCCTCGTCGAGAAGTGCGAGGACCGCGGGGTCGACTGGCGGTCGGGGATCCCCGTCGCGCCGGCCGAGCACTTCCTCTGTGGCGGGGTCGACGTCGACGAGCGCGGCCGGACGAGCCTCGACCGCCTGTACGCGGTCGGGGAGTGCTCGCGGACCGGCGTCCACGGCGCCAACCGCCTGGCGAGCACCTCGCTGCTGGAGGGGCTCGTCTGGGGGCTGCGCGCCGGTTCCGACGCCGCCGGGTGCGAGCCGTCCGTCGTCGAACCGCCGGCGCTGCTCGACAGGGACCCCGACCTCCCCGGGAGCTTCGCCCGCGAGAAGTTCGTCCGCCTGCGCCGCGTGATGGACGAGCGCGTCGGGGTACGCCGGTCGCCCGACGGCCTCCGGCGCGCGCAGGCGGTCCTCCGGCGCCTCAAGGGCGAGGTCGACGCGTACGTCCGGACCCGCACCGCGCGGTCGCTGTACGAACTCCGCAACGCCACCGTGACCGCGCTGCTGGTCGCCCGCGCGGCCGCCGGGAACGACCGCTCCGTCGGAACGCACGCCCTCGTCGAGGGCGAGCGCGAGGGCGAGGCGGGGGCCGACTGAGCGTGGTCGACGCGCCGCGACTCGCCGACGCACCCATCCACCCATGATCACCGACTCACAGATCGAGGAGTGGCTCCGCGAGGACGTGGGGCACCGCGACGTGACCAACCAGGTGCCCGGGGAGACGACGGGCCGCCTCGTCGCCACCGAAGGCGGGGTGGCCGCCGGCCTCGACGCCGCGGCGGCCGTCTTCGAGTACCTCGGCGTCGCGGTGACCGACCGCGTCGCCGACGGGACCGCCGTCGACCCGGGCGACGAACTGCTTTCCGTCGAGGGCAGCGCCCGAGACGTCCTCCGGGGCGAGCGCGTGGCGGTCAACCTCGCCGGGCACGCCTCGGGCGTCGCGACGAAGACGAGCGAGGCCGTCGCGGCGGCCCGGGCGGTCAGCGACGACGTCCGGGTCGCGGCCACCCGCAAGACCACGCCCGGGCTCCGGGGGGTCGAGAAGCGCGCGGTCGCCGCCGGCGGGGGCGACACCCACCGGCTCGACCTCTCGCACATGGTGATGGTCAAGGACAACCACGTCGCCGAACTGGGGCTGGAAACCGCGGTCGAGCGGTTCCGCGAGCGGGCCTCCTTCGCCACGAAGGTCGAGGTCGAGGTCGAAGACCCCGCGGACGCGCCGCGGGCAGCCGCCGCGGGCGCCGACGTCGTCCTGCTGGACAACATGTCCCCCGACGGGACGGAGCGGGCCGTCGACCTGCTCCGCGAGCGCGCCGCCGACAGCGACCGCGCGGCCCTCGCCGAGGCCTCCGGCGGGATCACCGTCGAGACGGTCCCCGAGTACGCGGCGACCGGCGTCGACGTCGTCTCGATGGGGTCGCTCACCCACTCGGCGCCCGCACTCGACTACTCGTTCCGGACCCGGTGACCCGGCCGCTGTCGCC
>JBDGST010000131.1:0-15327 GCA_042217365.1 Haloarculaceae archaeon
GCGACGTCGAACTCGACGAGTACGGCGGCGTCCGCTGTCCCTACTGCGGACACCGGGTGCTCCTCAAGGAGCGCAGCCGCGACGTGAAGGAAGTCGAAGTCAAGTAGCGCCGGCCCGACGTCGAGGCCAGCGCCCGTCGACCCGAGTACCCGGAAGGACCGCGACCGGATCCACGCCGATCGCGACGCCGTTCCGGACGGACCGGCGAGCGGTCCCGAACGAGGGAGAACCGTTCCGATGAGCCACGAAGCCGTTCTCGAATTCGACTATCGCGACGCCGCGAGCGCCCGCCGCGTCGCGCGGAGCGTCCGCGTCGAGGCCGGGGACATCGAAGGCGACCGCACGACAGCGGCGGTCGAACGCGATGGGGCCACCGTCGTCGTGACCGTCGCGGCCGCCGACCTCGTGGCGCTCCGCGCGGGCGTGAACACGTGGACGTCCCTCGTCGGCGTCGCCGAGCGGTGCGGGGGAGCGTCTGTCGACGGGAGCGCCCGATAGGGGGTCTCGTCGTCCCCCGTCGGTTTCTCGCCGTACCCCGCGATTCGAGTTCGCGCGGCCCTGACACCCCTGCTGGTCGGGCGGCTCCGGATCGTCGGCCCGCGGCGAGAGTCCCCGTGGCCCAGGCCAACAAGTTATGCGTCTTCGCGTGGTACGTAGGTGCTAGCGTATGAGCCGGGGAAAAACGAGAGGGAGGGGCCGCCCGTGAGCGAGGCGAGCGGCCAACAGTCCCTCGACGAGCAGCTCGCGGCACAGCTGTTAGACGCGCTCGGGGATCCGGCACTCGTCTGTGACGAGAGCGGCGCGGTCCGCGCGACGAACGCCGCGCTGGAGGGGCGGACCAGCGGCGATTCCGTCGTCGGCGTCGCGGTCGACGACCTCGTCGACTGGGTCGACGAGCAAGACCCCCTGAAGAGGGCGATGGACCGGTCGGAGACGGCCGCCGGGGAAGGGCGTCTGGTCGGCGACGGGCGCCGGTACGACGTGACCTGTCGCCCGCTGGAGCGGGGAGAGGAAACGGTCGGCGCGGCCGCGACCTTCGACGGCGAGCCGGAGCCGGACTGGCCGGTCTACGAGGCGACCGTCAACGCGTCGCCGGACAACATCTACGCCTTCGACACGGACTACCGGATCCGGGCGGTCTCGGACCGGTTCGAGGAGGGGACGAAGATCCCGACCGAGGAGCTCGCCGGCGAGAAAATCGACCGCCTCTACGAGTACGGAGTCATCACGGAGGACGCGCTGGAGCAAACCCGGGACTCGCTCGCCGCGCTCTTCGAGGGCGAACGGGACCGGGTTCGGTTCGTGTCACAGCCCGCGATCGACGAGGACGCGCTCGTCGAGTGTCACATGGCGCCGATACGCCGGGAGGGGGCCGTCGTCGGCGCGGTCAACGTCGTCCGTCACATGACCGAGCGCGAGCGGCGGGAACAGGCGCTGCGGGCCAGTCACGAGCGCCTCCAGACGCTGCTCGACACGCTCCCGGTGGCGATGGTCGTCGTCGACTGCGACGGGACCGTGGACCACGCGCAGGGGTTCGACATCGACGGCGTGGACTGCGACCGGGAGGACCTGGTCGGACAGCGAGTCGAGGACTTCGCCGGCGAGCGGTCCGGTCTCGTGGCGCACTACGGGCGGGCGATCGAGGGGGAGTCTGGGACGACCACGACGACGATCGGCGACCGGACGTTCGAGGCGTTCTTCGAGCCGGTCCGCCGCGACGGCGACGTGAGGGGGACTATCGTCGTCCTGGTCGACGTCACGGACCGGGAAGAGCACGAGCGCGAGCTCGCGGAAACGAACCGGCGGCTCGACCTCGCGCTCGACACCGCGGACGCCGGGGTCTACGAGTGGTACGTCGAGGAAGACCGCGTCCGCTGGCACGAGAGTACGGTCCGCATGTTCGGCGTCGACCCAGACCGGAGCTACGACCTGGAGGACGCCATCACGGAGCAGATCCACCCCGAGGACCGCGACCGGGTCCGGGAGACCATCGAAACGGCCGTCGAACGGGGGTCTGAACTCGCCGTCGAGTTCCGCATGAATCGCCCGGACGGGGAGACCCGGTGGGCCATGGCAGAGGGCGATGTCATCGTCGGGGACGACGGCCCCGACCGGATCGTCGGAACGATCCGCGACGTAACGGACCGGAAGGAACGCGAGATGGAACTCGTCGAGCGCGAACAGCGGATCCGCGAAGTCATCGAGAGCAGTGCCGATCCCATCGCCATGCAGGACGGGGACGGCCGGTACCGCGTCGTCAACCGGGCGATGGTCGACTGGACAGGCCACACGCGCGAGGAACTCCGGGGAGCGACCATGGCCGACATCTTCGACGGCGACACCGCTGAGCGACTCGAAAGCTACCGGGCGGACGCCATCGAAACGGAGAGCGCACGCGTCGTCGAGGAACGCATCCCGGTCGCGGACTCGTCCGGTAACGAGGACGAGCGGGTCGTCCAGCTGACGGTCGCTCCCCACCACGGACCCGACCAGCGGGTCAAGGGAACCGTCACCATCGCCCGCGACATCACGCGGCTCGAACGCCAGCGCGACGAACTCGAAACCCTCACCGAGATCCAGGAACTCATTCAGGAGAGCATCGGCGGACTCACGACCGCGACGACGCGGGAGGAGATCGAGACGACGGTCTGCGAGCGACTCGCGGACTCGGCGTACTACGAGGCGGCGTGGATCGGGTCCCGCGAGCCGTCGAGCCGGGAGATCACGGTCGACTACGTCGCCGGCGGGATCGGAGACTACGTCCACGGTATCACCGTCACCGCCGGCCCCGGCGAGTACGGACGGGGGCCGGCTGGACAGGCCTACCGGACGGGCGAGACCCAGGTCGTCGACGACCTCGGCGAGGAACCGAGCATCGAACCGTGGCGCGATGACGTCCTCGAACACGGGTTCGAAGGGATCGCCGCGGTGCCACTGACGTACGGCTCGATGACCCACGGCGCGCTCATCGTCTACACTGACCGCCCCGACTCGTTCAGCGACCGCGAGGTCGACGGGTTCGAGATACTCGGGGAGACGGTCGGGTTCGCGCTCAGCGCCGCACAACAGCGCAAGCTGCTGGAGTCAGACCGCGTCCTCGAACTGGAGTTCACCGTCCGGGGCGAGCAGTCTCCGCTCGATCCCGCGTCCGTGGAACACGACTGCCGGTTCGTCTTCGAGGACGCCGTCCACGCCGGGGACGGGCGGGTGATAAGCCACCTGACCGTCGAGGACGCCGACGTCGAGGTCGGCGGCGAGGTCGCGCGAGCGGTCGACAACATCGAATCGGTCCGGCGACTGGACGAGGGCGCCCCGCCCCACTACGAGGTTACGCTAGAGCGGTCCGTCTTCCAGCGACTCGCCGAAGCCGGTGCACAGGTCAGACAGATCGTCATCGACGGAGGGGTCGGCACTGTCATCGTCGAGGCCCCGGGCGACGCCGACGTCAGGCGGATCACCGACGCGGTGACCGGTCACTACGAGGCTGCCGAACTCACCGCGAAACGCGAGCGCGAACGGGCGGACGCCCCCTGGTGGCGGTCCCACGGGGACATCAGCGCCAACCTCACGGAGCGACAGCGGAACGTCCTCCAGACCGCCTACTACAGCGGCTACTACGAGTGGCCCCGCGACACCGACTCGGAGACCCTCGCCGAGACGCTCGACATCGCCTCGACCACGTTCCTCCAGCACCTCCGAAAGGGACACAAGCACGTGCTCGAGGCGATTTTCGAATCCTGAAACCGCGCGGAATACCGCCCTCGACCACATCGGGAAACGGTCGCCGCCCACACGACACGAACGCCCGAGCGACCGGTCACTCCCGCGAACCGGCACCGCCGGCCGGCGGCCACCGATACGCGTCGAAAACCGTCCGCCGGGGTATCCCATCCTCTGATGTGTGAGATGGCAACAATATCCAGTCATACAGGTGAGTTGAGAGACAGAAGACCTAGGCTTCTAGGGGAGATATTCATGGGTGGGACAAAACTAGTGGCAGGTAACTCCGACCAGACGGAACTCGGAAGGGTACACACATGAGCGAAAAGGGAGGGTCACAGGACAGCGCAGACGGCCGTGCCGGGCGGGCGGTCGACGATCAGGAGGGGGAACAGCGACCGTTCATCGACAGCGTCTTCAGGGTGCTCGCGGACTGGCGGCGGCGCGAGATCTGCCAGTTCTTCATCGAGACGGAAGCGAGGACGGCGACAGTCGACCAGCTGGGACTGCTGCTCGCCGGGTGCCGGCCCGCGGAGATCGATTCGACCGCGGACCGGACCCACGAGGAACTGACCGCGGAGCTCGAGGAGACGCACCTGCCGGAACTCGACGCCGCGGGCGTCGTCGACTACGACGAGCGGTCGGGAACGGTCCACTACTGGGGCCAGCCGACCGTCGAGAAGTGGCTCGAACACGTCACGGAAGTCGACCGCCGCGAGGACTGAGACGGATCGCTGTCACGGTTTACCGGTCGTCGCCGGTCCCGGGGCCGGCGACGTCCGTACTGACGGACAACAGTTCGTATGACCTCGGCCGGCCGCCGGAGCGCCGGGACTGATTCTCGACCCAAAAGCGGGGGTTTTTCACGCCGGGTCTCGCAGGGGAGGATATGCAGGGTAATCTGCCGCCTGAAGCACAGGAGAAACTCGAGGAGTTGCAGGACCTCCAGGAGAAAGCACAGCAGGTCGCGGCCCAGAAGCAGCAGGCCGAGACGCAGCTCCAGGAGTCCGAGACGGCGCTCGAAGAGCTCGAGGACATCGAGGAGGACGCCACGATGTACCGGAGCGTCGGCGAACTCCTCGTCGAGACAGAGTACGACGAGGCCCAGGACGACCTCGAAGACAAGGTCGAGAGTCTCGAACTGCGCGTCGAGACCCTGGAGAAGCAGGAGGAACGCGTCCAGGAGCAGTTCGAAGAGCTCCAGACCGAACTCCAGAACATGCTCGGCGGCGGTGGCGGCGGAATGGGCGGTCCCGGCGCGGGCGGCCCGGGCGCAGGCGGCCCCGGCGCGGGCGGCGACTGATCCGCGGATGCCGACCGACGACGAGGTCGTCGAAACCGCCGCGACGGCGGCCGAAGACGTCGTCTTCTCCCGGTTCGACCGGTCCGAAGTCGACGACCTCGACGTGACCGTCACCTTCGAGGACGGGATCCTGGAGGTGGACGTCTACCTCAACGCGCCCGACGGCGCGGCCGACCCCGACCGCGTCGTCGACGACGCCGCGCTCGCAGCGCGCGGGGCCGTCGACGACCTCTTCGAGTCGGACTGACGACTCCCCGGTACTTCTCCGGGGCCGGTTTCGTCACGCTCCGCCCGGAGCCCCGGCTCCAGGGACAGCGGGGTCGTCGGGTCCGGGATTCGAGCGGACAGCGGCGCGCGGCCGCAGGGGGACGGCAGTGGGCGAGCCCGTCCCCCAGCGGTCGGGCTCTCACTCGAGTTCCCGCTGATCGAGCCACTCGACGAACGACGCGTCGGGGTCCTCCCGTCGGTACAGGAGGACGTCGAACAGGTGGGCGGACGTTCCCTCGGGGATTCTGACGTCGAAATAGTGGCTCCGGACGAGCGAGAACCCGGCCTGGATCCGGATCAGCCCCCGGAGCGTACGCGAGCGGAGGACGCTATCGCTGAGCAGGGGTGCCATGACACCGGCCGGTATGACGAGGTGTCACTTAGATATCATGCCCCTGTTGAGTGGGATTATATATCAGATCGATCGACCCTCGGACGTGCGTACCAGACTGAATTCCTGGTAGCCAGCGTCGAAAACCATCGGCGACAGCGTGCTCACTCGGTCGAACCCCGGTGTTTCCCGACGAACCCGGTCCGGAAGCCCAGCCACGCGAGAACGCTCATGAACAGGATCGGCGGCAGGATCATGAAGCCCCACAGCGGGTCGAGCCCCCACCCGAGAAGCAGGATAACGTCGGCCAACCCCAGCAGGAGAAAAGGCAGGACGTACAGCGCCGCCTGTTTCCGGTCGTACCCCCCGTCGATCGCGTCGGCTTCGGTACCCGCGCCCTGCTCGGTGCCCGCGTCCCCCTGGGCACTCGCGTCCTGTTCGACGCCCGCCTCCCCCTGGGCGTCAGCACCGGGTTCGGCGCCCGCGTCGGCCTCGACCATACCCGGTCTTGCGGGCCGACCGGCAAAAGAGACCCGCTCTCGGGGCACCCCGGCCAGCGACTCCGGTCGAAGGCCCAGCTCCTGCGGGCGGCCCGTCCCACCGGCGGTAGAACCACGTGCCAGGGGGCCGAACGCCATCACACGGATGGCCGACGGCAGGAGGGACGGACGTAGCGAGCCGCCCGGGCCACCGCAGCGCGACTCGGCGTCGAGGGCGACCGATGGAGCGGCTCGAACGACCGATGGGGAGGTTCGGGCGACCGGTGGGGAAGTTCGGCCGACAGATGGGCCGGTTCGGGCGACCCCGGGGCCCCGAGTCCGCTCGGTCAGGACGGCGGTCACGACGCTCGCGGTCGTCGCCGCACTGGCCGGTCCCGCCCGCGCCCACTCGGGATCGCTGGGCGGATCCGCCGCCTCCGCGACAGTCCCGACGTGGCTGACCGTCCTGACGGGGGGGATCGTCGTCGGCGCGACGTACCTCTTCACGACGTTTTTGACCGACCACGACGCGATGCGGGCTGTCAACTGGTCGCGCGCCCGGGCCCCGACGTCCGCGATGGGGCGGGGCACGGTCGCGACGCGCGTCCGGACCGGCGCCCCGTGGCTCGTCCGCGCGGTCTCGGTGGGCGTCCTCGCCCTCGTGGTCGTGACGGGTGCGACCGGGCCGACCGACCCGACGCGGAACTTCGCGCTGCTTTTCGTCTGGCCCGGCTGGTGGGCCGGCTACACCGCGACGACGTACCTCGCGGGGAACACCTGGCCGGCGGTCGACCCCTGGCGCGCGCTCGCCGCGGCCGTTCGGCGCGTGCTGGCGGCGGTCCGCCCCCGTGGCCCGACGCTCGCTCACGGTGAGTCCGGGGGCGACACGGCGGTCGAACGGTCGATCCCGGACCGTTATGGCGTCTGGCCGGCGGTCGCGGGCCTCCTCGGACTGGTCTTCCTCGAAGTCACCACGCCCGTCGGACAGGACCCGCGCGCGCTCGCCGCGGTCGTCGTCGCCTACTCGGCGGTCACCGTCACCGGCGCCGTGCGGTACGGCGGCGAGTGGTTCGATCGCGTCGACCCGGTGAACCGGGTGTTCGAGGTCTACGGGCGCGTCGCCCCGCTACAGCGCGACGAGCGGGGGCTCGCGGTCAGGTTGCCTGGCACCGAGCTGACCGAACGGCCCCTGCCCGACCGACCGGGGGAGACCGCGTTCGTGGTCGCACTGCTGTGGGTGACGACCTACGACGGCCTCGTCGCGACGCCCGCGTGGGCCGACGCTGTCGGCGCCGTCGCCGGCGCGGGCGTCCCGGCGCTCGCCGTCTACCTCGCAGTCCTGCTGGCCGGGTTCGGCCTCTTCCGTGGCGTCTACCGGGTCGCAGCCCGGCGGACGCGCGACGCCGCCGACACGTACGTCACCGTCCGGGCCATCGAGCGGTGGTTCGCGCCCGCGCTCGTCCCTATCGCGGCCGGCTACCACCTCGCGCACTTCGCCGGCTACGTGGTCTCGCTCGCGCCGGCGCTCGCGGCGGTCGCCGCCAGTCCGCTCGCGCCCCCGGCCGGAACGCTCGCGTTCGTCCTGCCCGACTGGTTCGGGACGTTCAAGCTCTCCTGCGTGCTCGCGGGCCACGTCCTCGCCGTCTGGGTGGCTCACTCGCTGGCGTTCGAACTGTTCCCCGGGGTGCTGGCGGCCCTGCGCAGCCAGTTCCCGACCGTCGTGGTGATGGTGGTTTACACGATGACCAGCCTGTGGGTGATCACGCAGCCGTACGTTCCCCCGCCGCTCGTCTGACTACGACCATGACCGACCCGACTCCACCGACGCGCGTGCCGGCCGACGAGACGCCCGCCGGGACCTGCCCGTACTGCGAGCGGCCGTTCCGGAGCGAGCGCGCCCGCGACCTCCACGTCGGGGAACTCCACGGGGAGGCCGCGACGGCCGGGGAGCTGGACCGCTACGAGACCGCGCTCGACCGAGAGCGCGACGAACTATGGGTGTTCCACGCCCGGGCCGTGGTCGCGCTCGGAGTGACCTACGCGGCGACGGTCGTCCTCTACATGGTCGCGCTCGGGAGCGGGCTGCTCTGAGCGCCGACGGCTCGTGTCCGGGCGGGAGACGGTGCCCGCCCGGAGGCGTGTACGTGGCGCCCGCCGGACGGTATATACCCGCGGGCGCCCAATCCACCGGTATGGCGGTCTACGAGCGATCGGTCGTCGTGGAGGCCCCGTTCGACGAGGTCTGGGCGTTTCACTCCCAGGAGTCCGGGCTTGAAGCGCTGACGCCGGACTGGATGCGGCTGCGCGTCGAGCGAACGGTCGGCCCGGACGGCGACTCGGACCCGGACGTGCTGGAGGCGGGGTCGAAGGTCGAGTCGTCGATCCGGCCGTTCGGCGTCGGGCCCCGCCAGCGGTGGATATCCTACATCGCCGCCCGGCGCGAAGGGGACGGCGAGGCGATGTTCCGCGACGAGATGACCCGCGGCCCGTTCCCCCACTGGGAGCACACCCACCGCTTCCGTGCGGTCGATGCCGGTACCGAGGTCCACGACCGCGTCGAGTACCGGCTCCCCGGCGGACCCCTCGGACGCCTCGCCGCGCCGCTCGGCCGCGTCGGGTTCGAACCGATGTTCCGCTACCGCCACCGGCGCACGAAGGAACTCCTGGAGTGACAGTTTCCGAACTCGGCTCCCGGTATAGTAGAAATTGAACGCAATGACACACTCGAACGGCGACGGTCGCCGTTCGATGTGTAAATAGTTTCAATCTCTACTATAGCTGTCACGGACCCAACCCTTTTGGGCGGATCGCCCTATGTGAACGTATGGTACACGTCACAGTCGTCGGCGGCGGCCCCGCCGGCCTGAGCGCAGCGCTGTTCACGGCCAAGAACGGACTCGACACCGTCGTGTTCGACACCGACGGGACGTGGATGCACAAGGCACACCTGTTCAACTACCTCGGCATCGAGAGCGAGGACGGCACGGCGTTCGTCGAGGACGCCCGCGAGCAGGTCGACGACTTTGGCGTCGACCGCCACCAGGGCGAGGAAGTGACCGGCGTCGAGACGGACGGCGGCGGGTTCACCGTCACGACCGAGGACGACACCTACGACGCAGACTACGTCGTCCTGGCGACGGGCGCCGACCGGAGCCTCGCCGAGGACCTGGGCTGTGCGTTCACCGACGAGGACGTCGTCGACGTCGACGTGACCATGGAGACGAGCGTCGACGACGCCTACGCGACGGGCGCGATGGTCCGCGCCGAGGAGTGGCAGGCGGTCATCTCCGCGGGCGACGGCGCCGCGGCGGCACTGAACGTCCTCTCGAAGGAGAAGGGCGAGCACTTCCACGACTTCGACACCCCCGCGGACGCGGAGTAACGCGGCAGGCCCGCGTCGCCTCGGGCGGACCCTCGCCCCATCGTTACCGCTCACTCCCGGTAGTGGCGACGCACCACGCCGAAGGCGCGCTTCTTCTCGCCCGAAGCGTCGCGCAGCCCTTTCAGGTTGTAGCCGCGCTGGAGGGCGTTCTGGCGGCGCGGCGAGCGGAAGTCGAAGAGGATCCACGGCGACTGGCCACAGACCTGGTCGAGGTCGTCGAGGACGGCGAGTTGCTCCCGGTAGAGCGCCGCCTGGTGTTGCTCGGTCCAGCGTTCGTCGGCCGGGCCCGCGTTTCCGCGTTTCGCGCCGGCGCCGAACTCCGAGACGACGATCGGTGGCCCCGAGGGGTCGTCGTCAAGCCGGGCGAAGTCCCCGGCCTCGCCCTCGTACCAGCCGTAGTACTGGTTGACGCCGAAGACGTCGAGGTGCGCCGCGAGCGGGTCCGAGGGGACCAGGTCGCCGGCCTCGGTCTCGTCGACGAAACACGCGGCGGTGACCAGCCGCGTGTCGTCCAGCTCGCTGACGTGGTCGACGGCCTCGGGGAGGGCCTCGTTGCGGGCCGTCTCGGAGGCGTCAGTCTCGTTCGCGACGCTCCAGAGGACGACCGACGGGCGGTTCCAGTCCCGCTGGACCAGTTCGCGGAGCTGCTGGCGGTGGTTCGCCCGCACCGCGGGGTCGTCGAAGTCGACCCACCAGTAGGCCGGCACCTCCTCCCACAGGAGCACGCCCTCCTCGTCGGCCCGGCGGGCCATCGCGGGGTGGTGGGGGTAGTGGGCCAGGCGCGCGAAGTTGCAGTTGAGGTCCGCCAGCCACTCGAAGCGCTCGCGCCGGTCGACCGCGCGGAGCGACCGGCCGCGGCCGTCGGCCTCCTCGTGCAGCGACACCCCCCGCAACTCGACCGGGTCGCCGTTGACCAGCACGTCGCTGCCCTCGACCGCGACGGTGCGGAAACCGACCCGTTCCGCGACCGCGTCGGCGCCGGTCTCGACCCGGAGGTCGTACAGGTCCGGCTCCTCTGGCGACCAGACGTCGACCTCGTCGGCGGGGACCTCGACGCTCCCCTCGTAGACGCGGCCGCTGGCGACCTCGTCGGCGCCGACGTGGGGCGTCGCCTCCCAGGGCTCCGCCGGGTCGAGCGTCCACGACCGGTCGAGCGCCGGCAGGGTCGCCTCCGGGCGGTCGGTGTCGGCCCCGTCCCCCTCTGCGGCCGTCGGGTCGTCGACCCAGGCGCGGACCGACGCCGCGAACGCGTCGCCCTCGCGGGCGGCCTCGAACTTGACGTTCCGGACGAACCGGTCGGGGACCGCCACCAGTTCCACCTCCCGGGTGATCCCGCCGAAGTTGAACCAGTCGGTCCGCTCGGCCGGGAGCTTCCGGTCCGCCCGGTCGTTGTCGACCCGCACGACGAGGAGGTTGTCCTCGCGCGGTTCGAGGACGTCGGTCACCTCGAAGGCGAAGGGGGTGAACCCGCCCTCGTGGGAGCCGAGTTTCGCCCCGTTGAGGTAGACGTCCGCGCGGTAGTTGACGGCGCCGAAGCGGAGGAACGCGCGGCCGCTCCGCCCGTCCCACCCGAAGCGGGTGGCGTACCACATCGCGCCCTCGTACTGCTCGAACCCCGGGAGTTCCTCGTTCCAGCAGCCCGGAACGGCTACCTCGTAGCCCTCGTCGACGTCGGCGTCCACCGGCGGGTCGGCCGCCGCGGGGTCGAAGACCCGGTTGCCGCCGAACGCGCCGCGCTCGCCGAACTGTTCGTACTGGTCCGGCACGGCCGACCACGTGCCCGAGAGCGACCGGACGTCGCGCGAGTGTGCGTGGAGGTGCATGGCCGGGGCTTGCGAGGGCGGGGTAATCAAGTGTCGGGCCGAGGCAGTCCGCGAGCGGTTCGACCGGCGTCGCCGCCGGTTCCGGTCCCGCCCGAGCACCGGGAGACGAACACGCCCGGCGGGCGGGACCCGGAGACTGCGAGTCCCCCGGGAAGCCGCCACTCCCGGCTGTCATACGGATCGCTGTGACAATTTACCGGGATGGCCGCACGCAGCCGTGCGGTCGGTCCGGTAATGACTTACAGCGGTCCGTATCAGGCGGTGCTCCCGTCGGACTCGCTGTCGACCCCGGGAACCGAATCAGGCAGTTCGACGGCGTCCGAGAGGGCCGGGCGTTCGGACCCGGAGAGCGCCAGGAGGAGCGCCGCGAATACCGCCACCGCACCGGGGACGGCGTGTGCCACCCAGTTGCCCGTCCCGACCGGGAACCACAGCGGGGCCAGCGCGACGACGGAGCCGCCGCCGGCGACGACGGCGAGCGCTCGGGCGTCGGCTGGCCGGTAGGACCAGACGCTGAACGAGAGGTGAAGGCCCGCGAACCCGACGGCCATCGCGGCCGTCAGGTCCACGAGTGTCAGCAAGTGCGGCACCGACCACGTCGCCGGCGCGATCAGGACCCACAGACCGACGATCGTAGCGATACCACTGGCGGTCGTACGGAGCCGTCTCGCATCCATAATCCGCCTCCGCAGCCGTTTGTTCCTCGCGTCGGAAAAGTTCTGTCCTCCGGCGGAGGACGCGGGTCCGCCCGAGTCACACACCGGAAGACGAAAGGGGGCGCTGGCGCAACGCCCGCCAATGGCGGCGAGCGAGACGCTGGCGGCTCGCGTCGAGGAGCGCGTGCCGCCGGTCTGGGCGCTGGCCGTGGCGGTCCTCGCGGTGTCGACCAGCGCGATCCTCGTCCGCTGGAGCGGGGCGCCCTCGGTCGTGAAGGCGTTCTACCGGGTGCTGTTCACGACGGCGCTGCTGGCGCCGCTGGCGTTCTCCCGGCACGGCGAGGACCTCCGGACGCTCGGCCGCCGGGACGCCCTCGCGGCCGGCGCGACCGGCGTCGCGCTGGCGCTGCACTTCGCGGCGTGGTTCCAGAGCGTCGAGTGGACCAGCGTCGCCGCGTCGGTGACGCTCGTCCAGTCCCAGCCGCTGTTCGTCGCGGTCGGGGCGTGGGCGCTCCTGGACGAGCGCCTGACCGCCCGGAAACTCGCCGGGATCCTCGTGGCCGTCGGGGGGATCGTCGCGATGTCGACGGGCGAACTCGTCAGCGGCGGGCTCGTGGGACCGCGGCCCCTCGCCGGAAACGCGCTGGCGGTCGTCGGCGCGGTGATGATGGCCGCGTACGTCCTCGCGGGCCGGTCGCTCCGCGCCCGCGTCGCGCTGGTCCCGTACGTCGTCGTCGTGTACGGGGCCTGCGCGCTCGTGCTGCTCGGCATCGCCGTCGCGCAGGGCGCCGCGCTGGGCGGCTACCCGCCGGGGGAGTGGCTGCTCTTTCTCGGGATGGCGGTCGGCCCCGGCGTGTTCGGCCACACGGTCATCAACTGGGCGCTCGAACACGTCGAGTCATCCGTCGTGAGCGTCTCCCTGCTGGGCGAACCGGTCGGGAGCACGCTCCTGGCCGCCGTCCTCCTCGCCGAGACGCCCGGCGCCTGGACCGTCGCCGGGGGCGCGGTGGTACTCGCCGGCATCTACGTGACCGCCCGGGCCCGCGAGCAGGGGTGAGCGGGAACGGTCCGACAGCGACCGAAGAACGGGCCCATCGAGAGAACACCGACCAGTCGTCCGCGGCGTCAATCGTCAGCGGAATCGCCCGCATCAGCGGTGGTGACTGTCGCGTCCGCGGCGTCTGTCGCGTCCGCGGGTCCCTCGCCCGGCGGCGGCGAGTCGCCGCGCCAGTCACCCGTTCGCGGGTCGTAGTACTCGCGCCCGAAGAACCCGCGGAGCGCCAGCGTCGTCCCGACGTAGCAGCCGACCACGAGGAGGGCGAAGCCGAGCACCAGGTCCCAGACCATGTCGTGGCGGTTCCCGGCCAGTCAGTTAAGTCTCACGTCCCCGCTACGCGGCGCGTTTCTCGATCTCGCCCTTGACCGCGGCCGCGTCGAAGTCGTGCTCGGGGCGGATGTTCACGAAGTCGAGGAAGCCCTCGGCTTCCAGGAGTTCGTCGGGGTCGTACACCTCCAGCGCGGCCCGTACCGCGTCGCCGGCGCCGACGAGCGGTTCGAGCGCGCCCAGCGCGCAGGCCGTGTCGTACCACCGGGCGTCCTCGATGCCCTCGGGGTTGACCTTCGTCGCGTCGATGAAGTAGAGTTCGCCCCCGGAGACGAGCACGTTCT
The DNA here is from genome assembly GCA_042217365.1 of Haloarculaceae archaeon. GTDB lineage: Archaea > Halobacteriota > Halobacteria > Halobacteriales > Haloarculaceae > JBDGST01. The sequence continues at coordinate 13,630 of JBDGST010000131.1, forward strand.
CCGCCCGGAGGTCCCCGTGCGCGAGATTGGCGTCGTGGATACAGTCGAGCGCCTCGAACAGCCCGGTCGCGTGGGAGCGCACCTCCTCCGGGGGGAGTTCGTCGAGCGTCCGGAACTCCGGGAGGTACTCCAGGACCATCACCGCGACGTCGTCGTACTCGAAGGCTTCCTTGGGCTCGGGGGCGTTCACCCCCAGGTCGCGCATCCGGCGGTTGGCCTCCAGTTCGTGCTCGGCCATCTCGATCGGCGTCCCGAAGTGCTGGAAGAACCCCTCGCTCCCGCTGGAGAACGCGCCCAGGTTCCGGCCCGCCGTCAGGAGCGCGTGTACCAGCGAGTTCTGTCCCGTGATCACCTTCACGAACAGGCGGTCGTTGACCACGCAGGGCGTCGACAGCCAGTTGTCCGCCTCCAGGAACGTCACGCGGGCCTCGTCGAGGTCGTAGCGGTCCATGACCTCGCGGATCACTCCCTCCAGCGTCTGCCAGGGGACCTTCCCGCGCATGAACCGCCTGAACGCCATATGTCAGCCCGGTCATCCCCGAACGGTAAAGCGTTTGGGTCGAACGGGCCCCGTTGCCGGGAGTCCCGCCGTCGGAACCCGGGGGAGGAGCGCGTGACTGCCCCGTGGGCTTTACTAACACGGGACACTATGGAGGGTATGGATTTCACCCTCCCCGACGAGCACCGGATGATCCGGGAGACAGTGCGGGAGTTCTGCGAGGCGGAGGTGGCGCCCATCGCGGGGGAGATCGAGAAGGAGCACCGCTTCCCGGCCGAGGTGTTCGACAGGCTGGGGGACCTGGACGTGATGGGCGTTCCCGTCGACGAGGCCTACGGCGGGCTTGGCGGCGACCACCTCACCTACGCGCTCGTCACGGAGGAACTCGGCCGGGCCTCGGGCTCGGTCGGGCTCTCGTACGCCGCCCACGTCTCGCTGGGGTCGAAGCCGATCGACGCGTTCGGCACCGAGGACCAGAAGGAGCGCTGGCTCCGCCCGCTCGCCGAGGGCGACCACCTGGGCGCGTGGGCGCTCACGGAGCCCGACTCGGGGTCGGACGCCTCCGACATGGACACGACCGCGACGCGGGAGGGCGACGAGTGGGTCCTCGACGGGACCAAGCAGTTCATCACGAACGCGAACGTGGCGGGGTCGGTCCTCGTGAAGGCGGTCACCGACCCAGACGCCGGATACGACGGCATCTCGACGTTCATCGCGGATCCCGAGGACGAGGGCTTCGAGGTGACGACCGTCTGGGACAAGATGGGGCTGAACGCCTCCCCGACCTGCGAGATCAAACTCGACGGCGTTCGTCTCCCCGAGGACCGGCTGCTGGGCGAGCCCGGAGACGGCTGGGACCAGACCAGAGAGACGCTGGAGGGGGGCCGGATCTCCATCGCGGCGCTCTCGGTGGGGCTCGCCCAGGGCGCGTTCGAGGCGGCCCTCGAATACGCGAAAGAGCGCGAGCAGTTCGGCCAGCCCATCGGGAAGTTCGACGCCGTCCGGGACATGCTGGTGGCGATGGACCGCAAGATAGAGCGCTCGCGCCTGCTGACGCACAAGGCGGCCGTGGCCCACGACCAGGGCGCGGCGCCCGGCACGTCGCGGGGCGTCGAGGGGAGTGTGACGCGCCTCTCCTCGATGGCCAAACTCGACGCCAGCGAGACCGCCCGCGAGGTCGCCGAGGACGCCGTCCAGGT
>JBDGST010000146.1:0-3437 GCA_042217365.1 Haloarculaceae archaeon
GCGAGTTCGCTGGCGAGGGATTCGACCGCGGGCTTTCCCCGCCGGTCGGGCGCCGACAGGACCCGGACGGGCTGGGCGTCGACCGGGACGAACCCGAGTCCGAGCGTGGCGGCCGTCGCGCGCAAACCGAGGCCGGCGTCGGCGTCGCCCGCGGAGACCGACCTCGCGGGGCTCTCAAACGCCCGGGCCGTCAGGTCGTATCCGGTGATCGCCTCGGTGACGTCCCGGCGGTCGACGCCCCGTTCGTCGGCGAGCGCCGCCAGCGCGTTCCCGAGGCTCGTCCGCAGGCCAGACTCGGTCGTCCGGTTGACGAACGAGAGGTCGCGGTCGACCAGGTCCGCGAGCCCCCCGACGTCCGCCGGGTTCCCCGACGGGACGACCAGGCCCCACTCGCGGTCCCAGCCGCCGAGTTCGACCGCGACGACCCCGTCGTTCCCGTCGTTTCGGTCCCCCGGGGCGTCGAGTGTCGGGTCGCGGTCGACGAGTTCTATCCCGTCGTCGAGCGGGCCGGCGACGACCGCGACGTCTGGGACGCCGTCACGGAGCCAGCGGACCGCGGGCCGGGACCCGCGGGAGAGGTAGCGCGGCCGGTCGACCCCGTCGAGGAGTCTGGAGAGCGCGGGGTCGTCCTCGCCGACGCCCAGCAGCGCTGGCGGGCGCACGTCCGGCGAGAACAGGTCGACGTCGACCGCCTCGCCCGCGGCGAGGTAGTTCGCGTCGGCCCCGACCGAGACGACGCCGTCGGCCTCCGTGAGGCTCGTGGTCGCGCCGCTGCCCTTGTCGACCGGGTAGACGAGTGTCTTCCCCTCGCCGTCGGTCACGAGGCCGACCGGGAGCAGGCGGCGCCGGCCCTCCTCGAAGCGCTCGTCCCGGGCCATCGTTCCGGTCGTCCGGCCGCGCTCGGTAGGCGGGAGCCCCGCGGCCTCGCGGATGGCCGGCGCGACGAACGCCCGGAAGATGCTGAGCGCCGACACCGGGTAGCCCGGCAGGCCGACGTACGCGGCGTCGTCGACGCGGCCGATTATCGTCGGTTTCCCCGGCTTGACCGCGATGCCGTGGACCAGCGTCTCGCCGCGCTCCTCGACGGCGCGGTGGACCACGTCGACGGCGCTCGCGCTGGTCGACCCGGAGGTGAGCACGAGGTCACACTCCCGGGCAGCGGTCGCGAGCGCGTCGGCCATCGCGCCCTCGGCGTCGCCGACGCGGGGGTAGACCGTCGGCTCGCCCCCCGCCGCCTCGACGCCGGCGGCGACCGCGTACGTGTTCACGTCGTGGATCTGTCCACCCCCGCTGTCGAGCGGTTCTCCCGGCGGCACGAGTTCGTCGCCGGTCGAGACGATCCCGACCCGCGGCCGGGCGCGGACGGGAACCGCGTCGACGCCCAGCGCCGAGAGGAGCCCCACCTCCCGGGCCGTGACCCGCGTCCCCGGCCCGAGCGCTCGCTCGCCCGCCGCCACGTCCGCACCGGCGCGCATGACGTTCTCGCCCGGAGTGACCGCCGCCTCGATCGCTACACGGCGGTCGCTGTCGGACGGTTCGTCGTCCGGACGCGCTTCCGGGTCGACCCCCTCCCCCACCGACCGCTCGGTCGTCCGTTCGACCATCACGACGGCGTCCGCCCCGTCGGGCATGACGGCGCCGGTCGAGATCTCGGCGGCTTCGCCAGCGTCGAGTGAGACCGCGGGCCGCTCTCCGGCGTGGACGCTCCCGACGAGCGGCAGGACGACCGGGTCGGTCTCCCCGGCGCCGAACGTGTCCCGCGCCCGGACCGCGTAGCCGTCCATGCTCGCTCGGTCGAACCCGGGGACGTCGATACCGGCGTCGACCCGCTCGGCGAGCACCCGGCCCCGCGCGTCCGCGAGCGGGACGGACTCGGTGCCGCCGCCGAGGTCGAGCGACGCGACGGCCTCGCGTGCCTCCGCCGGCGTCGCGAGGTCGCGGAACTCCTTGCGGTCGCTCACGGCTGGTACTCCCAGTTCTCGACGGTCACTGTTTCGCCGGCGGGAATGCCCTCGCGGCTCTCCGGGACGACGACCCAGCCGTCGGCCTCGGCGACGCTCGACATGACGCCGGCGCCGCCCGTCCGCGTGGGTCTCGCGGTCGGACGCTCTCGCCCCGAAGCGTCGGGCTCGTCCTCCGGCGCCGGCTGCTCCAGGTGGTCGTCCCTCGTCGGGTCGTCGCCTCTCGTCGGGTCGTCGCCTCTCGTCCGGTCGTCCGAATCTCCCGGTTTCGTCCGGCCGTCGGAGCCGCCGTCGAGTCGGACCCGCGCGAACGTCCTGACGCCGGGTTCGCTGGCGACCTTCTCGGCCAGCGTCGCCTCGGTCCCGGGGTGGGGTTCGACGGGCAGTCGGCCGGCGCGTTTCAGCGCGGGCCGGAGGAGGTGCGTCGCGGTCACCAGACAGGAGACGGGATAGCCCGGGAGCATGAGCACCGGCGTCTCCCGGACCACGCCGAACCCGGCGGGATGGCCCGGCTTGACGGCCAGCCCGTGGACGAGCACCTCGCCCAGGTCGTCGACCACCTCCGGGAGCAGGTCCCGTTCGCCGACGGACGTGCCGCCCGTCGTCACGACGAGGTCCCTGGTCAGGTCGCGCTGGACCGCCGCGCGCAGCGCCTCGCGGTCGTCGTCGACCACGTCGCGGTAGGTCGGCGCCCCGCCCCACCGGTCGACCAGCGTCGCCGTCGTCAGCCCGTTGGTCTCGACGACCTCGCCGGGGGCGGGGTCGGCGTCGACGAGTTCCTCGCCGGTCGGGACGACCCCGACCGTCGGCCGCGCGACGACGTCGACCCGGCGCCGCCCGACGGCCTTGCACAGCCCGAGGTCCGAGGGACGGACGCGCCGGCCGGCGTCGAGAACCGTCTCTCCCCGCTCGACGTCCTCGCCCGCCGGGGCGACGTTCTCCCCCTCGGCGACGGCGGACTCGACCTCCGCGTCGCTCCCGCGTACTGTGACGTCCTCTATCCTGACGACGGCGTCCGCGCCGTCGGGGAGTTCGCTCCCGGTGTGGACCCGGGCGGCGGCGTCGGCGCGCACGTCCTCTCCGACGGCCAGTCTGGTCGGGGAGCGGTCGGTCGCGCCGAACGTGTCTCGTGCCCGGACGGCGAACCCGTCCATCGCCGCTCGGTCGTAGTGGGGGACGGCGCGCTCCGCGGTGACCGGCGCGGAGAGGACCCGCCCGACGGCCCCGGTAACGGGGATCCGCTCGCTCCGGTCCACTGGGTCGACGGCGCCGCGCAGTCGGTCGAGCGCCTCGGCCAGGCGCGTCTGCGCCTTGAACCCCGACCGGTGTCGGTCGCTCATACCCGGGATACCGGTCGGCGACCTATAAGGTCCCTGTCCCGGCCCGCGGGGTCGCGCGGGTTCGAGCGGAGCGCCGGCCCCGCGACACCGCGGGGTTTTTCGCACCGGGTTCCTAAGGGAGAGACATGTCAGCGTT
>JBDGST010000146.1:3537-15298 GCA_042217365.1 Haloarculaceae archaeon
GCGACACCGCGGGGTTTTTCGCACCGGGTTCCTAAGGGAGAGACATGTCAGCGTTGCGCGATGCGTTGGAGGATCTGCCGGAAGCGGTGTTCGCGGACGTGCTCGAGAGCGAGGACGCGTATCTGCTGGTCGTCGACGTCCCGGGAGTGACCGCCGAGACGGTCGACGCCCGCGTCGACGGGAGTCGGCTGCGTATCGAGGCCCGCCGCGAGAAGGCGGCCCCGCCGGAGTTCGAGTACGTCGAGGAGGAGCGTTCGCTGTTCCTCGACGTCGAGCTACCCCTCCCGCCAGGGGTGACCGGCGCCGACGCGGAAGGGTCGCTCGACCGCGGCGTCCTCGAACTCCGCCTCCCCAAGGCCGCCGCGACGCCCGAGACGGAGATCCCGGTCGACGGGTAGCCGAGGTGTCAAGTCCGGTGAATCCCCGCGCGTACTGGCGGTTCGTCGTCGTCACGGCCCGGTTTTTCCCCCTGTTGTTCGCCTACACGCGTGACCGCAACCGGTTCGTGTTCTTCGGCCCGAGCCGGCGGGTGTCGGCCGAACAGCGCCACCGCCGCGCGCGGTCCCTGCTCGACACGCTCCTGACGCTGGGACCCACGTTCATCAAGCTCGGGCAGCTCCTCTCGACGCGGCCGGACGTCCTCCCGCCGGAGTACATCGACGAACTCGAGGAACTGCAGGACCGGGTGCCGCCCGCCGACTGGCCGGAGGCCCGCGAGATAATCGAAGAAGACCTGGGTCCGGTCGAGGAGGTGTACGACGCGTTCGACACCGACGCGATAAGCGGCGCGAGCCTCGGGCAGGTCTACTACGCCGAGACGCCCGAACAGCAGGTCGCCGTGAAGGTGCGCCGCCCCGGCGTGAAGGACCTCGTCGAGGCGGACCTGCGGGTGATCCGCTGGTCGCTGCCGATCCTGCTTTTCTTCGTCGACGAGTCGCGGTCGTTCTCCCTGGAGACCCTGGCCGACGAGTTCGAGAAGACGATCCGCGAGGAGATGAACTACGAGCGCGAGGCGCGCATGCTCGGGGAGATCCGCGAGAACTTCGCCGACAACGACGACGTGCGGATGCCCACGATCGACGACGAGCGGTCGACGAATCGCGTGCTGACGATGGAGTACGTCCCCGGTACGAAGATCACCGACCTCGTCGAACTCGACGAGCGCGAGGTCGACCGGACGGCCCTCGCGGAGACGCTCCAGGAGTCGTACCTCAAGATGATAATCGAGGACGGCGTCTTCCACGCCGACCCGCACCCGGGGAACCTGGCCGTCCAGGACGACGGCACGCTCGTGTTCTACGACTTCGGCATGAGCGGGTACGTCGACCCGTTCGTCCAGGACCGGATCGTCGACTTCTACGTCTCGGTCGCCAACCAGGACATCCAGGGCATCCTCGACACGCTGGTCGAGATGGGGACGCTGAGCCCTGACGCCGACCGGCAGGTGATGGGCGACGTGCTCGAACTCGCCATCGCCGACGCCCGCGGCGAGGACATCGAGCAGTACCGCGTCCAGCAGATCATCCAGCAGGTCGAGGACACTATCTACGACTTCCCGTTCCGTCTGCCGGCGAACCTGGCGCTGGTCCTCCGGGTCGCGACGGTCGTCGAGGGAGTCTGTGTCACGCTCGACGAGGACTTCGACTTCATCGAGGTGGCGACGAGCTACCTCCGCGATCAGGGGTACCTCCAGGACACCGCCCGCCAGTACGTCGAGGACCGCGTCGGCGAGGTGGGCGACGCCGCACAGTCTGCGGTCCGCGTCCCGCCGAAGTTCGAGGACGTACTCGACCTCGCCGTCCACGACGACCTGCAGATCGAGGTCGACGTCCGCGACTCCCAGGACCACATCGGCCAGCTCGCCCGGCGACTCATCTACGGGCTCGTCCTCGCGAGCAGCGTCCTCGGGAGCGCCGTGGTGTACGCGGTCGAGGAGTACGTCGCCGCGGGCGTGCTGGCGGCCCTGGCGGTCGCGTCGGTGGCGCTGCTGGTCTACTCGTTCCGTCGCAAGCGCGGCTTCCGCGCCCAGCCCCAGTTCACCAGACAGAGCATGCGCGACCGCCGGGACCGGGAGTGACTCCCAAGTTTCGCCCTTCGCTCCGGGACCGGGAGTGACCCCCGCAGTCTCGCCTTCAGCCCCGGGACCGGGAGTGCACCCTCAGTCTCGTCCTCCCCTCCCGGATCCCCCCGAATACGGCCCCGTTCCGTTCCAAACCGTTTATACTGGTCGCTCGACTACCCCGCGGTATGGCAACGAAGCAGGTTGAGGTCCGCGACCTCGACGAGGGGAGCTACGTCATTATCGACGGCGCGCCCTGCCAGATCGACGGCTACAGCACGGCGAAGCCGGGTAAACACGGCAGTGCGAAAGCTCGCGTCGAGGCCAAGGGAGTGTTCGACGGCAAGCGGCGCAACCTCTCCCAGCCGGTCGACGCGAAGATCCAGGTCCCGATCATCAACCGCAAGCAGGGCCAGGTCGTCTCCACAGACGGCGGCGAGGCCCAGGTCATGGACCTGGAGTCCTACGACACGTTCACGCTGGCGCTGCCGGAGGACGTCGACCTGGCGCCCGACGACGAGATCGAGTACCTGGAGATGGAAGAACAGCGCAAGATCGTCTGATGTTCCCCGGCGCGGACGCCGACCGGGACGCGGCCGAGTACGCCGTCGTCGGCGCGGGGCTCGACGCCTCCACGACGTTCCAGCCCGGCGCACGCTTCGGTCCCCGGCGCGTCCGCCACTACGCACGGGGCTTCGAGAACTACGACCGGCGGACCGGCCAGCGGTTCACCGACCTGGCCGTCCACGACGCCGGCGACGTGGGCACCACCGCCGACGTCGCCGAGTACCTCGACTTCCTGCGCGGGACGCTCGCTGACCTCCGGGAGAGCGGCGCCGTTCCGCTCACCGTCGGCGGCGAGCACACCGTCTCGGTGGCCGGCGTCCGCGCGACCGATCCGGACGTGTTCGTCGCGCTCGACGCGCATCTGGACCTCCGGGAGTCCTACGCCGGCGACCCGCTGAGCCACGCGACGGTCACCCGCCACGCGCTCGACGCCGCCGACCGCGCAGTCGTCGTGGGTGCCCGCGCCGGGTCCGAGGCCGAGTGGGAGCGCGCCGACGCGGACGACGTGACGGTCGTCCCGCCGGTCGATGCGTCGGACTGGCTGGCCGGGGTCGAAGCCGACCGCCCCTTCGACGGCGAGGACGTCTACCTCAGCGTCGACGTGGACGCGTTCGACCCGGCCTACGCGCCCGGCACCGGGACGCCCGAGCCGTTCGGTCTCACGCCGCGCGAGGGTCGACGCGCCGTTCGGGCGCTGGCCCCCGCGAGCGTGGGATTCGACGCGGTCGAGGTGACCGACCGCGACGACGGTCAGGCGGCAGTCCTGGCCGCGAAGCTGCTCCGCGAGTTCGTCTACTCGCACGCGGCCGAGCGGTAGCAGGCGGTCGCCGGTGCGCCGGGCCACTTTCCGAACGGACGGACGGAAGGTGGCCGGACGGCGGCCTCGTCCGCGGCGTCACCGACCGTTTTACGTCGGTCGCAACCGAGACGTGAGTCATGGATCGACTGTCGTCGTGTTACTTCTGCGGCGCCGCCCTGGACGCATCGCTCGACGAGTACCCCGTCGTCCCCGAGTCGCTACACCCCGGCCCCGACGCCCAGAAGACGGTCGTGCTCTGCCCGACCTGCAAGCGGAAACTCGACGGCGTGCTCGACGTGGTCGTGGGCGCAGTCGAGGCCCGGGCGGGCGCCCCGACCGGCGACGCCGGGTCCGACGTCGAGACCACGCTCGGCGACGACGCGGACGTCCTCCGGTCCGTCGGGAGCGGCGACGGTGACGGTGACGGCGACGGCGAACCCGACCCGGCCGAGACCGACGAGGCGGGCGCCGAATCGGTCGAACGGGGCTCGACCGGGGACGGAACCGGCCGGGGAACGACCGAGGACCGCGACGACGGTGAATCGGCCAGCGGCGAATCCGGCGGTGACGACGCGGCAGGCAGCGAACCGAGGGGGGAAGACGCACCGGACAGCCGAACGAGTGGAGCGGACGCGGCCGACGAGGATCCGGACGGCGACGACGTGTCGGAGGTGACGCTGACGCGCCTGGAGAACACGAAGGTGATGCGCCTGCTCCAGAACCGGGAGTTCCCCGTCGACCGCGAGGAGTTCGTCACCGTCGCGTCCAGCGCCTACGAGGTGTCGCCGCGGGACTGCGACAAGGTGATCGACCTCGCGGTCGAACACGACCTCCTCGACGAGCGCGACGGGCAACTGCACGCCGGGTCGCGCTGGAGCTGACGCTGCCCTGGCAGGAGGAACACGGCGGGCGAGGCGGGATCGGCGGTGGCCCCGGGCGCTCGTCGGCCGGAGTCGCAACCACTACGGCGACCTCGGGTCAAGGGTGGGGCATGGACCTCACGACGATCTGTGACCGCTTCGGGGACCGGCTCGCGCTCGACGACTACGCCGACGTGGACGCGAGCGCGAACGGCCTCCAGGTCGGCCCGGACGAGGCGTCCGTCGAGACGGTCGCGTTCGCCGTCGACGCGGTCGAGGCGACGATCGAGGCGGCCGCGGACCGCGGCGCGGACCTGCTCGTCACCCACCACGGGATCTCCTGGGGCGGCATCGACCGCGTCACCGGCAGCCACTACCGCCGGGTGTCGCGCCTCGTCGAGAACGATCTCGCGCTGTACGCCGTCCACCTCCCGCTGGACGGCCACCCGGAACTGGGGAACGCTGCGGGCCTCGCGGACCTCCTCGACGTCGTCGACCCCCAGCCGTTCGGCGAACTCGGTCCCGTCACCATCGGCCAGCGGGGCGAACTCGACGAATCGTTCGAGCGGGGGGAACTCGCCCGCTATCTCATGGAGCACCTCGACACCGGCGGGCGACCGGTTCCGGTGCTCGACTTCGGTCCCGAGACCGTCGAGGACGTCGCCATCGTCACCGGCGCCGGGGCGGACTGGTTCGACGAGGCCGCCGCGGCCGGCGTCGACGCGTTCGTCGTCGGCGAGGGCAAACACCGGGTCTACCACGAGGCCCGCGAGGCGGGCGTCAACGTCTACCTCGCCGGCCACTACGCGACCGAGACGTTCGGCGTCAGGGCGCTCCGGGACCTGGCCGACGAGTGGGGCCTGGAGACGGCGTTCGTCGAGCACCCGACCGGCCTGTGAGCGAGCGAGTCGACGAGGTGGGGGTTTGTCGTGACTGACCGCGAGACGGTCGCGGCCCGCGTCGAGGCCGCGTTCGGCGAGCGTCCGGCGACGCTCCGGGAACTCGACGGCGGGATGATCGGCGAGGTGTACCGCGCGGACTTTCCCGACCGGCCGGCGCTCGTCGCGAAGGTCGGCGACACGCCGCTGTCTGTCGAGGCGCGCATGCTCCGGGCGCTCGACGACGCGGGGCTGCCGGTCCCCGCGGTCGAGCACGCGAGCGACGAACTCCTCCTCATGGAGTACGTCGACGCCGACGGGCCGATCACGCCGGCGGTCGAGCGCGACGTCGCGGACCACCTCGCGGCGCTCCACGGCGAGACGGCGTCGGCGTACGGCTTCCCGTTCGACACGCTGACCGGCCCGCTCGACCAGCCCAACCCGTGGACCGACTCGTGGGTCGCCTTCTTCCGGGACCAGCGGCTCCGGTACATGGCCGAGCTGGTCCGCGAGGGCGGCGAACTTTCGGCCTCGCTACACGACCGCGTCGAGCGCGTCGCGGACTCGCTCGGCGAGTTGCTCGTCGAACCGGAGCGGCCGACGCTGATACACGGGGACTGCTGGCGCGAGAACGTCCTCGCGTGCGAGCGCGGCGACGGCGTCGCCGCCTTCCTCGACCCGGCCTGTTACTACGCCCACCGCGAGGTCGAACTCGCCTACGTCCGGTGGACGGACGCGTTCGGCGACCCGTTCTTCGAGCGGTACCGCGAGCGCCGCGGGATCGACCCCGGGTTCGAGGAGCGATACCCCGTCTACGCGCTGTATCCGACGCTTACGCACGTCCGCCTGTTCGGGGAGGAGTACCTCCCGGCGCTCCGGGCGCTGCTGGACGCGGTCGAGTGGTAATCCCGGCGTGGTCGGTTCTCGGATCCTGACAACCCGAGAACGGTCCAGCCCCGTCCGTTCTCGGTCACGAGATGCACCCGTTCCACGAACCGTTCGCCAACTGGGCACTCCACGTCTGGTGCTGGAAACCGAACCCGCGGGGACTGTTCGCGGACTTCAACCCGAGGGTGAGCTGTCCCGACTGACTTTCACGGCCTGTTGGCTGAACAGCGAAGGCCGCACCCACCGCCCTGGCGTTCGCCGGCCGGCCACCCGGGCTTCGGCCCCGGATCCGCCGTCGTGCCCGGGCAGGTTCCCGCAACCCGTCCGGAGTCGCCACCGCCCGTCCGCCGCCCGGAGCCGGTGGCTTCAAGCGCCTCACCGTACACGCCGAGGGTATGGAGGCGTCGCTCGACGGGACCGACGGGTGTCCGCCAGCTTACGCCGAGGTTTCGTCCCACGACGGGCTCGTCTCGTGGTCGCGGGCCTACTGCCGGGAGGTCCGCCGCGACCGCTTCGTCGACGTGCGATTCGACGTCGTCGAGTGGGAGGTGTCGACCCGGGCGAAGCGCCGGGCGGCGGCGCTCAAGCGACCGAAGATCCCGACAGCGACCGTCGGCGACCCGATCGACTGGGAGACGGCCGAAACCGCCGACGGCCGGACGGCGGACGGGCGCCCCTTCCGGGCGACGCTCTCGCTCACCTGGGCGGCGTTCGAGTCCTACGACCGCGCGGAGTGGGCGTCGGTCCTCCGGCACGAACTCGTCCACCTCGAACAGTTCCAGCGGTTCGGCACGACCGACCACGGGGCGGCGTTCAGGTCCCGGGCGGCCGAACTCGACGCCGACGTCCACTGCCCGCAGTTCTCCGAACCGGAGTACGTCCTGCGGTGCCGGGCGTGCGACGGCGTCGTCGCCCGCCGGTACCGCGAGTCGAAACTCGTCCGCCGGGCCGACGAGTACCGCTCCACGTGCTGCGGGGCGCCGCTGGACGTGGCGTAGCGTCACCCGGTCACCGGGATCGGGGGGCGCGGGACCGAACCGCGGCGTTGAAGCGCCCGGACACCCACCTCCCGGACGATGACCGACGACGAGACGCCACGCGAGACGTTCTCGCACGACCCCGTCGCGCACGCCGAGGCGCGGGCGGGCATGACCGTCGGCGAACTCGCCGACGAGTACGCCGGCGGCGGCGTCGGCGCGAGCGAACTCCACGAGGCCGTCGACGTGTTCGCGGACATGCTCGACGACGACGTGACGGTGTTTCTCGGCCTGGCTGGCGCGATGGTCCCGGCGGGCATGCGACGGATCGTCGCCGACCTCGTCCGGGACGGGCACGTCGACGCGCTCGTGACGACCGGCGCGAATCTGACTCACGACGCCATCGAGGCGATCGGCGGCAAGCACCACCACGGCGAGGTGGTCGCCGACGACGCGACGCCGCGCGAGCACGACGAGCGCCTCCGCGACGAGGGGGTCGACCGCATCTACAACGTCTACCTGCCCCAGGAGCACTTCACGGCGTTCGAACACCACCTCCGCGGGGAGGTGTTCCCGCCGCTGGAGGCGGAGTGCGAGGAGGACGGGCCGGTGAGCATCAGGCGGTTCGTCGAGGAACTCGGCCGGGCGAACGCGGCCGTCAACGAGCGCGAAGACGTCGACGAGGGTGCCGGGATCGCCGCGGCCGCCTTCGAAGCGGACGTGCCGATCTATTGCCCGGCCGTCCAGGACTCAGTCCTCGGCCTGCAGGCGTGGCTGTACTCCCAGACGTCGGCGTTCTCGCTGGACGCGCTCGCGGACATGGACGCGATCACGGATCAGGCGTTCGACGCCGACGAGGCGGGCGCGCTGCTCGTCGGCGGCGGCGTCCCGAAGAACTTCGTCCTCCAGACGATGCTCGTCGCGCCCCACGCTTACGACTACGCCGTCCAGCTGACGATGGACCCGCCCCAGACGGGCGGGCTCTCCGGCGCGACCCTCGACGAGGCGCGGTCGTGGGGCAAGCTGGAGAAGGCCGCGCGCAACGCCTCCGTCTACGCCGACGCGACGATCACGTTCCCCCTGCTGGTCGCCGCGGCGCGCGAGCGCGTCGAGTCGTAAATCGTCGGTTCTCCGTCCTCGGTCGGGCCGATCGGAGTCGGGTAGCTCACCAGCTATCCGTCGCTCGCGACGACCGGAACAGGTCCCGACCGGTCGACCGACAGGTCGTACCCGAACGCCGCGAGCACGTCGAAGCTGGTCGAGACGTGGTCGGTCACGTCTGGGACGGCCACCCGGCCGCCGCCCACAGCGAGGAAGGCGAGCAACTGGTCGGCCAGGTGCCGGTCGACGGCGCCGCTCCCCGCGAGGAACCGTTCGGCGTCCTCGACCGCGTCGGCGGCGACGTCCTCGGCGGGTTTCCCGGGCTCGCCGTACGCGTCGAAGCCGGCCACCGGCCCGGGAGGGGCGTCGTCGCGCTCCGACCCGCTCCCGGCCCCGGTCACCCGGACGAGCACAGTCGAACCCGGACTCCGGGTCTCCGTTTCGACCACGGTCCGCCGGCGGACGTCGATCCCCCGCCGGGCCAGTCGCTCCGCCGCGGCGTCGGCCTGGCGGTCGGCCACGTCGGCGTCGGACAGTTCGGCGGCCGCCTTCGAGTAGACGGACGCGACCGGGTCGTCGACCCGTCCGTCGAGTCGGAATTCGGGCGCCGGGGACGGCCACAAGCGGAGCCGCGCCCGCCCGCCGCCCGCCGGGTAGTAGCCCGTCCGCACCGGGTCGACGGCGGCGGCGAGCCCCGCCGCCCGCAGGAGCGGGAGCTTGACCTGCCGGTAGAACGGCAACGGCGGCGACCACTTCACGTCGGTCCCGCCGCTCGCCGCCAACGTCAGGGGCTCCTCCAGCGTCGTCGCGAGCGGCAGGAACGTATCGAACAGGAGCGTGACGCTCCCGGCGGTGCCGATGGTCGCCTCGTACGTCCCGCCGGTGGGGTCTCCGGGGTCGAACGCTACCTCGTCCGACCCGAGTTCCCCTCCCTCGACGTCCGCATCACAGACCTCGGCGGCCGTCTGGACGGCGGTGAGGTGCTGTGGTTTCAGCCCGGGTTCGGACCGGTCCCCGCGGACGTCGGTGACCGTCACCGCCTCCTCTGCGAGCATCGACAGCGTCAGCGCCGTTCGGAGGATCTGTCCGCCGCCAGAGGCGCCGTCGACCTCGACCATACCCCGGCTTCCCGGAGTGCCGATTTAGGCTTTCGGGACTGTCTGGGCGGAACACTTTCGGGCTGGCTGACGTACGCTGACACATGGCCACGAACGTCACAGTCCGGCCGGCAGCCGAGGAGGACGTCGACGGGATCCAGGCGATGGCGCGCGCGGCCTGGCACGAGACCTACGACGACCTCCTGGGGCGAGAGACCGTCGACGAGTTCCTCGCGGAGGGGTACGACGCCGACGTGCTCCGGGCGCTCGTCGAACGCGAAGAGGTCGGCCTGTTCGTCGCCGCGGACGACGGGACGGTCGTCGGCTGTGCCACCTGCGGGAAGGTCGACCCCGCCGGCGTCGGCGACATGGACCTGTACGCCCATCCCGACTACTGGGGGACCGGCGTCGGGGAGCGGCTCCTCGAACGCGGCCTGGATTTCCTCGCCGAACGGGGGGTCCAGCGCGTCCGCGACGAAGTGCTGGCCGACAACGAAGTGGGGAACGCGTTCTACCGGAAGCACTTCGAGCGCGTCGGGGACCGGGAGACCGAACTCGGCGGCGAGGCCCGCCGGGTCAACGTCTACGAGCGCGAGGTCGACGCCGCCCGGGCAACAGGCGGGGAGTAAGGTTCATTGGTCGCCGTCGGGAACGGTACAGTGGCCGATGACGAGCGCGCGCTCCGAGCCGGCGTGACGACCCGGCGGTGACGAGCCCTATGAGTACCGACTGGCCCGCTGCCGTCGTTAGATCGGTGGCAGCGTCACCAAACAGCGTCGCACTCTGCTTCGCACCTTGAAGGAGGAGCGCGACGCGGGCGGTGGCAACGACAGTTGATGCGGATCACGGACTTCCGTGGGGCGAACGTGCAAAGCCGAGTTACGTCAAAATCGGTCCGTGACCCACGTACTCAGGTATTTGCCTGCGGGGGCATCTGTACCGCTACGCGTCGTCCGGTACTCACCTTCCGGACAAGCCGGGCGCGGCTCGTCGCTCTCCGGGTCCTGCCGATGCAGCGTGTCCGCGAACTGTGACCGGTTCCGGACCGCGGTCTCGACGTCGACCTGCGCCCCGGCAGTGGCCGGCCGACTCATGCCGACCACCTCAGGGAAGAAACCGGGAGTTCAGAGGGATCTACCCGGCAAGTAATGAATTGTGGTAAATTTTGGAGTGGGACCGCCGAGGGAGGCTATATCGGCGATTTCGCCCACTCCGACCGTTCTTCTGACCGATCGGAGTTGGTGGGTTCATGGTTACTCGTCAGGGTCGTCTGGTTCGAGGTCGAGGTGCTCGATGTACGGGCGACGACGGCGCTCCAGACGCTCGCGCTCCGTCGCCTTGTCGTAGTACGATTCGATGACTTCGAGCGTCGCGTTCACGCGCTTCGCGACGATCTCGGCCGGCAGTCCACAGTCCCGCTGCCAGGTGATCGACCCGGTCCGAACGCGGTGGGGAGATACCGACGACGGGCACTTGCTCGCGTGGTGAACGTGGACGTACTGGCAACTGTCCCGCTCGTAGCCGTGCGGGCAATCCCGGTAGAGACAGGGCTGTGTGGCGATGTAGCACCACACTCGCACGGTGTTCTGCTTCGGTCGGCCCTGTGTCGACGAGAGAAGCGGCTGACGGCCGTGCTCGTAGGCGTCAGTCCGGTGGTGGGCCAGATACTCGTCGACGACGTCACACACCGAGCGCGGCAGTCCGACGGCGCGCTCGCCGTCGCTGTCGTTTTTCAACGGCGTGTCGGTCTCCGGCCGGTGTCTGAACTCGACGTACTGCTCGTCGCTGTGGTAGTCGCCCAGGTCGAGCGCACGGATGCTCCCGAGCCGGGCGCCGGTGAACCAGAGGAGTTCGAGCAGGACGTGCTTCGAGGTCCCGCGCCGCTGGGGGTCGTCCCGGTACATCGAGATGAGCGACGTTGCGACCGACGGATCGAGCATCTCGTCGTTGGACTCCTCGCCGTCGGGTATCTCCGGGACGTGGACCTTCTCCGGGAGGTCGTCGCCGACGACTTCGATCCGGGATAGGTACTCCAGCCAGTTCTTCAGCGTCTGCATCTCCGAGTTGAGCGTCGACGCCGACACGCCGGTACCGCGCCGGTAGTTCTCGTACTCGTCGAGGCGCCAGCCGTCGAGGTCGCGCATCGTCTCGACGTCCGGCTGTTCGTCGGCCCACTCGACGAACAGTTTCAGCCGGTACTCCCACGATTCGATGCTCGACTCGGACGCCTCGGTGCGCCGGTGGTCGAGATACCGCCGTTTCGCCTCGGCGGGGGTAAGATCGCGCCGGTCGCTCACGACGCACCACCTTCGTCGACCTTCTCCCTTGCCCGTCGGAGCAGGTTGCTCACCGTCCCCGGCGATCGGTCGGTCCGGCGGGCGTACTCGCGGGGCCCGTACTCGCCCTCGTCGACGGCTTCGTAAACCTCGCGCTCTGCGTCGGTGAGCCGGGATAGGCCCGGCCCGTCGCGTTCGTAGTCGAATAGCCCGTTGCACGGTTTCGAGATTAGCTCAGACCTATCGCATATATTTCACT
>JBDGST010000036.1:0-15174 GCA_042217365.1 Haloarculaceae archaeon
AGTCTCGTTCTGGTTCATTTTACGCTCCAACACTGAATTATGGGTAAGAGACAGCCGTGAAGCGTCGGGCGTTGCTCGGAGGCGTTGGCGCGGCCCTCTCGGTCGGCTTCCTCGGAGACGCGATAGCCGCACCGGACGGACAGATCCTCGTCCGCGTCTGGGCGAGCGACCGCGCGGCCGAGCGCGACGGGCTCGAACCCCGCGTTCGTGGGTACCTGCACGCGGCGCTTGACCCGGTGGTCGAAGTCGTCGGAGTACAGTTCTCCGAGCGAACGGTGTCGCTCCCGGCCGAGACCGGACGGGAAGTTCTCTCACAGCGGTGGCCCCGGATCGTCGCCGAGGGTGCGGCGGGTCTCCGGGAGCTCGACCCCATCGCCGGCGTCAACCTCCTCGTGACCGACGGCGACCCGCGGACGCGACCGGCGGGGTTCGCGCGGCCGCAGGTCGCGGCCACGACCGGCGCCAAACAGCTCGCCGCGATGCCACCGGCCGACGAGGCGCCGGCCGTCGTCCGCTACTCGGTCAGGGCGGCCGCGACCCAGCTGTTGCTCCACGAGTGCGGCCACGCCCTCGGGCTCTCGCACGACCACGGGAGCGCGAACGCCGCGAACGACGCGGTCGTCGCGAGCCCGATGGTCAGCAGCTACCTCTGGAAGTCCGAGAAGCGGCGGACGGCCGCGCTCGACGGGCCGACCAACGCCTGCGGCGAGGGGTACCCTCCGCCCGACGCCGAGGGCGAGCGGTTCCTCCGGATGCGCTACGCCGACTGTGCGCGCCGCGCGCTCCGGAGCATGCACGAGTGACCGGTAGCCGCCGCACACAGTTCGGCACAGCCGCCGCGCACACTGTGGCGTGGCTGACTGGAGGGCGAGCGTAGACGCGTCCGACGGTTCCGGTCGAGCGGGCGGCACACTACCCCCGGAAAGGCTTTGCCCGCGCCGGGGTTTGGAGCGGGTGTGTACGACCTCGACCGCTATCTCAACGTCAGGAGCGCGTACGGCGCGTCGTTCGGCCCCGACGGCGAGCTCGCCTTTCTGCTGGACACGACCGGCGTCCCGCAAGTCTGGACCGTGGACGGGCCGGGCGTGTGGCCCGAACAGCGCACCTTCTACGAGGAGCGGGTCACGTTCGTCTCGTGGTCGCCCGAGCGGCGCGAACTCGCCTTCGGCATGGACGAGGGCGGCAACGAGCGAGCGCAGCTCTACCGGCTCGACCCCGACGACGGGCACATCACGAACCTCACTGACAGGCCCGCGGCCAAACACCGGTGGGGCGGCTGGAGCCACGACGGCGAGCGGTTCGCGTTCGCCTCCAACCGGCGCGACGAGTCCGTCTTCGACGTGTACGTCCAGGACCGGACGGCGACCGGCGACGGCGCCGAACTCGTCCACGAGGGGAAGGGGTGGCTCTCGGTCGCCGGCTGGTCGCCAGACGACGACCGCCTGCTGGTCTCGCGGGCCCACTGGAGCTTCGACCAGGACCTCTCCGTGCTCGACCTGGCGTCGGGGGAGTTGACCCACGTCACGCCCCACGACGGCGACGTCCGCTTCACCAGCCCGCAGTGGGGCCCCGACGGCGACGCGCTCTACCTCGTGACCGACTACGGCGCCGACACGACCGAACTGGCGCGCCTCGACCTGGCGGCCGCCGCGGCGGCCGACGACGTCGGCGACGCCCTCGACACGGTCCGGTCTGGCGGCGAGTGGAACGTCGACGGCGTTGCGGTGGACGACGAGACCGGTCGGATCGCCTACTCGCGCAACGTCGACGGCTACACCGACCTCTCGGTCGGCGAACTCGCGGACGACGGGATAGACGAGTACCCGACGCCCGACCTGCCCGGCGCCGTCGCGGGGGGCGTCGCCTTCGACGACGACGGCGAGCGGTTCGCCGTCACCGCGACCGGCCGGACCGAGAACGCGAACGTCTTCGTCGTCGACCTCGATGCTCTCCGGGCGGCAGGAACGGCCAGCGACGGGGACGGTCATCGGACGGCCGAACCGGCCGGCGACGGGGACGACGCGACCGCGCGGGCCACCGAGCGCTGGACGCGCGCCCCGACGGCGGGGATCCCGCGGGAGGCGTTCGTCGCGCCCGACCTCGTGCGCTACCCGACGTTCGACGGCCGCGAGATCCCCGCGTTCTTCTCGCTGCCCGACGGCTACGAGGCGGGCGAGACGCCGGTCGTCGTCGACGTCCACGGCGGGCCCGAGAGCCAGCGCCGGCCCTCGTTCGCGGGGCTGACCCAGTACTTCCTCTCGCGGGGGTACGCGGTGTTCGAGCCCAACGTCCGGGGGTCGACGGGGTACGGCCGCGAGTACACCCACCTCGACGACGTCGAGAAGCGGCTGGACGCGGTGGCGGACCTGAAACACGGCTACGACTGGCTCGCCGACCACGAGGCGGTCGACCCCGACCGCGTCGCCGTCATGGGCGGGTCCTACGGCGGGTTCATGGTCCTCGCGGCGCTGACCGAGTACCCCGACCTGTGGGCCGCGGGCGTCGACGTGGTCGGCATCGCCAACTTCGTCACGTTCCTGGAGAACACGGGGTCGTGGCGCCGCGAACTGCGCGAGGCCGAGTACGGCTCGCTCGAAGACGACCGCGAGTTCCTCGAGTCCGTCTCGCCGATCAACAACGTCGGAGCCGTCGCGGCGCCGCTTTTCGTCCTGCACGGCGCGAACGACCCGCGGGTCCCGCTCGGCGAGGCCGAGCAGGTCGCCGAGCGCGCCGCCGACCGGGGCGTCCCCGTCGAGAAACTCGTCTTCGAGGACGAGGGCCACGGGATCACGAAGCTGGAGAACCGGATCGAGGCTTACACTGCGGTCGTCGACTTCCTCGACGAACACGTCTGATGCGGACTGTCGTGATCCCCTTCGGAGGGGGCGTCGAGGAGCGACGGGTAGGGTCCCGATATTTTCACGTTCCGGGAACGAAACAGGGAGTGCGTACTCGCCGGTGACGGCCGTGAGGGGCGTTCCCGGCGCGGAATTTCGCTCGCGGTGTCGCGCCGGGACTGTCCGTCGACGAGTCCGGAAACGCGGCCGACTGGCGGTGAACGAACGGCCGGGTTTATCTGTTTGTGTTCCCCTACCTGCGGCAATGGCAGTCGCGGAGCTATCGGAGAACAGGGTCGAGGAGCGGCTCGCCGCGTTAGAGGAGACTTACGAGTCGTTCCCCATCAACCAGACGACCCTGAGCGTCTCGGCGTCGGCCTACGAGCGGGCCCGAGACCGCTGTTCCGAGGGACTCGTCGACGTCTACGTGCAAGTCTACGCGGACGACGGCGACGTGTTGCTCGTCGAGGGCGACGGGGAGTGGGTGGTACCGCACGCGCAACCGCCCGTGACCGAACGCCTCGAACGGGGCGCCCGCCGCGAAATCGCCGAACGGACCGGCGTCGACTGCGAGATCGACGACCTCGACCGGATCACGATCCTCGGCGTCCGCCACGAGGACGCGCCCGACCGGGACCCGGTGTACCGGCTCGTCACCGTCTTCAGCGCGGAGTACCGCCGCGGGACGCCCGGCCCGGGGGCCGCGTGGCGCTCGGAGCTCCCGGACTCGGCGCTGCCGACCTACTGACGCCACGTCCTCGGGTCGTCTACGCCCTCACGTGCTCGCGGTCCTCGAAAGCGGCCGCGTCTCGTTCGCGACGACGTCGACCTCCTTGCCCTGCTCCTGTGCCGAGTAGACGATCCCGAGCGCGGTCCCCCAGTCGACGGTCGCCATCGCGCCGGCGTTGCAGTGGGTCATCACGGTCGCCCCGTCGTCCAGCAGCGCCGCGCCGTGCTCGCCGATCTGCCTGTTCCGTTCGACGTCCGCGTCGGCCAGGTCCTCGGCGGCGGCCAGCGTGCGCTCGCGCCGCCGCGACCGAACCGGCGTCGTCGAGTTCGGCCAGCGCGGCCTCGACGCCCCGTTCGAGGTTGACCGCCGTCGGCCGGGCGTCGGCTATCGACGACGCGTCGGCGCGGACCGCCTCGGCGTAGGCCCCGAACGTCGCGGCATCGTTCTCCCGGGCCGCGAGCGCGACGCCGAACGCGCCGGCCGCCCCCAGCGCCGGCGCGCCGCGCACGCGCAGGATCTCGATGCTCTCGACCAGGTCCGCCACCGTCTCCGCGCGAGAGGTGGTGTACTCCGACGGGAGTCGGGTCTGGTCGACCATGACCACGCAGTCGCGGTCGTGGTCCCAGTCGATGGTACGCATGTCTGCCGACAGCGGCCGGAGCGCCTTAATTCCACGAGTGGCGCTCCCCTCAGACGACGCGACGGGCAGTCAACTCAGATGACGCCGGTCACGGACGCCGCCTCGCGGGCGGCGGCCTCGCTCATCCCGTCGCCGAGGATCGTGTACCGGTCGCGGATCTCGTGGGCGGTGGTCAGCGCCTCGATGACGGTGTCCTCGTCGATGCCGAGTTCGTCGGCGGTGGTCGGGGCGTCGATGCTCGCGAGCGCCTCGCGGATCGCCCGCCAGCGGCCGTCCGCGCCGGTTCCGGTGTGGAGATACTCGGTCATGACGGCGCCGACGCCGACCTGGTGGCCGTGGAGCGCGGGCTCGGGCGCGATCCGGTCGAGCTGGTGGCTGAAGAGGTGTTCGGCGCCCGAGGCCGGACGCGAGGAGCCGTCGATGGACATGGCGACGCCGGAGGAGACCAGCGCCTTCACGACGATCCACGCCGACTCCTCCAGCCCCGGGCGGATGGAGTCGGCGTTGTCGACGAGCATCTCGGCGGTCATCTGGGAGAGCGCGCCCGCGTACTCGGAGTACTCGACGTTCTTCAGCCGGTGTGCGAGCTGCCAGTCCCGCACCGCCGTGAAGTTCGAGATGATGTCGGCACAGCCCGCCGTGGTCAGCTCCCAGGGCGCGTCGGCCAGGATCGCGGTGTCGGCGACGACGGCCAGCGGCGGTTCGGCGGCGACGCTGTGGCGCGTGTCGCCCTCGGGGATCGAGGCGCGGCCGGAGACGATGCCGTCGTGGCTGGCCGCCGTCGGGACCGAGACGAACCCCACGCCGACGTCCTCGGCCGCCATCTTGGTCACGTCGATGACCTTGCCGCCCCCGACGCCCACGAGGTAGCCGGCGTCGGTCTCCTCGGCCGCGGCGATGACGTCCTCGACGGCGCCGAAGGTCGCCGACTCGATGACGGTCTCCGCGGGGTCGGTCCCCGCGTCCGCGAACAGGTCGACCACGCGCTCGCCCGCCACCGCTCTCGGCTTCGGACTCGTGACCACGAGCGGCCGGCCGGAGAGGTGCAGTTCCGAGACGGCGTCGACCGTCTCCTCGACGACCCCGTGCCCGACCACGACGTTCCGGGGCAGGCGGATCCACGTCGACTTCTGGAACATACGGTCCCAACGGCCACCGGCGTTGAAACGGTTTCCCCTGGCGGGTCGCGCCGGTTCCCGGGGTCGTCCGCCCGGGTTCGCCTCGTGCCGCCTCGGCCGCGCGCCGTCGACGGCCCTCTGCCGACACGCAAACACTGAAGAGCCGCGGGTCGGTCCCACCGCCCATGCAGACCGACTGGACCGACCCGGCCGTCGTCCACCGGGGTCGGGAACCCGCCCGCGCCCACCTGGTGCCGTACCACGACCGCGAGAGCGCCGTCGCTGGCGACCGCGAGGCCTCGCAGTGGTTCACGCTGCTGAACGGCGCGTGGCGGTTCGACTTCGCCGACCGGCCGGCCGAGGCCCCGGACGGGTTCGCCGACCCGGACTTCGACGCGAGCGACTGGGACCGGCTGTCGGTCCCCGGCCACTGGCAGACCCAGGGGTACGGCGACCCCCACTACACGAACGTCGAGTACCCGTTCCCCGTCGACCCGCCGAACGTCCCCGACGAGAACCCCACCGGCTCGTATCGCCGGACGTTCACCGTCCCCGAATCCTGGGAGGGGCGCCGGGTCGTCCTCCGGTTCGAGGGCGTCGACTCGGCCTGCCGGGTCTGGGTCAACGGCGAGCGCGTCGGCTTCTCGCGCGGCAGCCGCCTCCCCGCGGAGTTCGACGTGACCGAGCACGTCAGCCCCGGCGAGAACACGCTCGCTGTCCGCGTCCGCAAGTGGTCGGCCGGGAGCTACCTCGAAGACCAGGACACCTGGTGGCTCAGCGGGATCTTCCGGGACGTCTCGCTGTACGCGGCGCCCGCGGTGAACGTCGCCGACCTCGACGTCAGGACCGACCCCGGAGAATCGCCCGCGCAGTTCGAGGCGACAGTCGACCTCCGCAACGCCGGCCCGGGTCTCGGCAGGAGCGAACCCGGCGACGCCGCGACGGGACGGGTCGAGGCGACGCTGCTCGACCCGGACGGACAGGTCGTCGCCACCGGGAACGAGGGCGGGGGGAACGGCGACGGCGACGACGAGCCGGGGAGTGTCGAGGGCGCGTCCCCGGGAGGGACCGACGGGGGCCTCGCCGGCGGGGCGACGCTCGCGCCCGGCGAGGCGACGACGGTGACGCTCTCGGGGACCGTCGCGGACCCGGACCTGTGGACGGCAGAGGCGCCCAACTGCTACACGCTGCTCGTGACCGTCCGCGACGCGGGGGAGGGGACGGGAGGCGACAACCAGGCGTCGGGCACCGTCTACCCCCAGACGGTCGGGTTCCGCTCGGTCGAGATCGCCGACGGCCAGTTGCGCGTCAACGGCGAGCCGGTGACGATCCGCGGCGTGAACCGCCACGACTTCCACCCGGACCGCGGCCGCGCCGTCTCGGTCGAGACGATGCGCCGGGACGTCGAACTCATGAAGCGCCACAACGTCAACGCCGTCCGGACCGCCCACTACCCGAACGACCCGCGGTTCTACGACCTCTGTGACCGCTACGGGCTGTACGTGATCGACGAGACCGACCTGGAGTGTCACGGCTTCGAGCGGACCGACGAGGGGTTCGTGCTCAACGACGACCCCGAGTGGACGGACGCGCACGTCGACCGGATGGTCCGGATGGTCGAGCGCGACAAGAACCACCCCAGCGTGGTCGTCTGGTCGCTGGGCAACGAGTCCGGGTTCGGGGAGAACCACGAGGCGATGGCGGCGGCCGCCCGCGAGCGCGACCCCACCCGGCCGATCCACTACGAACCCGACGAGGACCTCGAAGCCTCGGATATCATCGGCCCGATGTACCCCCATCCCGACGAAGTCCCGGCGTTGCTCGACGAGCACCCCGACGCGCCGCTGATCCTCTGTGAGTACGTCCACGCGATGGGGAACGGCCCCGGCGGAGTGGCCGACTACTGGGAGGCGTTCCGCGAGCACGACCGCGCTCAGGGCGGCCTCGTCTGGGAGTGGATCGACCAGGGGTTCCGCCGCGAGACCGGGGGCGAGGAGTGGTTCGCCTACGGCGGCGACTTCGGCGACGAACCGACCGACGAGAACTTCATCTGCGACGGCCTGCTGTTCCCCGACCGCGAGCCCTCGCCGGGCCTAGCGGAAGTCGCGGCCGTCTACGCGCCCGTGGCTTTCGACGCCGGGGACGGGAGCGGAGCCGTTAGCGGCGACGACGGCGCGGCCGCGCCCGGCGGATCCACGGCCGGGGGCGACGACGGTGCCCCCCTCCCGACGGTCGATCCGGGCGGCGAACTGGTCGTCGAGAACCGGCAGGACTTCGCCTCGCTCGACCGGTTCCGGGCGACCTGGCGGCTGCTCGCGGACGGCGCCGTCGTCCGGAGCGGCGAACTCGCCCTCCCGGCGACGCCTGCGGGCGAACGCGCCGCCGTACCGGTTCCCGTTGACGCCGAGGAGGCCGAACGCCTCGCGGGACGGCACGGCGAAGCCGAGCGCCACCCCGGACGGCACGGCGACGCCGAGTACCTGCTGACGGTCACCGTCTCGCGGGCGGGCGAGACGCGCTGGGCGCCGGCCGGCCACGAGGTGGCGACCGAGCAGTTCGCGCTCGCCGTCCCGGGCTCCGGGGAAGGCGGCGCGGATACCGTCGACGGCCCCGCAGTGCCGACTCCGACCGGGGCCCGGTCCGGGGACAGCGTCGACCTCGCCGAGACGGCGGACGGCCTCGTCGTCTCGGGCACCGACTTCGAGGCCGTCTTCGACGACGCGCGGGGCGCGCTCGACGCGCTCTCGGTCCGGGGCCGGGACCTCCTCGCGGAGGGGCCGGGCGTCGACATCTGGCGCGCCCCGACCGACAACGACCGGGGGGTCCCGGACTCGCCGACGCCGCTGCGGGACCTCGCCCGCGTCGCCGAGGACCGCGGCACGATCCCGCTGGACGACGGCTGGATCGCGAGCTTCGCCGACCTCTGGGAGGAGTACGCGCTCGACAGCCTCGACCGCCGCGTCGACGCCGTCGACGCCCGGGTCGCGGACGGCGTCGCGCGGATCGACGTGGAGGCGCGCCTCGCGCCGCCGGCGTTCGACCACGGGTTCGCCGTCGAGCAGACGTACGCGGTCGGACCGGACGGCGCAATCGACCTGGAGACGCGGGTCGAACCGGAGGGCGACTTCGAGCACCTGCCGACGCTCCCGCGGGTCGGCCTCACGCTGGCGCTGCCCGGCGCGTTCGACCGCGTCGAGTGGTACGGCCGCGGCCCGGGGCCGTCCTACGCCGACACCCGGGCGGCCGCGCCCGTCGGTCGCTACGAGCGGCGGGTCGAGGACCTGCACACCCCTTACGTCCGCCCCCAAGCTAACGGCTACCGGAGCGGCATGCGCTGGGTATCGTTCGCGGACGAGGCGGGCGTCGGTCTGCTCGCCGGCGGGCCGGGCCTCGCCGGCTTCTCGGCCCACCGGTACACGACCGCCGGCCTGGCGGCCGCGGCCCACCGCCACGAACTCGCCCGCCGCGAGGAGGTGACCGTCGGGCTCGACGCCGCCCACTGCGGGCTCGGCACCGGGAGCTGCGGCCCCTGGACGTTCCCCGAGTACCGCGTCCCGCCCGAAACCCACGAGTTCGCGGTGAAGCTGCGGCCCTATCTCGCGGACGGGCGGTCGCCCGAACGGCTCCTGTAGGAGCGGCGACGGAAGTAGATCCCGTGTGAGTCCGGCGACTAAAGTGAATCCGCCTCAGACGGTGTCGAGCACGCCCAGCACGCGCTCCTCGTCGCCCCGGTCGGGGCCCTGCTCGGCCCCGCTCGCGTCCGTCGCTGGCGACGCCTCGACGGTCGCGGCGACCGCCTCCCCGGGTGGGACCGGGTCCCAGCCCAGCGACCGGAGTCCGTGCACGTCCAGGAGGTGCGGGGACTCGCGGTACAGCGGGAAGTCCGTCGGGTCGATCCCGCCCGCGGCCAGTTCCCGCTCGCCGGCCGTCACCGTCTCGACGTCCGCGCCCAGCGCGTCCGCCACCGCGTCCACGACGCCGCCGAGCGTGAGTGCCGTCCAGTCGCCGACGTTGTACGCCCGGCCCGCCTCGCCGTCCTCCGCCACGACCCTGAGCGCCCGCGCGACGTTGCCCACGTAGGCAACGTGCCAGACGTTCGTGCCGTCGCCGGGGACCAGGACGCGGTCGTGGTTGGCGACGCGCTGGACCCAGTAGTCGAACCGGCGGGTGTAGTCGTGCGGGCCGTAGACGATGGTCGGCCGGACGCTCATCGCGCACAGGCCCCGCTCGGCGGCCTCGAAGACGGCGCGGTCGCCCTCGGCCTTCCGCGCGCCGTAGGTGGCCGGGGAGTCGTCGGTCGCCTGCTCGTCCGAACAGGGTTCCAGCGGCGTCTCGCCCTCGCGTTTCGGTATCTCCTCCGCGCCGTACGCCGAGCCGCTGGAGACGTAGACGTACGCGTCCGCGCCGTCGAACAGCCGCGTCGCGGTGCGGACGTCTCGGGGGCGGTAGGCGACCAGGTCGACGACGACGTCCGGGTCAACCGCCGCGGCGTCGGCCAGGTCGCCGTCGTCCGTGCGGTCGCCCCGGATCCGGTCGACGGCCGACTCGTCGGCGAACGGGTCGTCGTGTTCGCCGCGGTTGAACAGCGTCACGTCGTAGCCGTGGTCGAGGAACTCCCGGACCGCGTGGCGCCCGATGAACCGGGTGCCGCCGACGAACAGCGCGTGGCCTGCCATGGTCGTCCCTGGGACCGCCCCGCCGAAAAACGTCCGGTCGAGAGCGGAATCGGGGACGGGACCCCGGGGCGACCGTTCACTCGTCCTGTATGCGGACAGATTTATTCACCAACCGACACATCATCCGGCTGGAGAGTCAGAAAGATGGGAATACTCGATTCGTTCGGTGCGCTGGTCGGAAGCATCGTCGCGTCGGTCGTGCTGCTCGTGTTCGCGATCCTCAGCTTCTTCGTCACGGTGTTCATCGTCGACGCAGGGGCGAGTCTCGCGGGCCTCGAACCGACCGCTGACTTCGTGGCGCTGTCCGCGGCCGTACTCGCCGGCAGCGCCATCGTCGGCGGGGCGTCGCCGCTCACAGGGCTCGGCGGAGAACAGTCCTGACGGGGCGCGACCGGATTCGCGGACGCCGGACCGCCGCTCCCGCGATCGGGCGGCGGCCGAGTGCGGCCTGACCGTCAGGGGTCGCCCGGCGAGCACTGCCGGTAGACCTCGTCCCGGATGAACCGCGACTCGTCGGCGCAGAACGGGAACAGGACGTACTCCCCGCCGGGGATGTCGGCAGACGCGTCGGCGAGCGCCCGGACGAGCGCCGACCGGTCGAAGTACGACGCGTCCGCAACCGCGGCCCGGGCGTCGTCGACGACCGAGGGGTCCTGGAGGGCGAGAGTCACGAGCACAGACGCGGCCGCCCGGGCGAGTTCGCCCTCCTCGGCGACCGCGGCGTCGACGCACGCGTCGACCGCCGTCCGGGTTCGGTCCGGGGCCGCCCCGGCGGCGTGGCGTAGCGCCGTGAACGCGGCGACGCGGACGTCGGTCCCGTCCGCTTCGGAGCGGGCCGTCGGGTCGAACTCGCGATCCGCCGCCTCGATATCTTCGCCGCGAGCGACGAGAACGAGCGCGTCGACCGCCGGCCCGAGCGCTCCGGGATCGACCCAGCCCGCCCGAGCGAGCACGCGAGTCGCGGGTACCCGCGGCACGGGGTGGGCCGTGACGAGGTCGACGCAGTCGTCGAGAAAGCGCGCGCCGACGCCGGGGCTGGTCGCCGCCGCCGCGGCGACCACCGAGGCCGCGCGGGCACGGGTCCGCTTTCGCGTCGCGTCCAGCAGCGGCTCGACGGCCGCCGCCGTCTCGGGGTCGGCGGCGGCGATGCCAGCCAGCGCTTCGGCGGCAGCTCTACTGACCCAGACGTTGTACGCCGACAGTTCCTCGACCAGTCGGTCGGCGTACGGGCGGACGGCCGCCGGGTCTCCCGCCGCGAGCGCGGCCAGCGCCTCGACGACCGCGCGGCGCCCGTCGACGTCCCCGTCGAGCAGGTCGGCGAACGGTCCCGCGAGGTCGGCCAGGTCCGCCGCCGCGTCGGGCGCCAGCGACGCGACGCTGCGCGCGTAGACCGCCCGGACCGCCGGGTCGGCCGCCTCGACCGCCGACACCACGTCTTCCGGGTCGACCCGCCCGGGCGCGTATCGCAACCGCTCCGCGAGCGCCGGCGTCTCGGCCTCCGCCCCCGGTTCGTCGGTCGTCATCGGTCCCCCTCTCCCGTCAGAGGTGAACGTCCGGACAAAATACTGATCGGGTACCCGCCGGATCTGCCCCTTTCTTTCACAGAGATCGGACCCCGGGGCGGTCCCAGGGCGACGGCCCGACCCTGGCTATCAGTCGTCGGCCTGGCCCTCGGAGCGCGCCGCGGGGCCGCCCGTCTCGGCGGCGACGGGGGGGAGGTCGTCCCGGACGTCGGCGCGCTCGCGCTCGGCGATGACGTCGGCGTAGGCGTCGGGCATCACCTTCGTGAAGTCGTCGAGCGCGCCGTCCCAGTCGGCGAGCAGGTCGCGGGCGCGCTCGGAGCCGGTGTACTCGGCGTGGTTCTCGACGAGGCGCGTCACCATCGCGCGGTCCTTCTCGTCGAGGGCGAAGTCGAGCGAGACCATGCCGGTGTTGACCCGGCGGGCGAACTTCCCGTCGGGGTCGTAGACGTACGCGACGCCGCCGGACATGCCCGCCGCGAAGTTCTTGCCCGTCTCGCCGAGCACGACGACGGCGCCGCCGGTCATGTACTCGCAGCCGTGGTCGCCGACCCCCTCGACGACGCCCCGGACGCCGGAGTTACGGACCGCGAAGCGCTCGCCGGCGCGGCCGTTGACGTAGGCCTCGCCCTGGGTGGCGCCGTACAGCGCGACGTTGCCGACCACGATGTTCTCGTCGGCCTCGTAGGCGGCCGTCTCTGGCGTCCGGACGACCACTTTCCCGCCGGAGAGGCCCTTCCCGACGTAGTCGTTGGCCGTGCCGACCAGGTCCATCGTGATCCCCTGCTGGAGGAACGCGCCGAACGACTGGCCGGCGGTGCCGTCGAGGCGGACCGAGACGGTGTCGTCCGGCAGGCCCTCGCCGCCGTACTCGTCTGAGACCGCCTTCGAGAGCGTCGCGCCGACCGCCCGGTCGACGTTGTCCACCTCGCGGTGGACCGCGACCGGCTCGCCCGACTCGAGGGCGGGTTCGGCCTCGTCGATCAGCTCCCAGTCGAGCGAGTCGTCGACCTCGTGGGTCTGCTCGCGCGTCTTGACGCGGTCGTCGTCGCCGGCCGGCTCGGCGATGATCCGCGAGAGGTCGAGCTTCTCCGCCTTGGGCTGGGTGACGTCGGTCCGCTGGGTCAGCACCGCCGGCCGGCCGACCATCTCCTCGACCGTCCGGAAGCCCAGCTCTGCCATGATCTCCCGGAGTTCCTGGGCGACGAAGGTCATGTAGTTGACGACGTGCTGGGGCTCGCCGGGGAACCGCTCGCGCAGTTGCTCGTTCTGGGTGGTGACGCCGACGGGACAGGTGTTCTCGTGGCACTGGCGCGCCATCACGCAGCCCGACGTGACCATCGACGCCGTCCCGAACGCGTACCCCTCGGCGCCCAGGAGCGTCGCCACGGCCACGTCCCGGCCGGTCTTCATGCCGCCGTCGGTCGTGACGGTGATCCGCGAGCGCAGGTCCGTCGCGCGGAGCATCTGGTTGGCCTCCGCGAGCCCGAGCTCCCAGGGCAGGCCGGCGTTCTTGATGCTGGTCTTGGGCGAAGCGCCGGTCCCGCCGTCGTGGCCGGAGATGTGGACCTTGTCGGCGTTGGCCTTCGCGACGCCGGCGGCGATGGTGCCGATGCCGTCCTCGGCGACGAGCTTGACGTTCACGTCGGCCTCGGGATTGGCCGCCTTCAGGTCGTGGATGAGCTGTTTGAGGTCCTCGATCGAGTAGATGTCGTGCAGCGGCGGCGGCGAGATGAGCCCGACGCCCGGCGTCGCGTAGCGGACGTGGGCGATCATCTCGTTGACCTTCTTCCCCGGGAGGTGGCCGCCCTCGCCGGGCTTGGACCCCTGGGCCATCTTGATCTGGAGCTCGTCGGCCGAGGCGAGGTACTCGCTGGTCACGCCGAAGCGGCCCGAGGCGACCTGTTTCGTGGCGCACTCCTTCTCGGTGCCGAACCGCTCGGGCGGTTCGCCCCCCTCGCCGGTGTTGGCGTGGGCGCCCAGCCGGTTCATCGCGATGGCGTTGTTCTCGTGCATCTCGGGCGAGAGCGAGCCCAGCGACATCGCGGCCGTCTCGAAGCGCGTGACGATGTCCTCGACCGGCTCGACCTCCTCGACCGGAACCGGGTCGCGGTCCGAGTCGAACTCGAGCAGGCCCCGCAGGGTCTGGAGCTGTTCGTTCTGCTCGTTGATCTCGGCGGCGAACTCCCTGTAGCGCTCGTAGTCGCCGGTCCGGACCGCCTGCTGGACCTTCCCGACGGTCGTGGGGTTCCACTGGTGGTGGATCCCACCCGAACGGTTCTCGAACTCGCCCTGCCGTTCGAGGTCGGGGTCCTCGCCCCACGCGACCTCGTGGCGGGCGAGCAGGTCCGACTCGACCTCCTCGATCCCGATCCCCTCGGTCCGGTTGGCGGTCCCCTCGAAGTACTCCGCGACGAAGTCCGACGAGAGCCCCACGGCCTCGAAGATCTGGGCGCCCTGGTAGCTCTCGACCGTCGAGATGCCCATCTTGGCCATCGTCTTCAGCAGGCCGTCCTCCAGCGCGTTGACGTAGGCGTCGACGGCCAGCGAGAGCTCCGCGCCGTCCGGGCCGGCGACGAGGTCCTCGATGGTCTGGTAGGCCAGGTACGGGTTGACGGCGCCGGCGCCGTACCCCACGAGCGTCGCGACGTGGTGGACGGTGCGGGGGTCGCCGGACTCGACGACCAGCCCGGTCTGGTTGCGCAGGCCGTTGCGCACGAGGTGGTGGTGGACGCCGCCCGTCGCCAAAAGCGAGGGGATCGGGACCCGCTCCGGGCCGGCCTCGCGGTCCGAGAGAACGACCACGTCGTGTTCGCGCGCGGCGTCGGTGGCCGCCTCGCGTGCGTCCTCGACCGCCCCCCGGAGGTCGGTCTCGTCGGGGTCGTACGTGACGTCGACGACGCCCGTCGACATGCCGTTCTCGTCGAGGTCCCTGATCGCGTCGGCCTCCTGGTCGGTCAGCACCGGCGAGTCGACGACCAGCTGGCGGGCGTGCTCGGGCGACTCGCCGAGCAGGTTGCGCTGGGGGCCCAGCCGAGACTCCAGCGACGTGACCAGCTCCTCGCGGATGTAGTCGAGCGGCGGGTTCGTCACCTGGGCGAACAGCTGCTTGAAGTAGGTGAAAAGCGGGCGGTTGAACTGCGAGAGCACGGAGAGGGGCGTGTCGTCGCCCATCGACCCCACGGGGTCTTTGCCCTTCTCGGCCATCGGCTCGATGAGGTGGTCGACCTCGTCGTAGGTGTAGCCGTACGCGGCCTGGCGGGCCCGGAGCGCGTCGAAGTCGCGTCGCGGGAGGTTGTCGGGCGAGTCGAGGACCGCCCGGAGGCGGACCTGCTCGCGGTCGACCCACTCGCCGTACCGGTCGTCGGTGAGGTCGTCGAAGACCTCCTCGTCGGGGACGACCCGCCCCTCCTCGGGGTCCGCGAGGAAGAGCTGGCCGGGCTGGAGGCGGCCCCGTTCCCTGATCTCGGCGGGGTCGGTGTCCAGCGCCCCCGCCTCGGAGGCCATCACGAGCGTGTCGTCTTCCAGCACGTCGTACCGGCAGGGCCGCAGCCCGTTGCGGTCCAGCACCGCGCCGACGCGCTCGCCGTCGGTCGCCGCGACCAGCGCCGGGCCGTCCCAGGGCTCGACCAGCGAGGCGTGGTAGTCGTACC
>JBDGST010000064.1:0-15157 GCA_042217365.1 Haloarculaceae archaeon
AGAAGAAGTTCAGCAGGCCGAACTCGACGGCGTAGTGGTACGCGAGCGCGAGCCAGGACTCGAAGACGAGCGTCCCGACCGCCGAGAGGGCGGCGAACCGGCGGACGTCCATCTCGGCGACGCCCGCGGGGACGGTGAGCATGCCGCGGGTGAAAAGCAGGGCGTTGCTGACGGGGACGGCGACCGGGCCCCAGCGGTCGAACCAGGCGTCGAAGCGCGCGAGTTTCGACTCCTCGACCCGGAACCAGGGCTTGGCGAGGAGCCACTCGCGGCCGCCGTACTCCGCGAGCAGGAACAGCGCGACCTGCCCGGCGGTCGCGCCGGCGACGGCGACGGCCATGATCAGGACAACGACCGGCCAGTCGTACCCCGAAGGCCCCGTGGCGAGCGTCGCGATGGCGAAGGGGACGAGCGCCTCGCTCGGGGCGAAGTACATGAGCATCGCCCCTTCGAGCACGAAGATGGGGAAGAGCGCGTAGATCCCGTAGTCGGTGATGAGCCGTCGGACGAGCGCCTCGTCGCCGACCAGGTAGAGGACGACCCCGGCGGCCGCCAGCGCGAAGAACGTCCCCGCGACGAGGAGCAGACCGTAGTCCTCTGCGAACACGCGGAGCCGCGACCGGGTCGCTGCCGGCGTCTCGGGTGGCGCCATTCGTTCACCCCTGGGGCTCACCGGTGGAAATGCTTTCCGCTCCGTCAAGTGGCGACAGAACCACATGTCGGACGCTCGTCCCGAGCGGACCGACCGCAACCCCATCGCGTCGGCCGACGGTCGTCGGAGGCGACGAGACGCGAACCGCGCCCGTCAGCGCTTTGGCCGTGCCCCCGGAATGGACGCGCATGGACCTCACGAACCGACCCCGGCGGTTGCGCGCCGACGGCGTCCGGTCGCTCGTCAGCGAGACACAGCTCTCGGCGTCGGACCTGATCGCGCCGGTGTTCGTCGACGCGACGACCGACGAGCGCCGCCCCATCGAGTCGATGCCCGGGCACGAGCGCGTGCCGGTCGACGAGGCCGCCGAGCGCGTCGCCGAGGTGCGCGAGACGGGCGTCGAGGCCGTCATCGTCTTCGGCGTTCCCGAGTCGAAAGACGACGAGGGCTCGCGCGCCTGGGCCGAGGACGGCGTCGTCCAGCGGGCCGTCCGGGCGATCACGGCCGAGACCGACGCCTACGTCATCACGGACGTCTGCCTCTGTGAGTACACCGACCACGGGCACTGCGGCATCCTCGAACCCGGCGCGCGCGAGGACCCGCACATGACCGTCGACAACGACCGGACGCTCGACCGCCTCCGGCGGACCGCCGTCTCCCAGGCCGAGGCGGGCGCGGACATGATAGCGCCCTCCAGCATGACCGACGGGATGGTCGGGGCCATCCGCGCGGGGCTTGACGAGCGCGGCTTCGAGTCCACGCCGGTCATGAGCTACGCGGCGAAGTACGAGTCGGCGTTCTACGGCCCGTTCCGCGACGCCGCCGACGGGGCGCCCGCGTTCGGCGACCGCCGCCACTACCAGATGGACCCCGCGAACGCCCGCGAGGCGACCCGCGAGGTGGCGCTCGACGTCGAGCAGGGCGCGGACGTGCTGATGGTCAAGCCCGCGCTCCCGTACCTCGACGTCGTCAGGCGGGTCCGCGAGTCGTTCGACCGGCCCGTGGCGGCGTACAACGTCTCCGGCGAGTACGCCATGCTCCACGCGGCCGCCGAGAAGGGCTGGCTCGCCCTCGATTCGGTCGCCCGCGAGTCGCTGCTCTCCATCAAGCGGGCGGGTGCCGACCTGATCCTCACGTACTTCGCCGAGGACGTGGCCGAGTCGCTGTAGCCGCGAGCGCACCGGACGAGGGCCGACGCGTCCGCCGGGGCCCGCGGGTTCCCGCCCTTCTCGGTGTCTCTGCGCGTTGGAGATCGAGGCGACTGCGCGAGACGCTGATCGACGGCGCGGTCAAAATCCGGAGAGGCGTTCTTCCAGCGTCCACACTGCGAACCGCGGAACGCGCCTCAGGACTGCCGGGAACGTCAGCCCCAGCTCCTCCTTGTACCCCTGCAGGTCCCAGTAATCCCGTCGGTACGAGATCCCGTCTTCCGCGATCCGCGTGACCATCACCGCGGGGACTTCAGCGTGCTCCCCGGTGGGCGGAATCCCCTTGTATGGGCCTTCGTGCGTGCCGACGAACGCCATCTCGAGTGCTGTCTCATCCCCGGACGAGACCGCACTGTCGGGCTCGATCCGGGCGTCGGGGAACCCCTCGAACAGTTCGAGGACCTCCTCTCGCAACTCCTCTCGCGTGGCTTCGTCCGTGAGCGGGTCCCGGAACACCAGATCCTCCGAATACTGATCGATGTATCGGTCGATGTCGTGGTCGTTGAACGCTTCGATCAACCGCCCGAGATGCGGATCGAGGCCCAGCTCGGCCATACCACCGTGAAAGTTCACTAGCAGGAAAAATGTACACGTCCGTTCGACCGGAACGACGGGACGCTCCTGTCAGAGTCCCCGGTGAACTACCCCGCCGCGTCGAACGATCCTCGCTCGGCCGGTGAGCCGACACGGGCGGGATAAAATCTCCGTTTGAGGCTCCGCGAAGCACTTACAGACCGGCGACCGATCGCCGGATATGCGACGATCGCACGCTATCGCACTCGCGGGTCTCCTGCTGGTCGGCACGTTCGTCGCCGCCAGCCCCGCCGGAGCGACGCACGGAGAATCGGTGACCGTCAACGGGACCGTTACCGGGACGGACGGCGCCCCGGCCGGCGACGCCGTCGTCCTCGTCGGCGAAGATTCGGCGCTGACGGCGTTCTCGCCGGACGAGTTGCGGGACCTCGCAACCGACCCGCCGCAGAACCTGACCGCGGTCGAGGTCGGACGCGACGGTCGCTTCGAGGCGACGCTCGGTTCGCTGCGCGCCGAAGCCGCCGTCGCGGTGAGCGACGCCGGAGTCAGCGACCTCGCGTACGTCCGGGGGGAGAACGCGACGCTGTCACTGCGACTCCACGAGCGCCGTCCCCAGACGGTGCACGCCCACCTCGGGGCCGTCACCGCCGACGAACGGCGGGCGGAACTGTACGTCAATCTCGGAAACAGCGGCGACGCGACGGTCGAAAACCTCTCGGTCAGCATCGGGTCGCTGCCCGACGGCTGGGCGGTCGACGACGTCGCGACGAACGGGACGTACCACCCGGACAACCGGACGCTGACGTGGCCGTCGGTCGCCCCGGGCGCGGAAGTCGATACCACCGTCGTCCTGACCGTCCCCGAGGGGACAGCCACCGGCGAGTACACGGTCGAGTTACGCGCCGAGAGCGACACCCACCTCGTCGACGTCGCTCCGGAAACGGTCGAAGTGCTCCCCGAAGACACGCCAGCGCCGAGGACGACGCCCGCCCCGAGCGACGAGGAGCCCCGGACGTCGTCCTCTCCGGGCGACGAGGAGTCCCGGACGACGAACGCGAACGAGACGCCGCTGACGCCGACCCGCTCGACCGACTCCGCGGCGGGCGGCGACGGAACTCGCTCGACCGACTCCGCGGCGGGCGGCGACGGAACTCGCTCGCCGACGGAGGGGGGAGAGCGACCCCGGACCCCGACCGGCGGGACGGGGGGATCCGCGTCGCCGGCGAACGCCTCCGGGCCGGGGTTCGGAACCGTCGCTGCAGCCGTCGCCGTCGCCCTCGCGGCCGCGCTGTTCGTCCGGCGTCGCTGACGGCCCGACCCGCACATCGGGCCCCCGGCGGACCGACGCGGGCCGGACAGCCGCCGCAGACTACGGTCTCGACGTGACCGGGATCGGCAGGTCCACCGACCGGCCGGTGGCGCTCTCCGAGGGTAGCTACGCCTCGCCGTAGACGGGGACGGCGGCGCCGCTGGTGACCGTCGCGGCGTCCGAGCAGAGAAAGGCGATCACGTCGGCGATGTCGGCGGGGTCGACCCACTGCTCGTGGTCGGCGTCGGGCATCATCTCGCGGTTCATCGGCGTGTCGATGACGCTGGGCATGACGGCGTTGGCCCGCACCTCGCCGAGGTTCTCCTCGGCGACGGACTCGGTGAGTATCCGGACGCCGGCCTTCGTCGCGCGGTAGACGGCGTCGCCCTCGCCGCCCTCCAGCGACGAGCGGGAAGAGACGCTGACGACGGCGCCCCCCTCGTCGCCCTCCCGGAGGTGCGGGATCGCGTGCTTCGTGGCGAGGAACATCGTCTTCAGGTTCACGTCGACCAGGAAGTCGAACGTGCCGGCCTCGGTCCCGGCGACGGGCGTCCCGCCGCGCCAGGTCCCCGCGACGTTCACGAGGGCGTCCAGCCCGCCGTGGGCCTCGACGATAGCCGCTACCGTGTCGGCGACCTCCTCCTCGACGGTGAAGTCGGCCTGGTAGCGGTCGACGATGTCGGGGTCGAGCAGGTAGTCCTCGCTCTCGGGCGAGACGATGTCGGCGGCGCAGACGGTCGCGCCCGCGTCCTCGAACGCCTCGCAGACGGCGCTGCCGAGGGCGCCGCCCGCGCCCGTGACGAGCACCACGTCGTCGCTGAAGTCGAACTCGACTGGCATACCCGTCACCTCGGGCCACGGTGGCAAAGGGCTTTCCCGCCGCCGGTCGGATCGCCGGTATGGACTGCATCGCACACCGCGGGTTCGCGGGCGTCAACCCCGAGAACACGCTCCCGGCGGTCCGGGACGCGGTCGAACGCGCCGACGCCGTCGAGGTGGACCTCCGCCGGTGCGCGTCGGGCGAACTGGTCGTCCACCACGACGAGACCGTCGACCGGACGACCGACGGGAGCGGCCGGGTCGCGGACCACACCGCCGAGGAACTCGCGTCGCTGTCGGTCGACGGGTTCGACGCGGGCGTCCCGACGTTCGCGGCGGTGCTGGACGCGGTCCCTGGCGACGTGACCGTCCACGCCGAACTGAAAGAACGGGGACTGGGCGAGGAGACGGCCGCGATGGCGCGCGAGGTCGACCCCCGCGTCGTCGTCTCGTCGTTCGACCCGGCAGCGCTCCGGGAGGTGGACGGCCCGCCGACCGCGTTCATCACGACCGAGGCGGACGGCGCCATCGAGCGAGCGACGTCGCTGGGGTGCCGGGGCCTGCACCTCCGGACGGACGCCGTGACCCAGTCCGTCGTCGCCCGGGCCCACGAGGCCGGGCTCGTCCTCAACGCCTGGACGGTCACCAGCCCCGAGGAGGTCGGTGCGCTCGTCGACTGCGGCGTCGACGGCGTCGCGACGGACTTCCCGTCGTGCTGTCCGTCGCGGGTCTGAGTGGCTCGTCTGTGTCGCTCGGCCCGGCGAGTGACGGTCGGGATCCCGCCGGCTCACAGGCTCGCGAGGTTCTGCCGGAGCTTGATGGTCGCGGTCATGAGGGCGGTCGCGACCATGATCACGAACACGACCTGCACGTGCATGACGACCGAGCGGTCGAGGCCGGCGACGGTCGCCAGGTCGACCGCGGGGACCAGCGTCGCGAACGCCATCACGGGCAGGAGATGCCGCAGCAGCGAGTCGATCATCGTCCCCTGGACCATCGTGGCGCCGGTCTGGCGGTGGCCGAACCAGAAGCCGTAGGCGGCGAATGCGAGCCCCCCGATCCCCTGGACCGCCAGCAGCGGGTCGGTGATCCCGACCGCCCCGATCCCGAAGACGACGGCGGCCACGACGGCCACGAAGCCGAGTTCGATCGCCCGCCGGCCGGCGAACTCCCCGGACCGCCCCTCGGCGGCGGTCGACAGCGCCCCGTTGTAGTAGATCTCCCGGACCGACAGCGCCAGCAGGAGGACGACCGCGAGCATGATCCCCTGTTTGAACGTCGCCCGGATCGAGGAGACGATCTCGAGGATCCCGACCAGGCCGTACAGCGTCGCGACCATCCCGACCGCTGCGAGGTACTCCCAGAGCACGCGCTGGGGGTCGGTCCCGGCCGCGACCCGGTTCCGGAGCGCGTAGTAGGCGAACCGGACCGCGATGACCGAGAGCAACACCATCGCGATGAACGCGATGAACGTCAGGTTCGGGTTGTCGGCCAGGAGGTGCAGCCCGAACTCGACGTCACGCGCCATCGATCACGCCCCCGAGTTCGCTCGCCAGCTGGTTGACCGTCTCGTATCGCTTGAGTTTCCGCGTCGCCGTCGCCTTCCGGACTACCTGCGCCAGGGGGGCGGGCAGGTCGCCGCCCGCGGTCACCGGCGACTCGTCCGACAGGACCCGGTCGCGGACCGCCGACGCGTCGACCGCCGTCCGCGCAGCGTCGGGGACGTATGGGTGGCCGCCGGTACACAGGCGGTACAGCACCATCCCGAGGCCGTAGACGTCCGTCGCGTGGTCGACCCGGCCGTAGTCGTCGTCGAAGTGTTCGGGCGCGGCGTACCTGGGGTCGACGCCGCCGGCCGGCCACCCCGCGATGGTCCAGAGGGCGTGGTTCGACAGGAGGGGGCGCTCGCGCTCGTCCGCGTCGAGCAGGTTCCCGTAGTAGGCGACGTTGCCCGGGTCGACGGCGCCGTGAACCGCGCCGTGCCGGTGGGTGTGCCCCACGGCGTCGGTCAGTGCGAGGACGGTCCCGATCGGGTCCGGCGGGTCCGCTTCCCGGTCGGCCAGCGTCGTCTCGGCGTACTCGATCATCGCCCACGGCCGGGGTCTGACGCCCCAGTCGTACACGTCGAGCACGCCGCCGTGGTCGTCGACGGCTGTCCAGTCCTCCATCGCGGCGCGGAAGACGGTCACGAACGACGCCCGGTTCTCCGCCGGCAGCGGGTACACCGCGATGGCGACCGCGTACTCCTCGTCGTCCAGCGTCGCCGCGGCGCGGTACCTGTCGGCGTACCGCCCCGCCGTCCGGTCGGTCAACACGTCGACCTCGTCGAACCGGCTCGCCTCGATCACCGGCGCGAGACGCTTCCCGACGGACGCGAGCGTCCCCCGGGTCAGTGCCTGCGTCCCGGGGCGGTCCGCGTCGCCGTCCCCGTCGACCGACTCCTCACCGCGGTCGGACGACTCCCCGTCGGCCCCGTCGTCGGGCCCGTCTTCGCGCTCGCCGTCCCCGGTGTAGACCCGCCGCGGGTCGTCGTCCACGGCTCCGCCCGCGACGCGGGTCCGCCCGACCCCGCGGTCACCCTCCGTCGGGGCGAGGTACTCGTTGCGAGCGAAGCCCGCGCCGGTCCGGTACATCCGCCGGCGGGCCCGCTCCTCGGCCGCGTCGGCCAGGTCGGCGACCGCCTCGTCGACCTCGCGGGGTCGTCGCGCGGCCAGGTAGTCCAGCGCGTGGGCCACCTCGACCGGTTCGTCCCCGTCGAGCCTGTCGACCAGTCGCTCGACGGCGTAGCCGAGCAGGTCGGGGTACTCCTCGACGACCAGGCAGACCGCCGTCGCGGCCGCCAGCCGCCGGTGGACCTCGTCGCCGTCGAGCATTCCGAGCAAGTACGGGAGGCGCGTCCGCCCCTCGGCCGGGTCGGCGAGGACAGCCACCAGGCGCTCCGGCAGCCGACCGCCGCGGCGCTCGTCGTCGCCCTCCTGCCGCGTCACGTCGGCGGGTTCGCCGCCGCCGTCGCTCCGCTCGTCGTCCGCGTGGCACCCGCCGCGACGCTCGCCGCCCCCTTGCCGGGCGTCTCCGCGCTCGTCGTCCGCCGCGTGCCGGTCGTCGTCCATCGTGTCGCCGACCCCGCCGTGAGCCTACCCGTGAAATTATCGGCCGGGTTGCATGACTGTTTGGGTCGAGTCGGCGCCTCGTCCCGAAAGTTATCACCGCTGAGAATCGAGCGCGAACGTTTTACAGGGAGTAGTCCGGTGTCCACAACGATGACACCGGATGTCACGTCCATTCTTCCGGAGTCCGTCCGGACGTCGTACGCGGCGCGGCTCGGGGTGGCGCTCGCGTTCGCCATCGTCGTCGTCGTCGCGTTCGGGACCGTCATAAGCTCCCAGGCGTCCGCGACGCTCCAGGAAGACGTCCAGACTGACCTCCAGACCCTCTCGGAGACCAGGGCGACCGAGCTCGACTCGTGGCTCCGGACGGTCGAGCGCGACGCCGTCCTGACGTCCCGGCTCCCGGAGGTCACGTCGGGCGACCCCGCGACGGTCGACAGCTACCTCGAGGAGATGGTCGCCGACGGGCGGGTCCCGAAGGACGTCGTGGCGGTCCACTACCTGAACACCGAGCGGATGGTGTTCGAGAAGAGCACGAACGACCAGTTCGAGGGCGTCAGCCCCGCGGACCAGGGCGCGCCGTTCGCGACCGACCCGCCGGCGTTCGACTCGCCGGCGGACGTGTACGTCTCGAAGCCCTTCGACGTGCCGGTGGTCGACCACCCGATCGTCGCGGTCGTGACGCCCGTCGAGGGCGTCGAGAACCGCGCGCTCGTGTTCATGGTCGACCTCTCGGCCCGGTCGGCGGCGCTGTCGAGCCAGAACAACGACACCTCGACGGTCGTGGTCAACACCGAGGGGACCTACGTGGCCCACCCGAACGCGAGCAAGATCCTCACCGAGGCCCCGAACCACGAGTCGCTCGACCTGGCGGGGCTCCCGGCCGGGGAGAGCGTCTTCTCCTCCGGGGAGGGCGAACTGATGGCGTCGACCCGGATGGCGGCGACCGACTGGGTCGTGATGATCCACGCCGACCGCTCGGAGGCCTACGCGCTGGGCGCCCAGATCAACTCCGACCTCGTCGGCCTCGTGTTGCTCGCGGTCATCAACCTCGGGCTCGTCGGGGTGACGATCGGGAGTAACACGATCACGTCGCTGCGCCGGATCTCCGGGCGGGCCGAGGAGATGGCCGACGGCGACCTGGACGTGGACCTCGCGACGACCCGCGAGGACGAGATCGGCACGCTCTATCGCTCGTTCGGGGAGATGCGCGACTCCATCCGCGAGAAGATACGCGAGGCCGAGCAGGCCCGCGCGGACGCCGAGAAGGCGCGCGAAGAGGCCGAGCAGGCCAAGACCCGCGCGCAGAACGAGGCCGCCGAGATGGAGGCGATGACGACTCACCTGGAGACGAAAGCCGCCGAGTACGGCGACGCGCTCGCCGACGCCGCCGACGGCGACCTCACGCGGCGCGTCGAGCCCGACAGCGAGAACGACGCGATGCAGTCGGTCGGCGAGAGCATCAACGAGGCGCTGGACGCCATCGAGTCGACGGTCGCGGAGATGCAGTCCTTCGCGGCGGACGTCCTCGACTCCAGCGAGCGCGTCGGGCGGAACGCCGAGCGCGTCGACCAGGCGAGCCAGCAGGTCACCAAGTCCATCTCGGAGATCTTCGAGGGAACCAACCGCCAGTCCGACCAGCTCCAGGACGCCGCCGGCGAGATGGAGAACCTCTCGGCGACCGCCGAGCAGGTCGCCTCCTCGGCCCAGGAGGTCGCCCGCACCTCGAACGGGGCCGCCGAGGCCGGCGAGGAGGGGCGCGAAGCCGCCCAGCGCGCCATCGACGAGATGAACGCCATCGACTCGGAGACCGCCGACACCGTCGAGGCGATCAACGACCTCGACGACGAGCTCGACGAGATCGGCCACATCGTGAGCGTGATCACGGAGATCGTCGAGCAGACGAACATGCTGGCGCTGAACGCCTCGATCGAGGCCGCCCACGCCGACGGCGGCGGGGAGGGCTTCGCCGTCGTCGCCGACGAGATCAAGGGCCTGGCCGAGGAGACCAAGGACGCGGCCGGCGACATCGAGGACCGCATCGAGCGGATCCAGAGCCAGGCCGGCGAGACGGTCGACCGCATGGAGACGACGAGCCAGCGGGTCACCGACGGCGTCGAGACCGTCGAGGAGGCCGTCGACGCGCTCGAGGAGATCGTCGCCTACACCGAGGAGGTCGACGCGGGCGTCCAGGAGATAGACGACGCGACCGAGGAGCAGGCCCGGACCGCCCAGGAGGTGATGGACCTGATCGACGAGCTCTCGTCGATCAGCCAGCAGACCGCCACCGAGGCGGACACGGTGGCCGGCGCGGCCGACGACCAGTCCCAGTCGATCGGGCAGGTCGCCGACTCGGCGCGCGAACTCCAGCAGCGGGCGAACGAACTCGAATCGGCGCTCGACCGGTTCCGGACGCGCTCCGGGGTCGACGCGACCGGCGCGGGCGCGACCGCGGCAACTGACGACTGACAATGGTCTCGATAAGCCTCTGGTTCACGATCGGTACGGTCGGCATGGTCCTCGGGACGGCGGTACTGGCCCTCGGGCTCCTGTTCGTCCCGGCGAACCGACGGCGGCTGTTCGCCTGGATAGTCGCCGTTCCGGGTATCGCGGCCGTCGCTTACGCGCTGATGGCGGCCGGATACGGCGGGCTGGAGACGGCGCAGGGAACGACGGTGTTCGTCCCGCGGTACGTCGACTGGCTGCTCACGACGCCGATCCACGTCGCCGTCATCGCGGTGGGCGTCGGCGCGTCGACGCGGCTCGTCGCCCGGCTCGCGGGCTTCCAGGCGCTGACCATCGTCTTCGGGTTCGTCGGCGCGACGCTCGCGGCGCCGCTGAACTGGGCGCTCTACCTGCTCGGGTCGGCCTGCTTCGCGGTCGTCGTGTACACGTTCTTCCGGGACCTCGAAGCCCTCGCTGTCCAGCGACGGGACGACGTCGAGGCGCTCTTCCGGAAGCTCCGGTCGTTCGTCGTCGTGCTGTGGCTGATCTACCCCGTCATCTGGCTGGCGGCTCCGTCCGGCCAGGGCCTGATGGACGGCGAGACGACGGCACTGGTCGGCACGTACATCGACGTCGTCGCCAAGGTCGGCTTCGGCCTCATCGCGATCAACGACTACGTCAAGTCCGCCGCGCTCGACGACGAGCGGGCGGCGGGCGGTGACGCGGGCCCTGCGCCCGACGACGCGGACCCGACCCCCGCCGACTGACGGAACGCTCTCCACGCTCACGGGAGCAGTCCGGAGAGGAGAGGGCCGTCAAGAAGAAAGTGGTCAAAGTGGTCGGCCGACGACGGAGCGCTCCACCGCGGCCGAACGGGCGGTCAGTGGATGCCCGTGGCTTCGATCCGGTCAGTGGATGCCCGTGGCTTCGATCCGGTCAGTGGATGCCCATGGCTTCGATCTGTTCCTGGTAGCGGTTGCGGATGGTGACTTCGGTGACCTGGGCGACGTCGGCGACTTCGCGCTGGGTTTTCTTCTCGTTGCACAGCAGCGAGGCGGCGTAGATCGCGGCGGCGGCGTACCCGGTGGGCGACTTCCCCGAGAGCAGGCCTTTCTCTGCGGTGACGTCGATTATCTCGTTGGCCTTGGCCTGGACCTCCTCGCTGAGGCCGAGTTCGGAGACGAACCGGGGGACGTACTGCTTGGGGTCGACCGGCTCCATCTTCAGGCTGAGTTCCTGGGCCACGTACCGGTAGGTGCGGCCGATCTCCTTCTGTTCGACCCGGGAGACCTCGGAGACCTCTTCGAGGCTCCGCGGGATGTCCTCCTGGCGACAGGCCGCGTACAGGCAGGCCGTGGCGACGCCCTCGATGGAGCGGCCGCGGATGAGGTCCTCGTCGAGGGCGCGCCGGTAGATGACCGAAGCGACCTCCCGGACCGACCGGGGGACCCCCAGCGCCGAGGCCATGCGGTCGATCTCCGAGAGCGCGAACTGGAGGTTGCGCTCGCCCGCGTCTTTGGTGCGGATGCGCTCTTGCCACTTCCGCAGCCGGTGCATCTGGGACCGTTTCTCCGAGGACAGCGACCGCCCGTACGCGTCCTTGTCCTTCCAGTCGATCTGGGTCGTCAACCCCTTGTCGTGCATCGTCTGCGTCGTCGGCGCCCCCACCCGCGACTTCTCCTGGCGCTCGCTGTGGTTGAACGCGCGCCACTCCGGCCCCCGGTCGATGTTCCCCTCGTCGATGATGAGCCCGCAGTCCTCACAGACGATCTCACCCCCGTCCGCGCTCGTGACGAGTGCCGAGGACTCACACTCCGGACACTGCTGTTCGGTCCGCTCGCCCTCGGATTCTTCCGCTTTCTCCTCGGCCTCCGCGCGCTCGCGCTGGCGACTCGGACGTTCCATTGTTCTTATATAGAGAAATTTTGGTCACTTATAAATCCTTCGGCCCGGTTCCGGCATCGACTCCGGGAGACGGATCGAAGATTCCGGACGGAATCCGTTTGCTGGGGCCTGATCGGGGCGTCTTCGGTCGCGTCCGGGGAGCGACTGGACCCCGTCGGGTCGCGACTGGAGGGACA
Source organism: Haloarculaceae archaeon (assembly GCA_042217365.1). Taxonomy (GTDB): domain Archaea; phylum Halobacteriota; class Halobacteria; order Halobacteriales; family Haloarculaceae; genus JBDGST01. The sequence goes on from JBDGST010000064.1 coordinate 12,156, forward strand.
AGAGTGCATCGGTATTCGAGGTGTTCGATCCCCGTCAGGTCGGCGCGGTCGCGGTCGGTCGCGGCGCCGCCGCGGTCGAGCGTCGGAAACGCTTAATCGGCCGCGCCCTCCCATTGCGGGTATGGACGTTGCCGTACTGGGCGCGGGCGCGACGGGCCGGGGCATCGCGCAGGTGTGTGCCGCCGCGGGGCACGCGGTCGCGCTCCACGGGGAGGACGCGAACGTCGTGATGGACGGGATCGACGCCGTACAGGCGGGACTGGACGACGCCGTCGCTTCGGGGCAGGTCACCGCGGCCGAGCGCGACGAGGCCGTCGACAGCATCGAAGGCACGACGGGGCTCGAAGCCGCCGTCGGCGACGCGGACCTCGTGGTCGACGCGACCGACGGCGACCGGGAGGAGCGCATGGAGCTGTTCGCCGCGGTCGAGGATGTCGTCGACGCGGAGACGGTAGTCGCCACGAGCGCGACGACCGTGTCGGTGACGGCGGTCACGGCGGGGCTTCGCCAGCCGGGGCGGGGCGTCGGGTTGCACTTCGTCGACCCGCCGGCGGCGCCGCTGGTCGAGGTGGTCGTCGCCGACCAGACCACGGAGCGGACCCGGAACCGGGCGGAGTCGTTCGTCGCCGGCCTCGACCGGGAGGCGGTGGTCGTCCGCGACGCGCCCGGCTTCGCGACGACGCGGCTCACGCTCGCGCTCTCCGTCGAGGCGATGCAGATGCTGGACGAGCGTGTGGCCGGCGTCGAGGCGATAGACCGCGCGGTAGAGGTCGGCCGGGACCACCCAGTCGGCCCGCTCGCGGCCGCCGACGCCGCCGGGCTCGACGCGCGCCTCGACGAACTGGAGTACCTCGCGTCGTCGCTGGGCGAGCGGTTCGCGCCCCCGCCGGTCCTCCGGGAGAAGGTCGAGCGCGGCGACCTGGGCCGCAAGAGCGGCGAAGGCTTCTACGTCTGGGAGGGCGGCGAGCCGGTCGAGCCGAGCGACCCCGACCCGACGCCCGACCTCCGCGCCGACAGCCCGACCGACCCGGGCGGCCCATGACGCCCGACCCGGACGACGCGACGGACGACACTCCTGCCGAGAGGACGGAGGACGACCCGGACATGGAAGACCTGTTCGACGACCTCGCCGAACTGGAGGGGATGGTCGACGACCCGGCCGAACGCGAGCAGGTCCGGGAGGCGATGCGGACGGCGATGGCCGTCCGGAGCGGCGGCGTGTTCGGCCGGGTCATCTCGGGCTTCGACCGGAGCGACGCCGCGGAGGCGCTGCTGGGCGCGCTCGTGTTCGGCATCCCGATGTTCGTCGAGGGCGGTACCCAGGAGGTCGGCGAGTACGTCGCCACCCAGCCGCTGTTCTTCGTCGCGACGAACGGGCTCGCCGTCGGCCTCGTCGCCGGGGTCCTCTACGTCGCCGACATCCAGGACGTCCGCGTGCGCGACCCGCTGCTCGGGTTCGTCCCCCGGAAACTGCTCGGCGTGCTCGTCGTCGCCGCGGCGACCGCCGCCTTCATGATGACCGCCTGGGGCCGCGTCGACTGGGCGCAGCCCTGGCTCGCCGTCTGCCAGATCAGCGTCGCGTTCGTCCCGATGGCTATCGGCGCGGCGCTTGGCGACCTGCTCCCCGGGTGAGGTCCCCACCGGTGCCTGTATAGGACTCTGAGAGCGCTACTCGGACGCGAAACGGTGAATGGGTGAGGGAGGGCGGAACGGGTGAGTCGGGGACCGGACGGGCGGAATGAGGTGAATGGGTGAGTTAGTGGGTCGGGAGCTGCGGGTCACCAGCCCGCAGAGGTTGCCGTCACCGTCCGGGGATCACTCCACGTAGGTGTACTTCCGCTCGCCCATGCGGCCCCAGCCGTCGAAGACGAACTCGCCCTCGGGGGTCGTGAACTGGTCGACCTCGACCTCCTCGTCGTGGTTGTGGACGTCGTGGACGTCCTCGTACTCGTCGAAGGTGAGGTCGTAGCGCGCGTCGAGCTGTTCGTCGACGTTCAGCTGGGCGATCTCGTCCGCCCAGCCGGGTCGGACCGTCTCGGAGTGGACCTCGGCCTGGGCGCCCGAGCCGTACGAGCCGACCAGCAGCTTCGCGCCGGTGAGGTCCCGCCCCTCGCGGTGGGCCTCGCGGAGGCCGGCCGCGCGCGCGACGTGGACGGAGCCGGTGTACCAGTTGCCGACGTGCCGGGAGATGGCGAGCGTCGGCTCGATGGTCCGGTCGTACCAGTCGCGGTAGCGGTCGGTGTCGGTGAGCTCGTCCGCGTACTCGCCGGCGGCCTCGCGGAACGCCTCGTCGCTGTCGAACGCCTCGCGGCGGGGCTGGCGGCCGATCTCGTCGGCGAGCTCCTCCTCGATGTCGGTATCGCGGCTGAAGTGGCGGTAGGCCAGCGTCGCGGCCTTGCGGACCATCCCCGGGAACGGCGTGTGGAACGGCCCGAGCGCGAAGTCCTCGGGGTGGATGTCGCCGGTGACCGACTCGAAGTCCTCGATGGCCTCGCGCATCCGCGCCAGGTACACCTGCATCGAGCGCTTGCCGTCGACGCTCGGGAACTGCTGCTGGGGCTTGAGGAAGTCGGTCTCGTCGGCGCTCCCGTAGCCCTGCTCGGTCGAGAGCTCGACGAGACTCGGGTCCTCGTCGATGAGCATCGCGACGGCGCCGGCGCCCTGAGTCGCCTCGCCGGGGTCGTCACGGGCGTACAGCGCCGTGTCCGTCGCGATGACCAGCGCCGCCCGGCCGCGGTTGCGCCCCGCGCGGATCCAGTTGTACGCGTCGTCGAGGCTCTGGGTCCCCGAGATGCAGGCGAACTTGCGCTCGCCCTTGTTGGCGTGGTGGAAGTCGCCGTCGTAGACCTGTTCGAGACAGCCCGCGACGTACGTCGAGACGGGCTTGGAGTGGTCGAACGCCGACTCCGTCGCCACGTCGATCCGGCCGACGTCCTCGGGTTCGAGCCCCTTGCGCTCCATCAGCCGGTGGGCCGCGTTGGCCCCCATCGTCACGATGTCCT
>JBDGST010000142.1:0-10237 GCA_042217365.1 Haloarculaceae archaeon
CCGGGACATCAACCTCACGCGCGTCGAGTCCCGCCCGAGCGGGGAGCGCCTCGGCGACTACGTCTTCCACGTCGACATCGCGGCGGGCCTCTACGAGGAGCGCACCCGGGAGGCGCTCGCCGAGATCGAGGACATCGCCGAGGACGGCTGGGTCCGGCGCCTGGGCTCCTACGACAGCGAGACCGTCCTGTACTGACCGCTGGTCCCGGCCCGTTCGACGGCGCGACCATCCCCGACCGAGCGGGGCCGTCGGCGGAACTGCTTAAGACGAGGGCCCGCGTACGTTCGGTCGGGTGACACGAACGCGATGACAGACCGAAGAGACCCCTTCGAGGACATCGAGGAACTGATCGACGCCGTCACCGGGGGGATGGGACCCGGTATGTCTCCGGGGACGGGCGGCCGGCTCCCGGTCGACGTGGCCGACGCCGGTGACGCGTTCGTCGTCGTCGCGGACCTCCCGGGGTACGACGCCGACGACATCGACGTGACGCTGAGCGACGACACGACGCTGTCGATCGCGGCCGAACGCGAGACCGGGTCCGAGAACGAATACGAGGACATCGAGGGCGCCGAGCGGTACGTCACGCGCGAGCGGCGCCGCGAGTCGGTCAACCGCCGCGTCGGCCTCCCGGAACCGGTCGAGGAGGGCGAGGCCGGCGCGTCCTTCGACGGCGGCGTCCTGACCGTCACGCTGCCCAAGCGGGGCGGCGGCGACGGAACCGACATCCCCGTCGAGTGACGACGGAACCGACATCCCAGTCGAGCGGCGGCGACCGTAGCGGGCCGGCGGAGCGGGGGCGGGAACAGGAGCGGAAGCGTGAGCGGACCCGGGGCCGGGGTCACTCCGTCGCAGTGTCCACGAGCGCGAAGGGCTCGCCCAGACCCCGCTCGGTCGCCCGCTCGTAGACGACGTGGGCGGCGGCCACGTCCTGGATGGCGAGGCCGGTCGAGTCGAAGACGGTGACGCCGTCCGCGGGCGTGCGCCCCTCGCGCTCGCCGATAACGACCTCGCCGAGTTCGGCGTGGAGGTCCCCGTCGTCAAGCAGGCCGGCGGCCCACGGGACGTTGATCTCCCCGGAGTGGGTGCACTGGTCGTAGTCGTCGATGACGATCTTCGCGTCCCGCAGGATCTCGTCGGCTATCTCGTGCTTGCCGGCGGCGTCGGCCCCGATGGCGTTGACGTGAGTGCGCTCGCCGACCTCGTGGACGACCGGCTCCTCGACGGGCGTCACCGTCGAGACCACGTCGCACTGCGCGGCCTCCGCGACGGAGCCCTCGCGCACGTCGAACCGGTCGCCGAACTCGTCGACGAACGCCGCGACCTTCTCGGGGTTCCGGTCGGCGACGACCACCTCCTCGATAGGGCGGACCTGCGCGACCGCCTCCAGCTGTGCCGAGGACTGGACGCCCGCGCCGACGATCCCCATCGAGGTGGCGCCCTCGACGGCGAGGTACTTCGTGGCGACGGCGGCCGCGGCGCCGGTCCGCATGCGGGTGAGGTTCGTCCCGTCCATGAGCGCGAGCGGGACCGCCGTCTCGGGGTCCGAGTAGACGACCGTCCCCATCACCGTCGGGAGGTCGTGCTCGCGGGGGTTGTCGGGGTGGACGTTCACCCACTTGACGGCCGCCGCGTCCCAGCCGGCGTCGTCGAACTCGCTCGCGTCGTCGCCGCCGCGGGCGTCCAGGTACGCGGGCATCGACCGGAAGTCGCCGTTGTACTCCGGGAGGTCGACGTAGGACTTGGCCGGCATCCGCGCGTCGCCGCGCGCGTCCGCCGCGAACGCGTCCTCGACCGCCGCGACGACCGCGCCGACGTCGGCGCTCGCCTCGACTGCCTCCGGTCCGAGCAGGAGTGTCTCCATACTACGTGTTCGATCTCGGAAACATATCAAAGCGACCCTACCGCTCGTCGAGGGGGACGAACTGCTGGTTCTCGGGACCGGTGTACCGGGCGCGCGGCCGGATGAGGCGGTTGTCCTCGACGTACTCGATGGCGTGGGCGATCCACCCGCTGACGCGGCTCATCGCGAAGATGGGCGTGTAGATGTCGACGGGGATCCCCATCTGGTAGTAGGTCGAGCCGGAGAAGAAGTCGACGTTCGGGGCGAGGCCCGTGTGCTTGGCCATGTACTCCTCGATCGCCCGGGAGTACTGGTACCAGTGGAGTTCGCCGGCGGTCTCGCCGAGTTCGCGCGAGCGCTCGCCGAGTATCTCGGCGCGGGGGTCCTTGACGTTGTAGACGCGGTGGCCGAACCCGGGGATGCGACGCCCCTCTTCGAGGGCGTCTTTCACCCACGTGACCGGGTTGGTGTCGCCCCGGTCGACCTCCTGGAGCATGGCCATGACGTCCTGGTTGGCGCCGCCGTGGAGCGGCCCCTTCAGCGTGCCGATGGCCGAGACGACCGCGCTGTGCAGGTCGGCGAGCGTCGAGACCGTGACCATCGCCGAGAACGTCGAGGCGTTGATGCCGTGGTCGGCGTGGACCACCAGCGCCATGTCGAACGTCTCCGCGAGCACGTCGTCGGGCTCCTCGCCGTTGAGCATGTAGAGGAAGTTCGCGGCGTGGCCCAGGTCCTCCCGCGGGGCGACGGGCTCCTCGCCGTTCCGGAGGCGGGCGAACGCCGCCAGGACGGTCGGGATCTTGGCGGTGATGCGCCGCCCCTTGCGGAGGGCCGCCTCCGTGTTCTGGATGGGCGCGTCGGCGTCCGGGTCGTAGGCCGAGAGCATCGAGACCGCGGTCCGGAGCGCGACCATCGGGTTCTCGTCGCGGTCGGCGAGCTCCCGGACCGTCGCGAGCACCTCGTCGCCGACGGCGCGCTCGGCGACCATCGCGTCGGTGAACGAGGCGAGCTCCCCCTCGTCCGGGAGGTAGCCGTACCAGAGGAGGTGGAGCACCTCCTCGAAGCTCGCCTCGTGGGCGAGGTCCTCGATCGCGTAGCCGCGATAGACGAGCTCGCCCGCGTCGCCGTCGATCCGGCTCAGGCCCGACTCGGTGACCATCACGCCCTCGAGCCCCTTCTGAAGGTCCTCAGTCATACGGCATACGTACTTGAGGCGCGTGCAAAAGACTTGCCGTTGGCGGGACCGCGTTCGCCCGACCGCCGTCCTCCGACCGCCGGACTCCTCGTCGCTCCGCGGGCGCCGAAAGCGAGACAACGCTTTTGCGCCCGGGGACCCGACGTGCGGTATGGTGGCCGACCAGGAGGTCGCCTACGACCCCGTCGGCGTGAAGGACGTGCTCGCGGAGATGAAAGACACCGCGGAGCTGCTGGTCGACCTCTCGTACTCGGCGGTCCTGTTCGGGGACCGCGAGGTGGCCCGGGAGGTGCTCGAACTCGAGGGCCGGATGGACGTCCTCCAGCTCAAAGCGCGGATGAGCCTGCTGCTGGCCGCCCGCAGCCCGGAGGACGCCGAGGCGCTCGCGCCGGTCCTGGGGGTCGTCGGCGCCGCCGAGAAGATGAGCGACGCGGCCGGCGACATCGCCAAGGTCGTCGTCGAGGAGGTGGGCCTGCCCGACGCGATGCGCGCCGCGCTCCCCGAGGCCATCGAGACGGTCGTCCGGGCGACGGTGACGGCCGGCTCCCGCCTCGCGGACCGGACGCTCGGCGACCTGACGCTCGAAACCGAGACCGGGGTCAGGGCGATCGCCGTCCGCCGCGGCGGCGACTGGCTGCTCGACCCCGGCCCGGAGACCGCACTCCAGGGCGGCGACGTGGTCCTCTTTCGCGGCCCCGAGGCCGGCCTCGCCGGAGTGTACGAGGACGCCACCGGCGAGGACTACGAGGCGCCCGACCCGCCGGCGGAGAGCGCGGCGGACCTCGAACGGGCGGTCGACGCCATCGTGACGATGAAAGACATGGCGGAGCTCGCGGTCGACCTGGCCTACGGCGCGGTCCTGTTCGACAGCGACGCGCTCGCGGAGGAGGTCCTCGCCCTCGAAGCCGAGGTCGACGCCCTGCAGTCGCGCTTCTCTGCGTGGACGCTCCGGGCCGCCGCGCGCGTCGACGACCCCGTCTCGCTGCGCGGCCTCCTCCAGGTCGCCGACGCGACCGAGGTGATCAGCGACGCCGCCGTCGAGATCAGCGAGGGCGTCCTCCGGGGGCTCGCGACTCACCCGGTGGTCGCCGAGGCCGTCGAGGACAGCGACGAGGTGGTCGTCCGCGTGACCGTCGAAGCGGGGAGCGCGCTCGACGGCACCACCATCGGCGAGGTCGAACTGGGGACCGAGACGGGGATGCGCGTCGTCGCCGTCCGCCGGACCGACGACGGCGACGACGAGTGGGTCGTCTCGCCCGGCCCCGAGACGGCGCTGCGCGCCGGCGACGTGCTCATCGCGACCGGGACCGGGACGGGCGCCGACCGCCTCCGCGAACTCGCGGCCGCGTAGCCCGCTGGTCCACGCGAGCGCCCGCCGGTCCACGCGAGCGCCCGCCGGTCCGCGTAGCCAACGCTCGTACCGCTTCCCCGCCGGCGACGGCCCGCGGGCTACAGCCGCCGGGAGAGTCGTACCGCCCGGACGGCCGACAGGACGAACGCGACCAGTCCGGCGGTCGACGTCGCGAGCACGAGCGCGAGGCCGACGTACCACAGCGGCGACCGGTAGGTCCCCGGGATGACGACGAAGAAGACGAACACAGCCGCCGTGAACACGACGCCGACGACGGCGCCCGTGCGGGCGTGCCGCGGCGCGTCGAGCGCCTGCATGAACGCGGTCAGCCCCTCCGCCTCGGGGTCGACGTCGAGCTCCGGCACCGAATCGGACGCGGCGTCCTCGCCGGTCGTCTCGGACGAGGGGTCGTCCATACGCCCGCTTTCGGCCACACCGTCAAATTCGCACCGATGTGCGACGGGACCGCCCACCCGGACGACGCGCCGGGGCCTCCGGCCGGGCGGTGAGCGGGAACAGTGCGCTGGGGCCTCCCGCCGGGCGGCGAGCCGGGGCGGGGAACACCGAACAGCTAAAGGCAGACGGGCCCCGGGGTATCCACAATGACGACGCTCGGAACGGCCAGCGCGGGGCCGGGCGAGGTAGACACCGGCCGACTCCCGGTCGGCGAGACGCGCGACGGGACAGAGGTCGGCCTCCCGGTCGCGGTCGTCAACGGCTCGACGGGGGGCGACACGCTCTACGTCCAGGCCGCCAGCGACGGCGACGAACTCAACGGGGTCGGCGTGGTCCAGCGGCTCCTCCCGCAGCTCGACCCGACCGAGCTGTCGGGGACGGTCCTCGTCACGGGGATCGTCAACTGGCACGCCTTCCAGGTCGCCGAACACCGCAACCCCGTCGACGACACGAAGATGAACCGCACCTATCCGGGCGACGAGTCCGGAACGACCTCCGAGCGGGTCGCGGCCGCGACCTTCGAGGCCGCGACGCGGGCCGACCTCGTGCTCGACCTCCACCAGGGGTCGACCTCCCGGATGATAGAGGAGTGTCGCGTGCGCTGTGGCTCCCGCCACCGCCTCCACGACGCCTGCCTCGAACTCGCGAAGGTGTTCGACTGCGGGCACGTCCTCGACCAGAAGGGGCCCGAGGGGCAACTCGCCCGCGCCGGCCCCGACGAGGGCGTCCCGACCATCGACCCCGAACTCGGGGGCTGTGTCGGCTGGGACGAGTCCGCCATCCGGACCGGCGTCGAGGGCGTGTTCAACGTCCTCCGGTACTACGGCTTCCTCGACGGCGACGCCGACCCCGGCACCCAGACCCGCGCCAGCGGGTTCGAACAGTACGGCGCCCCGGCCGGCGGCCTCGTGACTGTCCACCCGAACCTCGGCGAGCGGGTCTCCCGCGGGGACCTCCTCTTCGAGGTGACCGACCCGTTCGGCCGGGTCAAGGAGGAGGTCACCGCCGACGCCGGGGGGATATTCTGGCGGGCCCGCCGGCTCCCGCAGGTCGCCACCGGCGAGTACGTCTGCTCGGTCGGAACCGACGTCGACACCTACTGAACCGCCGTTTTCTCCGTCGCTCGCCGGTCTACCGCTCGACGTGCGTCGGCCCGTCGAACTCGCCCCTGACCAGCGGTTTCGCGACGTGACGGCGGGCGCAGGGCGGCACCTCGTACCACCCGCGTTCGAGGTCGCGCGCGACCGCCCGTTCGACCTTGCCGTCGGCGCTCGTCCCGCAGTCCCGACAGCGGTAGCCCTGGTCGGCGCCCGCGGACGACATCGACCGGCCGCAGTCGGGACAGTCGGGCGTGACCCGCTCGGTCGTCACGGGGTCCCGGACCGCGAACTTCTCCAGCTTGAGCGTGCCGTCGCTCACCTCGCCACAGACGGTGAGGCGGTCGCCGACGCGGAGTCCGCGGACGCGGTCGCGGAACCGCTTGGTGGGCTCGAACGCCGCGCACTCGACCGCCGAACCGCCACCGTTCCGACCGCCGTTCGCGACCGCTCCACCGGCGTCACCGGTCGCCGTCGCGGCGTCGCGGTCGGCCAGTTCGAAGAAGACGTGGCCCCCCTCGCGGGTCTCGGGCGGCGAGACGACCGTCCCGTCGACGCGGTAGGCCCGTCCGTCGCGGAGGTCGGCGACGCCGTCGGCGGACTGGAGGTGGGCGTCGGTCCCCTGGTTGGTGACGAAGAGCGCGCGCCGGGCGACCGGCTCGCCCTCGATGGCGTCGGCCACCGCACGGACGGCGTCGGGGTCGTCGCCGCGGATCCCGTGGAGGATCGGACAGGGCGTCCGCGGGACACAGACCGGGTAACCCTCGCCGCGGTCGACGGTGTCCCACGCGTCGGGGTAGGCGGCCTCGGCGGCGGCGAACACCGACTCGCGGTCGACCGCCCGCTCGGTACCCCACCGGTCGCGCTCGCGGTAGGAGATGCACTCGTAGGTCCAGTCGTCGAACGCCCGCCAGGCGCCGACGGCCGCCAGCGCGCCGATCCGGCCCCGGCCCTCGCCGGCGTGGGCGGTCCGGAAGCCGACCTCCTCGGCCAGCGCGACCGCGTCCGCGACGGCGTGGTAGTCTCTGACCGCCGCCCGGGCGAAGTCTGCGACGCTGTCGGGCACCGCCCCGGGGTCGGCGGGGTCGCCGGGAGCGACGACGACCCCCGGGTTCGTCTCCGGGTCGGCCGTCTCGGCCATGGCCAGGTGCTCGCGGGCGAGCGCGAGCGCCCGGTCCGGGTCGACGTCCGCGTGGACCGCCAGCGCGGCGTTGCCCCGGGTCTTGTGCTCGACCGCGGGGTTCAGGCGGACGAGCAGGCGCCGCTCGACGCGCCCGCCGGCCGCCTCGACCGCGTCGGCGAGGCTCGCGGCGACGAAGGTGGTGCACATCCCCCGCTCGCGCGAGTCCGTGTCGTCGATCCCGATGACGGTCACGCCCCCGAGTAGGCAGGTGACACAGTAACGGGTTTCGGCATCGGACGACGGATCCCCCGGCGACGCGTCGCGGTCTCAGGCGTCCGTCGGCGGCGCCCGTCGCGACCGCGGGCGGAGCGGAAACCGGCGCCGTGCCCGCACCCGCCGGGCACCCTGCTCGAACCGGAAGTGTAATTGTATTTCAATCTATCGGTAGGCCGGGTAAAACCGGACGCACGGTAGTTCTACCGTGGCACAACGCATATATGGAGTGACGTTCTTATCACTATATATGTCCCGGTCGGCACTGGTCGGTAACGTCACCGCGATGCTGGAGGACGCCGGGTTCGTGGTGAGCGATCGGTGTGCGATCCGACCGAAGAGCTTCGACGTCGCGGCGCGTCGGGGAGAGGAAGTGTTGCTGGTGAAGATCCTGGGGAACATCGACGCGTTCGACGCGCACACCGGTGCCGAGATGCGCCGCCTCGGGGAGTACCTGGGCGCGACGCCGATCGTGATCGGCCTGCGGACCCGCGACGAGGACCTCAAGCCGGGCGTGACCTACTTCCGTCACGGCGTTCCGGTCCTCTCGCCGGACACCGCGATGGACCTGTTCGTCGAGGAGGTACCGCCGCTCATCTACGCGGCCCCGGGCGGGCTGTACGTCAACATCGACAGCGAGGTGCTCGCGGACGCCCGCGAGGAGCGCGACTGGTCGCTCGGTCAGCTCGCCAGCGAACTCGGCGTCTCCCGGCGCACCGTCTCGAAGTACGAGGACGGCATGGACGCGTCGGTCGAGGTGGCCGCCGAACTCGAAGACCTGTTCGACGAGCCGCTGACCGCGCCCGTCGACGTGCTCGGCGGGGCCGACGAGGTCCGGGAGGACGAGCCCACGCCCGAGGACCCGGACGTCGACCCCGCCGACGAGCCGATCGTCGCGGTCCTCACCCGGGTGGGCTACGAGGTCCACCCGACCGACCGCGCGCCGTTCAAGACGGTCAGCGAGAACGAGCGCCGCCAGGACGACGTCCTGACCGGCCACTCCGAGCTCACCGAGACCGCCGAGAAGCGCGCGCGGATCATGTCCTCGGTCGGCCACGTGACCCGGACCCGGTCCGTGTACGTCGTCGACAGCGCCTCCCGCGAGTCCGTCGAGGGGACCGCCATCGTCGAGGAGGACGAACTGGAAGGCATCGAGGCGGCCGACGACCTCCGCGACCTCATCCTCGACCGCGCCGACGGCTACGAGGAGCCCGCCTGATACGGACCGTTGTAATTCGTTACCGCGATAGCGGAGGAGATCGGTCCGTGCGGGTCGCGAAACCACCAGTGTTCGATAGCCCTGTCGAAGATGGGTACAACGGTCCGTATGACGCGGGATCACCGCCTCGACCGCCCGCTCCGAGGACGCGGACCCGTCCACGCTCCGCCGTTCTGTCCGATATCAGAACCTACTAAGCGGCGCACCCGGATGGTCCGGTATGGACGCCGACCCGACGGTCTACGAGGACCGCCTCGACGCCCAGTGCGCGGGCGAGGACTTCGCCGTCGCCGTCGTGACCGCGACGAAACCAGACTTCTACAAGCAGGCGCCCGTCGTCGCCGCCGCGGTCGAACGGGGGCTGCCCGCCTTCGTGATCCACACCGGCCAGCACTACGACGACGTGCTCGGCCACGGGCTCCGCGAGTACGGCCTCGAGGAGCACGTCGCGGCGGACCTGGGGATCCGGGGCGACCTCAGCCGGAAGACGGCCGAGATGCACCTCGCCGTGGCCGAACTCGCCGACCACCTGGAGCAGTACGACACGACCGTGCTCCCGGTCGTCCACGGCGACACGCACGCGGCGGGCATCTTCCCGCAGGCGTGGCTGTTCGCGACGAACCAGCTGGTCGCGCACAACGAGGCGGGACTGCGCGGCATGGCCCCCACCTACGGGTCAGTCGACGACCCGCCGTCGCTGGTGGCCGACCAGTGGGAGGGCGAGTGGTCCGTCGAGCGCACCGAGCCCTTCCCCGAACAGTACGACACGTTCGTCGGCTCGGCGGCGTCGCTGTACCACTTCGCGCCGGTCGAGCTGAACCGCGAGCACCTCGTCGACGAGGGCTACCCCGCCGAGGTAGACGGCCGGGAGCGCATCCCCGTCGTCGGCAACTCGGTGGTCGACGCCATCGAGATGAAAGGCGACGCCGACCTGGAGGAGAGCGTCTTCGACGTCTACCCCGTCCTGGAGGAGCGCGACGAGTGGATCCGGGTGGACATCCACCGGCGGGCGAACCTCCTGCCCGGGCGGTTCGAGGCCATCGTCGAGGGCGTCGTCGGCCTCGTCGAGGACGGCTACAACGTCAACTTCGTCGAGCTGACCGCGACCCGGCAGGCCCTGGAGAACTACGGCTACCGCGAGAAGCTCACCCGGCTGGCCGACGAGCGCGAGAACTTCCTGTTCACCGGCCTCTGGAAGAAACACGCCCACGTCTACGAGTTCCTCCGCTCGGGCCAGTGTTTCGCCGAACTGACCGACTCGGGGAGCATGCAGGAGGAGTTGAACCACATCGACGAGGCGACCTGTCTCACCGCGCGGTTCAACACCGACCGCCCGGAGACGGTGTTCGAAGCCGAGACGAACCTGCTCGTGCCGCCCGCCTCGGGCGACGTGGTCCGGGACACGGTCGAGTACGTCGCCGAGACCGACGCCGTCCGCGAGCGGATCGCGACCGGCGAGAAGCTCTACGGCGAGAACGTCGGCGAGCGAATCGTCGACTACCTCGATGCGCGCCGCGACGAGGGCGCCTTCGAGTGGACCCACGAGCGCCTCGGCTTCGATGCCGGCGGCGAACGCGCGTTCGACTACCTCTGAGACGGCCCCGTCACCCGTCCGGGCCGTTCCGAGACGGCCCCGTCACCCGTCCGGGCCGTTCCGAGACGGCCCCGTCACCCGTCCG
>JBDGST010000142.1:10337-15107 GCA_042217365.1 Haloarculaceae archaeon
GGCCGTCCCCGTCGAACCGGTCGGCGAGCCAGTCGAGCTGCGATTCGAGCTCGCGCCGGCGCTGGCGTTTGACGACCGTCCCGTCGAGGATCTCGCCGACCAGCGCGAGGTCGAGTTCGAACTCGGTCGTCGCGGTCACCTCGCTCTCCCCGTCGACCGCCTCGACGCGGTAGACCGTCGTCAGGGTCTCGAAGAAGCCCTCGACCAGTTCGCACGCCAGCGCGGCGTCCGGTCGGTCGACCACGCGCACGTCGAGTTCGACCGTCGCGAGCCCGACCGCGTTTTCGAGGTGGACCTCGTCGCCCGAGACGGACACCTCGGTGAACCCCGCGCCCTCCATGAACGCCTCGACGTCGCGTATCGCCTCGCGCACGCGCTCCGGCGGCGCAGCCACCCGGCGCGACACGGTTACTGTCTCCATGGGCGACCCGACACGGCCCACCCACCTATGTGTCACGCCGAACACCGACGGGCCCGTTCGCTCCCAACCCACCTGGGCCCGAACATGGTCGGGACAAGCCGTACCGGAACAGCACCCCGATATCGGGGCATGGATCAGGGACCGTTCTCTGACGCGACGCGAACGCTCGACGTGCGGGAGACCGACGGAGAACCGTTCGGCACCATCGTGGGCGCCCTGGACGACCTCGGGGACGACGAGTCCCTCCGCCTCGTGAACAGTTTCGAGCCCGAACCCCTCTACGCAGTCCTCGACGACCGGGGGTTCGCTCACGAGACCGAGCGGGTCGACGAGGAGGAGTGGCACGTCCACATCACGCCCGAGGAGACGTGACTTCCGGCCTCGGGCCGTCCGACTACCCCGCCAGCGAGAACCGAACAGGAACGCGTCCCGGTCCGCGTTCGTCCGACGGTCCGGCCGTCGGCCGAACACGTTCGGGACCGTCTATAGCGGGGGGCGAGACGTAAGACGAACATGGTCGACATCCCCTCACCGTTCGGCGGTCGCGACGCGGAGCCGTTCGACGCGTACGACGAGTTCGTCCCGGAGCACGTCCCCGAGCCGGGGCCGGCGCTCGACGGCCACGACGTCCTCGCCGGCAGGCGCCACCTCGCCGTCCACCGGCTCGCGCGGGCGCTGTTCGCCGAGCGCGGCGTCTACGACATGACGTTCGGGTACAACCTCGCGCGGCTCAACTGCGACGTCCGCCACCCCGACGCGGGATTCCGGTACGCGGTCGAGACCGGGGGAGACGACGCGACGGCGGACCGGGCCGTGCTGCGCGCCGAGTTCACGCCGACGACTGAGTTCTGCCCGCAGGGGCTCACCCTCACGCGCGCCGCCTTCCGCGCGTGGAACGGCCTCGCCGACCGCCACGAGTACGACCTCGTGCGCGTGCGCGTGGCACCGACCCACCAGCAGACCGCGGCGATAAACGAGGAACTGGCCGCCCTGGAGGGGGAGTTCCTCGCGACGGGCGAACTGCCGGACGAGGACGGCGGCGGCCCGGGCGCCGGCGCGGGCGAGCCCGCAACCGACCGCGAGACGGGGCGCGGCCGCGAGTCCGGTACGCCGTTCTGACCGGCCGCTCGCGCGTCGGTGTCGGCGTCCCGACCGTCCGTGCCCGGCGATATTATTAAATAATTTTGCGAATATTATTAATCATGGCCAATAGGATCCGATCTGATAGCAGCTAATTTAATACATCTGCGGAATCTACTCGACGACAATGACGAACACGGACGGCGAGGCCCCACGCGGCGAGGGGGGCAGCCCAGGTGGCGAACGCGCGGGCGACCGGGACGGAGACGGGGACGAAACCGAGCTCCGGCTCGCGGTTCCGGGGATGGACTGTCCCTCGTGTGTCGGGAAAGTCGAGACGAGCGTCCGGACGCTCGACGGGGTCGACGCTGTCGAGCCACAGGTCGCGACCGGAGTCCTCACCGTCAGGTACGACCGGACGGAGGCGGACGCCGCGGCGGTCGCCGAGCGGGTCGAAAACGCGGGCTACGACGTCGAAGGTGGGGTCGGAGACGACGGGAGCGAGGCGTCGGATGGGACGGAACCCGGCGTCGCCGGTCCCGGCGACGTCTGGCGGAGTCCCCGGGGAGTCAAGACCTGGATCGGCGGTCTGCTCACCGCGTTCGGGCTCGCCCTCGAGTTCCTCATCGGCGGCCTGAACGCGACCGTCCTGGAGACGGCCGCCGTCTCGCTCGCGACCGCGGACGTGCTCTTTCTGGCGGCCGTGGCCGTCAGCGGCCAGGAGATCGTCCGCGGTGGCTACTACTCGCTCCGGAACCGGAACCTCGACATCGACCTGCTGATGAGCGTCGCCATCGCCGGCGCGCTCGCGGTCAGCGTCGGCTTCGAGGAAGGCCTCTACCTGGAGGCCGCGACCCTCGCCGTCCTGTTCAGCCTCGCCGAACTCCTCGAACGCTACTCGATGGACCGGGCGCGGGACTCCCTCCGGGAGCTGATGGACCTCTCGCCGGACGAGGCGACGGTCCGGCGCGACGGGGTCGAAGAGACGGTACCCATCGAGGCAGTCGAGTCCGGCGACGTCGTCGTCGTCCGGCCGGGCGAGCGGATCCCGACCGACGGGGTCGTCGTCGACGGCGAGAGCGCGGTCAACCAGGCGCCGGTCACGGGCGAGAGCGTCCCCGTCGACAAGACCGGGGGCGACGACGTCTACGCGGGGACGATAAACGAGCAGGGCTACCTCGAAGTCGAGGTCACGTCGGCGGCGGGCGAAGACACGCTCTCGCGGATAATCGAACTGGTCGAGGACGCACGGGAAAACCGGACCGAGCGCGAGCAGTTCGTCGAGCGGTTCGCGAGCTACTACACGCCCGTAGTCGTCGGATTCGCCGTTCTCGTCACGCTGGCGACCCCGTACGCGCTGGGCGCCCCCTGGCCCCGCGCCATCGTCTACGGGCTGACTCTCCTGGTGCTGGCCTGTCCCTGCGCGTTCGTCATCTCGACGCCCGTCTCGGTCGTCTCCGGGATCACCAGCGCCGCCAGGAACGGCGTCCTCATCAAGGGAGGCAACCACCTGGAGGCGATGGGCGCGGTCGACGCCGTCGCCCTGGACAAGACCGGCACGCTCACCGAGGGGACGCTCACCGTCACCGACGTGGTGCCGCTCAACGGCCACACCGAGGCCGACGTCCTCCGGTGTGCCCGCGGCCTGGAGGCCCGGAGCGAACACCCCATCGGCGACGCCATCGTCGACCGGGCCGCCGAGCGTGGGGTCGGCGACCGCGAGGTGTCCGACTTCGAGAGCGTCACCGGCAAGGGCGTCAGGGCGGATCTCGACGGCCGGACCCACTACGCCGGCAAGCCCGACTTCTTCGAGGACCTCGGCTTCGACCTGGGCCACGTCCACGCCGCGACCGACGGCGGCGCAGTCACGCGGAAGACGCGACAGCTCTGCGAGGAGAACCGCTGTCTCGACCTGCTCGACTCGGTCGTCCCGGACCTGCAGGCCGAGGGGAAGACGGTGGTCCTCGTCGGCACCGACGACGAGCTCGAAGGCGTGATCGCCGTCGCCGACGAGGTCCGGCCCGGCGCCGCGCGCGCCGTCGAGCGGCTCCGGGAGCTGGGCGTCGAGCGGGTCGTCATGCTCACCGGCGACAACGAGCGGACCGCTCGGGCCATCGCCGACGAGGTGGGCGTCGACGACTATCGCGCCGGCCTCCTCCCCGACGAGAAGGTCGACGCGGTCCGGGAACTCGACGCGGCGGGCGACGGCGGCGTCGCGATGGTCGGCGACGGCGTCAACGACGCACCCGCGCTGGCGACGGCCACCGTCGGCGTGGCGATGGGCGCCGCCGGCACCGACACCGCGCTCGAAACCGCCGACGTCGCGCTGATGGGCGACGACCTCTCGCGGCTCCCCTACCTCTACGAGCTCTCCCACGACGCCAGCGGCGTGATCCGCCAGAACGTCTGGACCAGCCTGGGCGCGAAGGCGGCGCTCGCGCTCGGCGTCCCCTTCGGGCTCGTCCCCATCTGGGCGGCCGTCCTCGTCGGCGACGCCGGCATGACGCTGGGCGTCACCGGGAACGCGATGCGGCTCGCTCGGATCGCCCCCGAGACGCTGCCGGACGCCGCGTCGGCCGAGTGATACGGACCGTTGTAATTCGTCACCGCTATGACGGAGGAGATCGGTTCGTGCGGGTCGCGAAACTACCAGTGATCGAAAGCCCTGTCGAAAATGGTTACAACGGTCCGTATGAGCCCGTGAATACGGCGGCGCCGTCGACGGCGGGCCCCCTCCCGCGGGATTCCCGGCCGCCGGGACGGAACCGACGACGCTTTGCCGGGGGCGTCCCCCGGTGTACTCGACTCCTGCCATGGCTGACGCGACCGCGGCGCTCGAACCGCACCTCCTGTCTCGCATCGTCGTGACCTGGATCGAACTCACGGCCGTCGGGTTCGCCGGGGCGTACGTCGGGGCCTCGGTCGGCGGCCCGCCGGGACTGGTCGTCTACCTCGCCACGACGCTGCTGTCGGTCGGCGTCATCTTCTACAACGTGAACGAACTGATCGACCGGCGAGTGGGGCCAGACGACCCGTGAACCGGGTGATATCCCGCCCCGTTCTCGACGATATACGGCGATAGAAGCGCCAGGACTGGGATTTGAACCGGAGGGAGACGTTCCGGGCATGCGACGGCTTCGCCGCCGTTCCGGGGCTGCGACTCCCAGGGGTTCAAATCAAGCGGGACGCTTCGCTCGTCACGTCCGTTCCTCGCAGAAGCGCCAGGACTGGGATTTGAACCCAGAATCCCGGAAGGGAACACGCTTTCC
>JBDGST010000114.1:0-15075 GCA_042217365.1 Haloarculaceae archaeon
CGGCGACGACCCGCTCGAACAGCGGCATGTGCTCGCCGTAGGCGACCTGTTCGGCGAGACCGGCGTCGAGCCCGTGCTCGTCCCGGTAGCGCTCGACCTTCTCGGTGAGCAGTTCGGGCTCGGTCACCTCCGCGGGGTCGGGTTCGACGGGGGGCACGTCCGTCTCGGGGTACATCCGCGCCGCGCCCGGGAGCGGTCGAAGGTAACTGGTCGTGCCGTCGTCGTTGGCGTCGCGGGTCTCCTCGGGGACGCCCTCGATCGCCGCCTCGGCCCGATCGGCGGCGGCTTCGACGGCCAGTTCGGCCGTCTCGGGGTCGTCCGCGACCAGCGCCACCGCGTCCTCGGGCCCGGCGTCGACCGCCTCGCGCAGCGCCTCGACCTCCCGTTCGGTGACGCCGTAGGCGGGCAGTTCGTCGGTGTGGAAGATACCGCCCGCGCCGTGGCGACCGGCGTGGTCGGCGAGTTCCGTCCCCAGGCGGCGGTCGGGCTGGATCTCCCGGCCGACCAGCCCGTCGAAGCCGGCCAGGCGGACGGCCATGGCTTTCCCCCCGCCCGAGAGCGCACCCTCGATGACGCCGGAGTCGGTGTCCGCGAACACGTCGCTCACGTCGACCGGGTCGCCGACCGCGGCGTCGCGCTCGCGGAGTTCGTCGGCGACCTCCAGGAGTTCGACCTGGCGGCGGACCTCGTTGCGGACGATGTCGTCGATGTCCTCCAGGCTCTGGACGCCCTTGATCTCGACGCGGGCGCCGTCGGCGATAGAGACGTTGACGTCCTGGCGGATAGTGCCCAGCCCGCGCTTGACGTGGCCGGTCGAGCGAAGCAGCATGCCGATGCGTTCGGCGGCGGCGCGGGCCTGTTCCGGTGTCGAGACGTCCGGCTTCGTGCCGATCTCCACGAGCGGGATGCCCAGGCGGTCGAGCGAGTAGCGCACCCCGCGGTCGGTCTCGGCGACGCGCTGGGCCGACTCCTCTTCGAGCATGAGGTCGTCGATGCGCACCTCGCCGCCCGGCGTCTCGATGGCGCCGTCGCCGGCGACGCGCATCGTGCGCTGGAAGCCCGACGTGTTCGACCCGTCGACGACGATCTTTCGCATGACGTGGATCTGGTCGACGACCGACGCGTCGAGCAGCTGGGCGATCTCCAGCGCGACGCTCATCGCCTCCTCGTCGACGCGGTGTGGCGGTTCGTCGTCCTCCTCGACGAGGCAGGTCGTGTCGTAACTGCGGTACTCGAACTCGCGGTCGACGACGCTCTCTTCGAGCGCCGCCTCGTCTATCTCCCCAAGTTCGCTCTTGGTCGGGTGGAGATACCGCGTGAACGTCCGCTCGCTGTCCTCGGGGTCGCGGAGGGTCGTCGGACACTCGCAGAACAGCTTGGTCTCGGTGTCCAGTTGCTGGTGGATCTCCAGCCCCGCCACCAGCCCCAGGTCGTCGTAGTCGAACTCGTCGCTCATTGCCGTGACGTCCGGCCGGGCCGGTCAAAAAACACTCCCTTCGGCGCAGTCGCCGCCGCCCGGGTGCCGCGTCGCTCGCTCCCCGTCCCCGGGTGCCCGTCGTTCCGGCCGGTCCGTCCCCTTTTATCCCATCCGTATATAAATACCTTCGCGTCGATACGGGCCGGTCGCCCGGTCGTCGCCCCCCAGAAGTGCCCGGCGGACGGGGAAGCGGTGCGCTCCCGCCGGTCGCGGTCCGACTCAGATCTGGAGGCCGGGGTGCCAGTGGTCGACGCCGGCTTCGGCCTTGACCGCGTCCATCTTCGCCAGGAGCTTCGTCGCCAGCGACGCCACTTCGGAGGCCCGCTGGTCGCTCTCGGTCCGGAACTCGCCGGTCACGCGGTTCGCGTAGACGGCACAGACGGCGCCGCCACGGAGGCCGTAGAGGTTCGCGAGCGTGAGGATCGCGCTCGCTTCCATCTCGATGTTCGTGACGTTCGCCTCCCGGAGGTTTTCGACGAGTTCGTCACCGCCGGCGGCCTCGAACCCCTCGAACCCGGGGCGGCCCTGGCCGGCGTAGAAACTGTCCGCGCTCATGGTCGTGCCGAGGTGGTACTCGTACCCGAGTCGCTCGGCGGCGGCGACGAGGGCGCTGACGACCTCGTGATCCGCGCTCGCCGGGTAGTCCTCGCGGACGTACTCGTCGCTCGTGCCTTCCTGGCGGACCGCACCGGTCGTGATGACGAGGTCACCGACCGAGACGTCCTCCCGGATCGAGCCACACGAACCGACGCGGATGAACGTCTCGACGCCGACGCGCGCGAGTTCCTCGACGGCGATCGCGGCGCTCGGGGACCCGATGCCGGTCGAGGTCACGGAGATCGGGGTCTCGTCGTAGGTCCCGGTGAGCGTGCGGTACTCCCGGTGGTGGGCCCGCTCTTCGGCCCCGTCCCAGAAGCGGACGATGTCCTCGATCCGCTCGGGGTTCCCCGGCAGGAGGACGGTCTCCGCGACGTCGTCTTCGGACACTTCGAGGTGGTACTGTACGTCGGCGTTCGGGTCTTCGCTGTCACCGGTCATCGGTGGATCCATTTTTATGCCCATCTCTAATATAACGTTCGCCATCAGTCCGGTGCCCGACCCGCTCGGAAGCCGCGACTGGCAGGTCGGTGAGGTACGTTGTGGCTCCGATCGTGGGCGATATCGGGCCGTCGAGAGTGTACTTACCGGGTCGTTCCTGCAACGCGATATTTGCTTGCAACCCGTTTGTGATGTATGTTTCCCGGAGATGTCGGGGATCCCCCGGAACGGCTGTTCTCCGGCGTGGTGGATGAATCGGATCCCCGCGCCCCGCGGCACCGATTACTTATATACCCAACTATTATATAAAGCAGAGAAAGAACCAAACTATTATACCGGTACGATACAGAATTCGATGGTGTATGGTTGATTCGCGTAACCGGCGGGCGTTCCTGAGAGGGATCGTAGCGAGCGGCGTTGGTATCACGCTGGCTGGTTGTACTGGCGGCGGGAACAACACGACTACTAACGAAGACGGCGGCGGCGACGGCGGCGACGGCGGCGACGGCATGACGACCACCGCAGGCGACGGCATGACGACCACCGCCGGCGACGGCAGTTCGTCACAGTTCGAGGCGGTCGGCGACACCGTCAACGTCGGTATGGTCTACTCGACCGGTGGGCTCGGCGACAACTCGTTCAACGACATGGCCCACCGCGGCATCAAGACCGCAAAGAGCAAACTCGGGAACGTCGCGTACACGAACGCCGAACCGGGCTCCCCGAGCGAGTTCAAGACGTTCCAGCGCCGTTTCGCGACTTCGAAGAGCCCGGACTACGACCTGATCGTCTGTGTCGGGTTCTCCCAGAAGAGCGCGCTGCAGAAGACCGCGCCGAACTTCCCCGAACAGCGGTTCCAGGTCATCGACACGGTCGTCGACGAACCCAACGTCTCGAGTTACGTGTTCAAGGAACACGAGGGCTCGTT
This sequence comes from Haloarculaceae archaeon, assembly GCA_042217365.1. Taxonomy (GTDB): domain Archaea; phylum Halobacteriota; class Halobacteria; order Halobacteriales; family Haloarculaceae; genus JBDGST01. Next base: position 3,444 of record JBDGST010000114.1, read on the forward strand.
CCAGTGTGGCGTGCTGGCCGGGATGCTGACCAACCGGAAGTTCTCGGCCGGCGCCGGCGAGACGAAGCCCGACAAGGACACGATCGGCTTCGTCGGCGGGAAGGAGATCCCGCTGATCAAGAAGTTCGAAGCCGGCTACCGGTTCGGCGCGAAGCAGGTCAACAGCGACATCAACATCAAGTCTGCGTACTCGGGGTCCTGGAGCGACCCCGGCCAGGGCAAGTCGATCGCGAACTCGATGTACGACGACGGTGCCGACATCATCTACCACGCCGCCGGCGGGACGGGCGTCGGCGTCATCAAGGCGGCCCAGCAGCGCGGCCGGTACGCCATCGGCGTCGACGCGCGCCAGTCCAAGACGCTGCCGAACTACGCGGACGTGATCCTCGGCAGCATGGTCAAGCAGGTCAACGAGGCGGTCTTCCGGGCGACGAAGAACGTCAACGAAGGCGAGTTCGCCGGCGGCGAAACGAGGGTGCTCGGGCTGGAGAAAGACGGCGTCAAGCTCATGTACGGCGTGGAACTCGGCGACGATATTCCGCAAGAGATCAAGGACAAGATCAACTCGCTGAGTAACAAGGTCATTGAGGGCGAACTGTCGGTGCCGTCCAAAGTGAAAAACGTGTAGTAAGCCGCTGGCAGAGTACGGTCGTCCGAACAGATCCACCCAATAAAACATTTTTGACAAGATGACGCGATCGAACGAACCAGCGGAGACGGACGGTGCCGGCCAGGCGCCGGAGACCGGGCCACCGCCGGTCAGAATGGAGCGGATAACGAAGCGGTTCCCGGGCGTCGTCGCGAACGACCAGGTCACGCTCGAGGTGAAACGCGGTTCCGTACACACCCTCCTCGGCGAGAACGGCGCTGGCAAGACGACGCTGATGAAGGTGCTCTACGGGCTCTACCAGCAGGAGGAGGGGACGGTGTATCTCGACGGGGAGCCCTGTGAGTTCGAGGACCCGCAGGACGCCATCGACGCCGGCGTCGGGATGATCCACCAGCACTTCAAGCTGGTCGACACGCTGACCGTCACGGAGAACATCGCCCTCGGTAACGAACCCCGGAAGTGGGGCGGGCTCGGATACGACATCGACGAGGCCCGCGAGGAGATCCGGGAACTGAGCGACCGGTACGACTTCGACCTCGACCCGGACGACCGGATCGAGGACATCAGCGTCGGCGAGAAACAGCGCGCCGAGATCATCAAGACGCTCTACCGCGGCGCGGACGTCCTCATCTTCGACGAACCGACGGCGGTTCTCACGCCCCAGGAGGTCCAGGAGCTGTTCTCGATCGTCGAGGAACTGACCGCCCAGGGCAAGTCGATCATCTTCATCACCCACAAGCTCGGCGAGGCGATGGAGATCGCCGACGAGATCACCGTCCTGCGCGACGGGGAGAAGATCGGCACGGTCTCGCCCGACGACGTCACCCGGGAGGACCTCGCGGAGATGATGGTCGGCCGGGAAGTGATGCTCGAAGTCGACAAGACCGAGGTCACGGCCGGCGATCCCGCACTGTCGGTTTCGGACCTCCGCGTCGAGGACGACGACGGGGTCGCCCAGGTCGACGATGTCGACCTCACGGTCCACGAGGGCGAGATCGTCGGGATCGCGGGCGTCGACGGCAACGGACAGTCGCAGCTGGTCGACGCGATAACGGGGCTGGCGGTCCCCGACGAGGGGTCGGTCCAGCTCAACGGGACGGACGTGACCGATGTCTCCCGTCGCGACCACATCGACAGCGGGATGTCGTTCGTCCCGGAGGACCGACAGACCCGGGGGCTCGTGATGGACTTCGACCTGGTCGAGAACGCGCTGCTGGGGAAACAGTACGACGACGACTTCACGAACGGCGTCCGGATCGACTGGAACAGCACGCGCGACCACGCGGCGGATATCATCGACGAGTACGACGTCCGGACGCCGGGCGCCTCGGCGATCTCGCACTCGCTGTCCGGCGGCAACCAGCAGAAGTTCGTCGTCGGCCGGGAGATGCTTCGCGACCTGGACGTCATGGTCGCGTCCCACCCCACCCGGGGCGTCGACATCGGGAGCATCGAGTTCATCCACGACCAGTTGCTCGAACTCCGTTCGCGGGGCAAGGCCGTGCTGCTGGTCTCCTCGAAACTCGACGAGATCCAGCAGCTGTCCGACCGCATCGCGGTCATCTACGAGGGCGAGATCATGGACGTCGTGGAGCCCGAGGACGTGACTGAACAGGACCTCGGCCTGCTGATGGCCGGCCAGCAGCTCGACGAGAAGGCCGAGGCCGGCGAGACCGTCGCGGACGCCGGAGGTGGTCAGCCGTGAGCGCCGACGACCGGGAGATACCGTCGTTCGCCGCCCGGTTCCTCCGGTTTTTCGTCGGCAACTCCGCCGCGGAGCGGTTCCTGATCAGCATCGCCGCGCTGATCGCGGCGGTGGTCGTCAGCAGCGGGCTCATCGTCGTCGCGGGGATGCTGGCGGGGAAACCGTTCAACCCCGTCGAGGTCTTCCTCGTACTCGTGAACGGGTCGCTCGGGTCCCCGTTCGCGCTCAACTCCGGCCGGCTGTTCACTCCCGGCTGGTCGCCGGTCAACTTCGCGATGGCGACGACGCTCAAGGAGACGTCGCTCCTGTTACTCACCGGGCTCGCCGTCGCGGTCGCGTTCCGCGGCGACCTGTTCAACATCGGCGCCCAGGGGCAGGCCGTCCTGGGCGGGCTCTCGGCGGCGCTCGCGCTCGTCTGGCTCGCCCCGCTCGGCCCGAGCGGTCTCCTCGGCACGGTGATATTCATTCCGTTCGGCCTGCTCGTCGGCGCGGTAGCCGGGGGCGCATTCGGCGCGATCCCGGGCGCGCTCAAAGCCTACTCGGACGCGAACGAAGTGATCACGACGATCATGTTGAACTTCATCGCGACGGGGGTCGCCTTCTACCTCGTCTCCACCTTCTTCGGGGACCCGACGGTCCAGAGCATCAAGACGAAACCGATCCCCGAGTTCGCGCAGATCCGGGGGGTCCTGTTCCCGGCGGGCAGTTCGTTCGCGATGTTCGCGCTCGTCTTCGCGCTGGCGACGGCGCTGGGCGTGTACTACCTGCTCAGGCACACGAGCTTCGGGTACGACCTCCGGGTCAGCGGGGAGCAGGCGCCCGCGGCGCTGTACGCCGGCGCGAACGCCGAGCGGATGATCGTCTCGACGATGACCCTGTCGGGCGCGCTGGCGGGGATCGCCGGCGCGATGTGGTCGATGATGGTCATCGGCGCCTGGCGACAGGGGGTCCCCGGCATCGGGTTCGACGGGATCACCGTGTCGGTGCTCGCGGGGAACAACCCGATCGGGGTGATCCCCGCGGCCTTCCTGTTCGGCATCCTGAAGGGCGGGAGCACCGCGATCAACTTCCAGCTCGGCGTCCCGCCGGAACTCGTCGGGGTCCTCAGGGGGCTGATCATCCTGTTCGTCGCGATGCCGGAGTTCTTCCGGATGATCGGGCGGCGGCTCGGCGTCGGACCGGGCGAGAGCGCCCCGACCGCCGGAGGTGGTGTCGATGAGTGAGCGCGAAGCCCGCCCGACGGACTTCTGGGGCGTCCGCGACTGGGTCGCGGGGCTCAGTACGGTCCGGACCGCGGGACTCGCGGCCCTGACGGTTCTCGTCCTCGCGGCCGCGGTGATCCAGGTGTTCTTCCCGGACACGAGGGCCGCCACCGTCGTCGGCATCTTCAACGCGAACTTCGTCGAGGCCGCGTTGCGGGCGGCCGTCCCGATCGTCCTCGCGGCGATCGGCGGGATCTTCGCCGAGAAGACCGGCGTCATCAACATCGGCCTCGAGGGACTGCTCATCATCTCCGCGTTCACGAGCGTCGCCGTCACCGACCTCGTCGCCGGCGGCGGGACCGCGTCCCAGGGGACGGTCTGGATCGGATTCCTCAGCGGCGTCCTCGCGAGCACGCTGGTCGCGTTCCTGTTCGCCGTCATCGTCATCGAGTTCAAGGCCGACCAGATCATCGCGGGGCTCGCCGTCTGGCTGGTCGGGCTCGGCCTCGGCCCCTTCCTGAGCATCGTCATCTGGGGTTCGGTCAACAGCGCCGGCGTCGCGACGATCGAGGACCTCACGATTCCCGTCCTCGATCAGATCCCGTTCTTCGGTCCGGTGCTGTTCGACACCAGTCCCACGGTCCTCATCATGTTGCTCACCGTCGCCGGCGCGTGGTACGTGTTCAACTACACGACCTTCGGCCGGTGGATCGAGGCCAGCGGCGAGAACCCGTCCGCGCTCGATACCGCCGGCGTCGACGTCCACCGGGTCCGGTACATCGGGGTCACCCTCTCGGGGGTGCTCTCCGGGATCGGCGGCGCCGGGCTCGCGCTCGGCCGGATCGGGAAGTTCATCGGAAGCGGCGCGACGATGGTCGACGGCCGTGGCTGGATCGCGATCACGGCGTATCTCTTCGGGAACTACAACCCGCTCGGCACCTTCGGCGCCGGCTTCCTGTTCGCGGGACTGCAGGCGGTCCAGATCCGCCTCCAGCAGATCCCGTTCATCCAGGTCCCGACCTCGCTCATCCGTCTGGTCCCCTACGTGACCGTGATCATCGTCCTCGCGTTCGTCGGCTACACCCGGATCCCGAGCGCTGCCGGCGAACACTACGAATCCGGCGAGGAGTAGCGCACCGTCGCTGTTTTCCCGTTCCCGGCGTTCCGTTCCGCTGGTGACTCCCGGTTCGGTCCTGCGCCCTCCAGCGGAGAGACGTCCCTGTCCGGGTCTTGTCCGGTAAGGAGAGACGTCCCTGTCCGGGTCTGTCCAGTGGGCGACTGTCGTTTCGACGCGCAGTACGCGTCGGCAACGGCCACCGCCCCGCCCCCCGTGCGAGCCGCTCCCCCCGTCGTTCTGTTACGACCGTCGGTCGTCCCCCGCCGGCCCTACGCCTGCCGGTCGCGGTACTCCCGGGCGATGACGTCGCCGCTGGAGGCGCCGATGCGGTCGGCGCCGGCGTCGAACATCGCCCGGGCCCGCTCCCACGAGCCGACGCCGCCGCTGGCCTTGACGGGGAGGTACTCGCTCATCAGTTCCACGTCGGGGACCGTCGCGCCGCCGTCGCTGAACCCGGTCGCCGTCTTGACGAAATCCGCGCCGGCGTCGGCGACGATCCCGCACGCCCGGTGTTTCTCCTCGTCTGTCAGCAGCGGCGTCTCGATTATCACCTTCACCGGCAGCGGCGTCGCCTCGACGACCGCCTCGATGTCCGCCGCGACCGCTTCGTCGTCGCCGGCCTTCAGTCGACCGACGTGACAGACCATGTCGAGTTCGTCGGCGCCGTCCTCGTAGGCGAGTTCCGCCTCGCGAACCTTCGCCCCGGTGGAGTCGGTCCCGTTGGGGAACCCGACGACCGTCGCGACGTCGACGTCGGGCGCGTACCCCGCGGCGAGGTCGACGTACGACGGCGGAATACAGGCTCTGAGGCCGTACTCCGTCGCCTCGTCGAGCACCGACTGGACGTCAGCCGGGGTCGTCTCCGGACCGAGGACCGTGTGTTCGATTCGTGAGAGTGGCTCGTCCATACGCTCGTATTAAGTACGATCAATCATATAAAGGCACCCTTTCGGTCACGTCTCGCCGGGAGAGCTATCAGTCGTCCCAGGGGTTCTTGCCGGTGTCGCCGTAGAGTTCGCGCATGAGAACCACGATGCTCTCGGGCGGGAACTGTCCGCGCTCGGTGACGATGGCGTCGACGTACCTGGGAGGGGTCACGTCGAACGCCGGGTTCTTCACCCGGATGTCGCCGATCTGCTCCCGGGTCCTGTCGTCGATGACCTCCGACTCGTCTCGCATCTTCATGTCGAAGTCGTGGCCGGTCAGCGCGTCCGGGTCGAGTTTGAGCGTCTGTGCGACCGCCGTCACGGGGACGCCCTTCTCGCGGGCGTTCACGGCGAGTCCGGCGGACCCGATCCGGTTGACGACGGACCCGTCCGCGGCGATGCTCTCCGCGCCCACGACGACGTGATCGACCTCGTCGAGGTACCGGTGTTCGGCGCCGTCGACGATGAACGTGACGGGGACGTCCCACTCGCGGAGCGTCTGGGCGGTGATGTGGCCGCCCTTCTGCGGACGCGTCTCCTTGACGAACGCGTCGATGGACTTGCCGTCCTCGAGCGCGTGTTTTATCGCCGACAGCGCGTCCGTCGAGTGGCAGTGGGTCATCACGGTGTCCCCGTCCCCCAGCCGGTGGGAGCCGATCTCCCCGAGCGTGTCGCGGGCTTGCTTGATGTCCTCGCGGAACGACCGGGAGACGGCGATCGTCGACGTCCGGAGGTCCTCGGCGGTCTCCCCCTCGATGTTCTGAAACACGTACCGGAGCGTGTTCGTCAGGCCGATGCTCCGCTTGGGCGGCTCCGGTCGCGCCTCGTAGAGGCGTCTGGTCGCCTCCCGCATCGTCTCCAGGAACTCCTCGGGGTCGTCCGGTTCTGTCTCCTCGGCCTGGACCTCCAGAGCGCGCGCCGTCTCGCGGGCTATCGTCGTCACGCCCCGGACGCGGTTATCTCTGATCTGCTCGGCGACGAGCTGGACCTGTTGGTGAGTCATAGCTGGGGCTTTCGCCGGAACCCGGTAGCGGTGCGACGGCGGTCGGGCGATACACCGGCCATCGCGGTCGTTCGTCCCGTCATGGCTCGACCTCGAGTTCTCCGGGCGCGGTAGCGCCCTCGGGCCGGTGCGGGAGTTCGTCCTCCAATCCCTCTGTTGCCGACTCGACTGCTTGGCAGTCCCATCGTGGCATTCCTTTTTATATAATATCCCCCTACTAATAAAAACCGGGCGTCGTCGGACGTGACCGGGGCGGGGCGGCCGCCAGTCCCTGGGTGTTCGTCGCGGGGCGGAACGTCCCGAACCGACACAGATCCGGGTCTCTCCCTTCCCGACGAACCCCAGTGCCGCAGCACGCTGCTTCCCGCGTGTCCGCGACCAGTCCGCGAGCCGCCAGCAGAATCGGGACAGTCCCGCGGCGACAACTCCGCGACATCTTCCGATTGCGGCCCGATCACGGCGGGTTAGATGCCGAGAAAGCCGAGCAGGTCGAAGCCGACGTCGAAGTACTCCATGATCTGGTAGCCGAGGAAGATCCCGACGATACCCATGATGCCGGCGAGGTTCGGCGGCGCCGGGATCGGGACTTCCAGGAACCCGAAGACCAGGCCGGTCACGATGCCAGTCAGTGTCGCAAGCGCGATCAGTACGGTGTTCATGGTGGTCATTTATAAGATGATTTCCTATGTAAAAGCACCGGTTCCGGGAGGGGCGGTGACCCCGCTAGCCAGGAAGCAGGTGGCACCAGTGGGTCACCCGGGGTTTCCCGGCGTAGCCGGACAGGGGTCACCTGTCGGGCCACAACGCCGCAGTTCGGTGGTGTCCCCGGTCCGCGACGGGAGGCCGGTGGTCTACGATACGGCCGTTCAGAGGCTCGTCGCCGCGTCGAGCGTGATCTCGATCGCTCGGCCGACGTTGTTCTTGGCCTTGTCGGGCAGTTCGTCCTCGTCGGTTTCGCCCTTCTGGGTGCCCTCGACGAGGTTGCCGTCGATCGTACAGATGGCGCCGGCTCGCATCTCCCGGTGCCGTGCGACCGAGAACAGCGCCGCGGCCTCCATCTCGACGGCCTGGATGCCGGCGTCCTCCCAGTCGTCGATGACCGCGTCCGTTTCGGCGTAGAAGGCGTCGTCCGTCGCGATAGCCCCGACGTGGACGTCCTCGTCGTTGTCTTCGGCGGCCTCGACGAGCGCCGAGAGCACCTCGTAATCGGCGACTGCGGGGTAGGTCACCGACTCGTACCGCCTGCTCGTCCCCTCGTCTTTCGTCGCGCCAGTCGCGACGACCATGTCGCCGATCTCGACGTCTCGCTGGAGCGCGCCGGCCGTGCCGACCCGGATCACCGTCTCGACGCCGACGTTACCCAGTTCTTCGAGCGCGATCGTCGCGGACGGCGAACCGATCCCCGTCGAACAGACCGTCACCGGACTCCCCTCGTAGGTCGCGTTGACTATCTTGTACTCGCGGTTCTCCGCCACCGTCTCGACGTCGCTGCAGTAGGACGCGATCCTGTCGACCCGTCCGGGGTCGCCGGGGACGAGCGCGACGTCGTTGAGTTCGCCCGGTTCGACGAGCAAGTGGGGCTGTTTCGGCATGCCTTTATTTACACCGTATGGGTTTAAAAATACACGGGGTGAGTCCCGGCGAGACGGGTCGCCCAGGGGGGAGCGCTACGACGGCCCCATCGACAGCGTCACGATCCCGTCGTAGTTGAGAAGCACCTCCTGGGTCGTGTCCCCGAGGATTGCCTTCCTGGTCGGCGACCGCTGTTTGCCCGCCATGAACACGTGGTCACACCCCACGTCCTCGGCCGTCGTCATGATCGCGTCGGCCCGGTCGGACCGCTCGACGACTTTCACCATGATATCGACCGGAACGTCGTCCTCGAGGGCGTCGTCGACGAATTCTTCCGCTTCCGTCCGCAGGTCGTCGCCGACGGACGTCCGGTCGTACACCGTGCGTTCGATGTCGCTCGTGATCTCGATCGACTCCGAGGACGACTCGTATTCCTCGGGCGAAACCAGCGCCAGCACGCGCAGCGGTGCGTCGGTACACGCGCTGACCTCGGCGGCCTCCCGGAGCAGTTCCCGTTCCGCTTCGCTTCTCTCGACGAGAGCGGCCAGTCCGTTTTCCATGCCCGTATTTATACTTCCAGAGTATAAAAAGGTGGCCACGCCGTGGGCGCCCGGACTCACCCCGGAGGGGTTCGATCCTTGCGCCGAGCCCTCGGAGTTCGCCTCCGGCGCGGCTACCCCTTGCCGTTCAGTTTGTCGACGAGCTCCGTGAGCTGGCGGACGGCCGCTCGCTGCCGTTCGGTCTGTTCGTCGATCGACCGGCTCGCGGCCTTCGCTCGCGAGGCGTGGTCACGGAGGGCGTCGAGATCGGCGCGGAGGTCCTCGGTCTCCTGTGCCTGTTCGTCGTTCGCGTCGGCGATCTCCTCGATCCCGTCCGCAACGTCCGCAATCTCCCGCTCGATGCGGGCGAACGCCTCCTGGGCGGTCTCGACGCGGTCTATCGTCTCCTCGATCCCGTCGGTCGCGTCGTCTATCGCGTCGACGGTCCGTTCGGTCTGGGTCCGGATCTCGTCGATCTGGGCGGCGATCTCGTCCGCGTTCCGGCCCGTCTCCTGGGCGAGTTCCTTCACCTCGTCGGCGACGACCTCGAACCCGTCGCCCTCGGCGTCCGCGCGGGCCGCCTCGATCGAGGCGTTGAGCGCCAGCATGTTCGTCTGGTCGGCGACGTCCTGGATGACGGTCACGACGGTCTCGACCTCGGACATGCGGTCCGACAGCGTCTCGACGGTCGAGACCAGCGTCTCGCTCGTGTCGGACAGCTCCGTCGTCCGCTCGCGGGCGCGGTCGCCGGCCTCGCGCCCCTCGTTTACCGACTCCCTAGTCGCGTCGACGGCGGCGGCGATCTGCTCGGTGTTGGCCGCAATCTCCTCCATGCGGGCGCTGAACGTCTCGATGTCGTCGACGGCTCCAGTGAGATCGCTCGTCTGTTCGTCGAGCAGTTCCGTGATCTCCGAGGCGCTCTCCGACGTCTCGGCGGCCGACCTCGACAGCGAACTCGCCTGGCTGTCGACGCGCTCGACGACGGTCTCCAGCCGTTCGGCGGTCTCGTTGACCTGGTCGAGGATGTCGAGCAGGTGCGACTCGACGTGTGCGGTCTCCCCGACGCTCGCCCGGGCCGAGAGCTGGCCGGCGCTCAGCGCGTCCATCGTGTCGATGACCTCCTCGACGAGCGCTTCCGTGCGTTCCTGGCGCCGCTGACGCTCGGTCTCGTCGCGACAGAGCTGTACGACGCCCCGGAACGTCCCGTTCTCGTAGAGCGGCATCGCGTTGAACCCGACGTACCGCCGCTCGCCGGCGTCGTTGCGGAGCCACAGCTTCGACTCGTAGACCGGGACGCCGGCGTACTCGGAGTCGACGCGCTCGACCCGCTCGTGCCGGTCCGCGTCGCGCGGGTTCTCGACGACCCTGTTCGCGAGCGTCTCGATCCGGTTTCTCTCCCCGTCACGGCCGAAGACTCGTCGGTCCCGAGCATCTCCTCGCGCGAGAGCCCGAGCAGCGGTCCGAGTCCGCTGCTCCACTCGACGACGGCGTGCTCGTCGTCGAGCACGTACGCCGGAACGGACAACGCGTCCGGAAGGGTGCGTCTGCCGACCCCGAACGACTGGCGTCCCCCGTGATTCGCGTCCGGGTCTGCCCCGGTCGCCCTGTGTCTGTCTCGCCGTTCGTACTCTTTTCGCCCTCCCTTTTTATATCATACTTCAATATAAAAGCAGTGCTCTTTTGTCACTCCGCCCCCCAGTTCGAGAGACGATGGAAGACGAGACGCTCATCGAGACGGCCCACGAAGCGTACGAGGACGCGTACGTGCCCTACTCGGAGTACCCGGTCGGCGCGGCGCTGGAAACGGCGAGCGGCGACGTGTTCACCGGGTTCAACATCGAGACCGTCAACTACTCCAACAGCTTCCACGCGGAGGAGGTCGCGATCACGGCCGCCATCCGGAACGGACACACGGAGTTCGAGACGATCGCCGTCGTCTCGCCGGAGCGGGACGGCGTCACGCCCTGTGGCATGTGTCGACAGACGATGGCGGAGTTTTGCGACGACTCGTTCGTCGTTCTGACCGACGACGGCGAAATCCGGCGGTACACGCTGGGGGAGTTGCTCCCCGACGCGATGCGGCCCGACGCGCTGCAGGACGAGTAACGCCGTTCTCGCGTTTCACCCGGGAGCTCTCTTGGAGACGCCGAACCAGCCGTCCCAGTAGCCGTCGCCGTCGGTGTCGGGGTCGGTCGGGTCGAGTTCGCGGTGCCAGCCCTCCACGACCACGGGCTCGTTGTCGATCTCTTCGACCCGGGTGACGCCGTAGACCTCTTGGCCGTCGGTCAGCCCATCGTCGTCGGTGTCGGGGTCCCACGGGTCGGTGCCGTAGCGGACTTCGGCTTCGTTGGAGAGCCAGGTGTCGGTGCGTTCGGTGCCGTCGAGCGCGGTGAAGTTCAGCCGGTCGACCGGCGTCGAGGCCTGGTCGTCCCACACGAAGTCGAAGTCCATGGTCGCATCGGTGAGGTGGGTCGACGTCCCATCGAACGCCGCTGGGCCGATCGCACCCAGCATCGTCGGCGCAGTCCGGTTGAGACTCTCGATATACGACGTCTGGTCGAAAGCCACTCCCGAGTACGTCAGGGTGGCCCCGGGGTCGGTGTGCGTGTCGTATTTCTCCGCGTCATCCGAGAGCCCGTCGCGGTCTGTGTCCTCTGCCAGTGGCGACGAGTCGACCGTGATACCGGAGACGGGAGGGCCCACCCGGAAGTCGCGGTCGTCGAGTTCGCCCAGTTCCAGCGAGTGGCCGAAGTTGTGGATAGTCATGGTTTCTCTCTGGCGTCGGGTGACTGGCATGGCGAGTGACGCGTGACGTTGATCGGGAACTGGTCGCGGTGCTGGACTTCTCGTGAATAGTATACTCCGTCGTGGTCGCGATGAAAGTAAATGACCTCGAACTCGACGAGGCGTTCGCCGGTCCAGAAATCCGGCGAGTTGAAGATGACGTATTCGGGAGCT
>JBDGST010000059.1:0-14741 GCA_042217365.1 Haloarculaceae archaeon
TCACCGACGACTACTCGGTGTTCGACTGGGGGAAGATGCCCGACGAGATCCCCGACAAGGGCGCGTCGCTGTGTACGATGGGCGCGTACAACTTCGAACTGCTGGAGGCCGAGGGGATCCCGACCCACTACGAGGGCGTCGCGACGGACCCGACCGACGGCGCGGTCTCGCTGGACGCAGCGCTCGACGCGGGCCGCGCGCCCCGGGAGATGGCAATCGAACTCACGCAGGTGCCCGACCTCCCGTTCGAGGGAGCCGACGCCGACGACCCGAGCGGGTACGACTACGACGCCTACCACGCCACGGCGGGCGAGAACTACCTCGTCCCCCTGGAGGTCGTCTTCCGCAACCGGGTCCCCGTCGGGTCGTCGCTCCGGAAGCGCACGGACCCGGCCGACCACGGACTCGACTATCCCGAGTGGCCCGACGAGGCGGTCGACCTCGACGACCCGGTCGTGGAGTTCTCGACCAAGTACGAGGAGCAGGACCGCTACCTCTCGCGGGCCGAGGCCGACCGGATCGCCGGCCGCGCGGACGTGGCCGACCTCGAATCGGTCGCGCGCGAGGTGAACCGGGTCGTCACCGACCGCGCCGCCCAGGCGGGGTTCGTCCACCAGGACGGCAAGGTCGAGTGTCTCTACTACCGGGGCGAGGTCCGGGTCGCGGACGTCGTCGGGACGTTCGACGAGAACCGCTTTTCCTACGACGGCCAGCAGGTCTCGAAGGAGGTCGTCCGCCAGTACCACAGGCGCACCCAGCCCGAGTGGGTGGAGGCCGTCTCGACCGCCAAGCGGGAGGCCGACGAGCGCGGCGTCGCCGACTGGAAGTCCCTCTGTGACCGCGAACCGGCGCCCCTCGACGAGGGCGTGATAGCGGCCGTCCGGGACCTCTACTGCGCCGGGACGAACGCCTACGTCGGGCGCGAGGCCTTCGACGCACCGCCGATCGACGAGGCGGTCGAGCGCGTCCGGGACCTCTGATCGCCGGACCGGCTCGTCGTTGGCCCGACTGTCCGTCGCGGGACCGGTCTGCCTGTCCGTCCCGTCGCCCGTACTGACCTCCTCGCCACGAGGGTTTATAAGCGAGAACGGGACCAGTCGGACGCGTGTAGAGTAACTCACCGCGGACGGGTCGCGGGTGTGCGACACGACCGTCCCGCGTCGCCGGCGCTCGCTGACAGTGCTGTCGGCGGTCGCCCCAGTGTCGCCTGTTCGCCACGCGGGGCCGGCAGATCCCCCCAGAAGGCAGCCGGGTTCGGCGCCGTCTCTCAATCGTCGGCTTCCGCTTCCGCTCAGTCGTCGGCTTCCACTTCGGTGTCCGTCTCGTCTGTGGGTTCGCCGTCGTCGCTCTCCTCGTCGTCGCTCTCGTCCGCTCCGGCCTCGCCCTGGTCTGCGACGTACTCGCCGAGTCCGTCGATGGGCCGGTCGGGGTTCGCGCGGTCGAGCGCCTCGGGCGCGCCCAGCTGAACGTCCGTCTCCTCGGCGTCCCGGAGGGTCGTCCGGCCGCGGTGGACCGCGACCTCGTCGTTGAGGTGGAGGTCGATCGCCTCCAGGAGCGCCTCCGCTTCGAGCGGCTGGCCGATCTGCTGTAGCTCCTCCTCGCTGGCGTCGTCGGGCACGTTGAACGCCCGCTGGGTGATGATCGGTCCCTGGTCCAGGTCGGTCGTCACGTAGTGGGCGGTGACGCCGGCGATGCGGACGCCCTCCTCGATGGCCTGCATGTAGGCCGAGGCGCCCGGGAAGGCGGGGAGCAGCGACGGGTGGACGTTGATGATGCGGTTCTCGTAGCGGAAGACGACGTCCGGACTGAGGATGCGCATGTACCGCGCCAGCACCACGAGGTCGGTGTCGTACTCGTCGAGGAGTTCGAGCAGTTCGCCCTCGTCTGGGGTGCCCTTCTCGTCGCCGATGTCGTGGAACGGCACGTCGTACTTCTCGGCCAGCGGCTCCAGGTCGGAGTGGTTCCCGATGACCACCTCGACGTCGGCGCCGAGGTCGCCGCTGGCCCACGCCTCGAAGATGGCCTCCAGGCAGTGGGACTCCTTGGTGACCAGCACGGCGATCCCCTGGGTCTCCCGGTCGCTGGGGAAGCGCACCTGTACGTCGACGCCGAGGTCGTCGCCCAGGTCGTGCAGGTCCTCCCGGAGTGTCTCCTCCTTGCAGACCATCTCTCCGGTGTCGACGCGCATCGTCATCCGGAAGACCCCCTCGCGGACCGCCTGGTCCAGGTCCTCGATGTTGACGTTGCGCTCGAACAGCAGGCTGGTGACGTTCGCGATGAGTCCCGTGTCGTCGTCGCCGACGACGACGATCTCGGTCAGGTCGCGAGTCATGACCACCACCACGCGGGTCGGGACTTGTCTCTCATCGGTACCGCCTCTCTCGCACGCGAGGAAAAAGGGTGCGTTTTGGATCGCCGGCCTCGATCGGGAAGAGAGGTCCCCACGTCGCGCTCGTCCGCTGGTCCCGCGGTTCAGAGGACGAGCACGAGGGCGCCCAGCGCGAGCGCGACCACGACCCCGACGGCGTTGTAGTTGACGTCGCCGGTCTGGATCGTCCGGGTTCGGGTACACCACCAGCCGTACGCGTCGACGGCGGCGCCGTAGACGGCGTCGAAGCCATAGCCCGCGTCCAGGACCGCCAGCAGGCCGGCGGGCGCGGCGTCGTGGACTTCCTCGCGGTACCGGAAGCCGAGATACCCCAGCCCCAGGATACCGGCGGTCAGCGCGGCCGTCCGGAGCGTGAGCGTGTGTTCGAGGAAGCCGCCCAGCGCGTACGCGTGGAGGTGCGAGCCGTGGAAGTACGTCTCCAGCGCCGAGGAGAGCGGCCCGACGGCCAGCCAGGACGTGGCCGTCAGCGCGGCGAGGACGGCCAGCGGGCCGGTCATCGCGAGGGGCGCCTCCTCGACGTCCCGGTCGCTCTCGCCGACGAACACCAGGTAGTAGATCCGGATGGCGTAGACGGCGGTCAGCACCGCCGTCACCGCGAGCACGACGAAGGCGGCGAACTCGACCGGGCCTCCCTCCATCGCGGTGCTGAGGATGAGCTCCTTGCTCCAGAAGCCGTTGAAGCCGGGCACGCCGATCAGCCCCAGGATGCCCACGAGGAAGGCGACGTTCGTCACGGGCATCTGCCGGCGGTTGGCGACGCCGCGGTACTCGAACATGTCGACGTGCTTGTGGACGCTGCCGCCGACCGCGTAGATGACCGACCCCGCGCCGAGGAAGAGCAGCGCCTTGAAGATCGAGTGGCTCAGCAGGTGGTACGACGCCGGGAGCAGGCCGCCCGCCAGGCCGATGGCGGCGGTCACGTAGCCGAGCTGGCTGATCGTACAGTAGGCCAGCGCCCGCTTGAAGTCCCGCTCGTAGGTCGCGAGCACCGCCGCCAGGAACGCCGTCGCGGTCCCGATGAGGAGGACCGCGGTCGTCCACCAAGCGAGCCCGTCGAAGATCGGCCGGGTCCGGGCGAGCAGGTAGATACCGGCGTTGACCATGCAGGCGGCGTGGATGAGCGCCGTGCTCGTCGTCGGCGCCTCCATGGCGTCGGGCAGCCAGACGTGCAGCGGGAACTGCGCGGACTTGGCGACCGCCGCGAGGATGAACAGGCCGCCGGCCCAGGCCAGCGCCCACTCCGGGAGCGCGCCGCTCGCCGCCTGGTCGACGAGCGCCCGGATCGAGAACGTGGCGTCGCCGGCCGCGCCGCTCCCGACGAACAGGACGGCGATGCCCGCCAGCAGGCCGATGTCGCCGAAGCGCGTCGTGACGAACGCCTTCACGCCCGCGTCGAACGAGGCCTCGTCGCGCAGCCAGAAGGCGATCAGCCCGAACGAGCAGAGGCCGAGCACCTCCCAGAAAACGTACAGCGCGACGAGGCTGTCGGTCAGCGCGAAGCCGACCATCGCGCCGACGAACAGCAGCGTCAGCGCGTAGTAGCGCGTCAGCCCGGACTCGCGCTCCATGAACCGCGTCGAGAACACGAGCGTCAGCGTCCCGACGACGCCGGCGATAGTCGCCAGCAACACGCCCAGTGCGTCCAGGTAGAGGCCGAACGAGACCTCCGCCGCGGGCACCCACTCGACGGCGTAGTGGACTGTCTCGGGCTCGCCGGACAGGGCCTGCGGCACCAGCGACAGCGCCAGTACGCCGGTGACGGCGCCGGCGAGGACCGCGACCCCGTTGCGGGCCCGGTCGCCCGCGGCGTCGACGAAGGGTAGCAGCGCCGCGCCGACGAAGGGGACGACGATCGCCCCGAGCGCGAGCGCGGCGGGCGTTTCGAGGTCGGGCGCTCGCAGGGCGAGCGCGGCGGCCAGCGCGCCGGCGACCAGCACGCCGGGTATCGATGCGATCCGCGTCTGCCTGTTCGTTACCATGTCAACCTCCCGAGCGCGTCGAGATCGAGCGTTCCGTACTGGCGATACGTGGCGACGACCATCCCCATCAGGACGGCGACCACGACCGCGTCGACCAGGATCAGCAGGACGACGATTCCCTGGCTCCCGGTCGGATCGGTGGCGACGAAGTTCACGAGGACGCCCTTCGACATGAGTTCGACGCCGATCACCGTCTTCACGACGTTGCGGCCGGTCACGACGCTCGCCAGGCCGAGCAAAAGCAACGCGAGCGCGACGCCGTAGGCGAGCGCGGTCATCGGTCCACCTCCGTCGCGTCGCCGTCAGCTCCGACGGTCGTTTCGTCGGCGGTCGAGCCGTCGTCCGTCTCGCCGGTCGTCGGTTCGGCGTCCCCTCCACCGGCGTCCCCGTCCGTTTCGCCGCCGTTGGTGGCGGCCCCAGTCCCGCCGGCGACGCCGCTCGCGTCCCCGGCGTCGGCGGGTTCGGCGGCGTCCAGCCCCGCCTCGAACCGCTCCGCGGTCAGGCGGACGACCCCGAGGACGCCGACGAACAGCAGGACCGTCACGGCGAGCAGGTCGACCGAGCGGGTCGTCCACAGCGCCTCCGCGAACGCGACGTCGCTGGCTCCGGTGGCGGCCACGGCGCCCAGGAAGGCCCAGACGGCCGCGCCGACGGCCGCCAGCAGCCCCAGCGCCACGCCGACGACCGGCAGCTTCGCGCCCTCGATTGCCTCGGCGGCGTCCGTCTCGGTCAGGCTGACGACGAACAGGAACAGGACCGTCACCAGCCCGGCGGCGACGACGGCCTCGAAGACCGCCGCGACGGGCGCGCCGGCCAGGTAGAAGTACACCGCCAGCGCGACGCTCGCCCCGGACAGCGAGAGGACCGAGACCAGGAAGTCCCGGGCGGCGACCGCGACCAGGCCGAGGCCGACCGTCGCGACGAGCGCGGCCGCGGGCAGCGGGTCCGTCACGGCATCACCCCCGCCCCCGCCTGGAGCACGTCGGCGGCCGGCTCGACGAGGTCGAGTCCGAACGTGGGCGCGACCCCCAGCAGGAGGGTCCCGGCGGTCAGCGCGACGATGGGGACCGCGAGCGCGGTCGGGGTCCGCTCGACCGCCGCCGCCGCGTCCGTGGGGGTAGCGAACAGGCTGCCCACGACCGGCAGGTAGTAGCCAAGCGAGAGGAAGGAGTTGCCGACGACCAGCAGCGCGAGCGCGACGCCGGTCGGGCCCGACACCTCCGCGCTCCCGAGGACGATGAACAGCTTGCCCCAGAAGCCGGCGAGCGGCGGGACGCCCGCCAGCGCGAGCACCGCGACGGCGACCGCGCCCGCCGCGACGGGCATCTGATAGCCGATCCCGGCCAGGTCGTCGAGGTCGCGGCTCCCGGCCGCGTCGGTTCCGGCGAGGCGGTAGACGATCGCGCCGACCGCGAGGAAGGCGCCGCCCTTCATGAACGCGTTCGCGAGGACGTGGAACAGCGCGCCGTCGAAGGCGACGCCGTAGCCGCCGTAGAAGCCGACGCCGAACCCGAAGAGGACGTACCCGACGTGGGGGATCGACGAGTAGGCCAGCAGGCGCTTGAGGTCGCGCTGGCCCAGCGCCAGGAAGTTGCCGACGGTCATCGTCAGCGCGCCGAACGCGAGCAACAGGAGGCCGACGGGCACGCCGTCCGGGAAGACCGAGAGCGCCTTCACCATGGCGACGACGGCCGCTGGCGTCGCGAGCCCGGCCAGCAGCGCGCTCGCGCCGGCGGGCGACTCGGCGTAGGCGTCGGGCAGCCACGTGTGCAGCGGGACGGCGGCGGCCTTCACGCCGAACCCGACCACGAGAAACAGCACGGCGGCGTGCAGCGCCGACGTCCCCGATACCGCCGTCAGTTCCGACCCGAGCGCGGTGAACGCGAGGACGCCGCCGGTGTGGGCGTACACCAGCGAGACGCCGAACACAGCCAGCAGCGACCCGACGGCGTTCATGATCACGTACTTCGTGCCGGCCTCGACGGCGGTCGGGCGGTCGACCGCGAACGGCACCAGCGCGTAGGTCCCGACGGCCATCAACTCGAAGAAGACGTACAGCGAGAACAGGTCCGCCGCGGCGCCGATCCCGACGACGCCGGCGACGGTCGCGAGCACGAGCGGGTAGTAGATGTCGTGACCGCCGTCCCGGTCGGTGCCGCGCAGCGAGTAGACAGTCACGGCGAGGCCGACCAGGCACGCGACCGCCGCGAGGAACACGCTCAGCGCCGTGACGCGAACGCCGACGCCCTCGCCGAGCAGCGCGTACTCGACCGGGAGCGCCCGCGTCCACAGCAGCCACGTCGCCGCGAGCGCGCCGAGCAGCGACAGCGTCGCGACCGATCCGGCCGCGGCGGCCGCGTACTCGCGCCTGAGCTGGGCCGCGAGGTACGACGCGAACACCCCGGCGAACAGCGCCACGAGCGGGCCAACCGCCAGAAGCGTGCCACTCACGATACCGACCTCCCGAGAGTATGCATAACCGAAATTTTTTCCCGAACCCGCCTTGAATCATTCGACTTCCCGCCGGTGAAGTCGCCGGCCTCGGACAGTAAACCCGCTATATCCCGGGATTTTTTGCCGTGGGGGTGCTTCCACCGGACTGTGACGGCCGCGAAACCGACGGTGGAGCCGACCGACCGCCTCGCCGTCGTCGGCCTCGGGTCCGAGCTGCGGGGCGACGACGCCGCCGGCCTCGCGCTGGTCCGGCGGCTCTCGCCCGCCGACGGCGGGGCGGGATCGAACCGACCGGCGCCCGCCGACGGCGACCGCCTGCTGACCGTCGAGGGGGGCGTCGCTCCCGAGAACTACACGGGCGTGGTCCGGCGGTTCGACCCGGACTGGGTCGTGCTCGTCGACGCCGTCGACTTCGGGGGCGACCCGGGGACCGGCAAGTGGGTCGACCCGGACGACCTCGGCGGGGAGTCGTTCTCCTCGCACAAGTCGACGCCCGCGATGCTCACGACGTTCCTCGCCCGCGAGACCGGCGCCGAGGTCGCACTGTTCGGCGTCCAGCCGGCCAGCGTCGGACTCGGCGAGGACCTTTCCCCCGCCGTGGCGTCCCGGCTCGACGACCTGGCCGCGGCGCTGGCCGACGCGCTCGGCGTCGACGCGTGAGCGGGCGGGCGTGGGCGCGTGACCGATGTGTTCGGGGTTTATTGTGCCACCGAGACGACGCTCCGGTGATGCGGATCGTCCAGCGATTACGTACTGTCGACTGGACTGACGTGAAAACGCGTGCACGGCGGGTCGGACCGATCAGTGCCGGTGTCTTCGCTGCCGTGGGATCGCTCGTCGGCACCGCGACCGGCGCCGGCGGGGCAGTTGGTGCCGGCGTCGGTGGCGCCATCGGTGCACTCCTCGGGTACGCTTACGCTGGAATACGTGCGTCGGTCAGCAAAAGCAGATCCGCCGGGACTTGACGACCCCGGGCGTCCGATCACCCGTCGAGCAGCGCGGCGAAGAACGTCCACGCCGTGTCGCCGTCGGCCCGGGCGACGGGACGGGAACTGCCGCCGGCACGTCGATCCGACCCGGCCCGGTCCGATCCGCCTACCGCTCGAAGGTGTAGCTCTCCTCGAAGCCGGGTTTGTCGGCGGACGCGAGCTCGAAGTCGTGGCTCATCTCGATGGCGTCGGTGGGGCACGACTCCTCGCACTGGCCACAGAACATGCACTTCGCCACGTCGTAGCTCCACGTGACGTTGCCGTCCGCGTCGGCCTCGACCGTGATGGCGTCGGCCGCGCAGTGGCGCTCGCACATCCCACAGCCCGTGCAGGGCTCGGGCTCGAAGTCGAGCGCCCCGCGGAACCGCTCGGGGAGTTCGCGCGTCTCTTTCGGGTACGATACCGTCGCCCGGTCCTCGCCGAGCGTCTTGAGTGCCTCCGGAATGATCTTGCCTGGAATGCTCATAGCAGTCCCTCCGTGTACAGCCCGACCAGCACGACGAGTCCTACCTGGGCCAGGGCGACCGGCACCAGCACGCGGTAGAACACGTCCACGACCTGTTCGATCCGCAGCCGCGCGACGACCGCCTTCAGCACGGCGAGCAGGAACACGACCGCGAGCGTCTTCGCGAGGAAGACGACCGAGCCCAGCGCCGCCCCGGCCGGGCCGCCGACGCCGCCGACCGGGAAGGGCCCGCCGAGGAACAGCGCCGACAGCAGCGCCGCGCCGACGACCAGTTCGACGTCTTTGGTCAGCCGGAACAGCGCGAGCTTCCGCCCGGAGTACTCGACGAGCGTGCCGGTCGCGAGCTCCGTCTCGGCCTCGGGGCTGTCGAACGGGATCCGTTCGAGCTTCGCCTGCAGCGACAGCAGCGCGACGGCGAACGCCGGCAGGAGGACGACCACGTACCACGGGTTCGCCCCGAGGAACGCGACGACGGCCGAGGTCTCGAGGCTGCCCGCCGCGACGGCCGGCGCGAAACAGGCCAGGAAGAACGGGATCTCGTAGCCGAACAGCTGGGTGATCGTCCGGGTGGTCCCGATCCGGCTGAAGACGTTCCCAGAGTACCACCCGCCGAAGAACAGCGAGAACGACGGGAGGGAGAGCAAAAACAGGACGACCACGAGGTCGCCCTCGAACGCGAACGCCGCCTGCTCGCTCCATATCGGGACGTAGAGGACGGCCGTCAGCACGCCAGCCAGCCCCGTCAGCGGGGCCGCGTTGTAGATGCGGGCGGTCGCGTCCTCGGGCACGACCGACTCCTTGGCCAGCAGCTTCAGGAAGTCCGCCAGCGGCTGGAGCGGCCGCGGTCCCACGCGGTTCTGGAGCCGGGCGTACAGCTTCCGGTCGACGTACTCCAGCGCGAGCGCGTAGGCGAACAGGAACGCGAACCCGGGGAAGACCAGCAGGTAGAACAGCCCCGTCGCCACGTCGAGTTCGAGGCTCACGTCCAGTCACCTCCGGTGGTGCGGTCGCGTCCGTCGCCGCGGTCGGTGGCGTCGCCGCCCGCCCGGCCGGGTCGCGGGACGTTCCCGCGCTCGTCGTACCACTCGACGCCGTACTCCCGGAGGTCCTCCAGCGTGAAGGAGCTCTCGCCGCCGTGGCTCCCGTCGGTCTCGACGCCGATCCGGGAGGTGCAGCTGATACAGGGGTCGATCCCGGCGACGACGATGGGCGTGTCGGCGATGTAGCTGCCCCGCAGGGCCTCGACGACCGTCGGCCAGTTGGCCAGCGTCGGCACGCGGATGTGGATCCGCGCCGGGGTGTCGGTGCCGTCCGCGCGGAGGTAGTGGATCAGCTCGCCGCGGGGCGCCTCGTACCGGCTGACCACGTCGTCCTCGGGCATCTGAGCCAGCAGCGCCTGGGGCGGTTTCGGGTCGGCCTTCAGGTCGCCCTCGGGGATGTCCTCGGCGACCTGCCTGATGATGTCGACGCTCTGGGCCACCTCCTCGATCCGGACCGTGGTGCGGGCGAGCAGGTCGCCGGCGTCGTCCGTGATCACGTCGAAGTCCACCTCGTCGTAGGCGGCGTAGGGGTGGTCCTTGCGGACGTCTATCGGGACGCCCGAGGCCCGGCCGGTCGGCCCGACCGCGCCGTAGCTGCGGGCGAGCTCCTCGGAGACGGTCCCGACGTCCTCGCAGCGCATCCGCACCGTCTCCTCGCTGGGGACGGTCTCGCGGTAGAAGTCGATCCGCTCTTCGAGCTCGTCCATCGTCGCCAGCACCGCCTCGCGCTGTCCGTCCGTGAGGTCCTCGCGGACGCCGCCGATCGTGTTGATCGCGTAGTGGATGCGGTTGCCCGTGATCTCCTCCAGGAGGTCGAGCACACTCTCGCGGTCGCGCCAGGCGTACTGCCAGAGCGTGTCGAACCCGATCTCGTGGCCGGCGACGCCGAGCCAGAGCATGTGGCTGTGGATCCGTTCGAGTTCGCCGACCAGCGTCCGGACGTAGTTCGCCCGGTCGGGCACGTCGAGGTCCAGCAGCGTCTCGACGCCCTGGACGAACGCCGTCGTGTGGCTGTGCGAGCAGATGCCACAGACCCGTTCGAGCAGGTAGATGTTCTCCAGGTAGGAGTTCGACAGCGCGGCCTGCTCGATCCCGCGGTGGTTGTACGAGAGCTTCATCTCGGCGTCGGTGATCACCTCGCCCTCGACGGTGAGCGTGAAGTTGGCTGGCTCTTTCAGCGAGGGGTGCTGGGGGCCGACCGGTATCTCGGTCCCGCCTCCGTCGCCACCGCCGGAGCGTTCTTCGGACATCTCAGCTCACCTCCCCGTCGTCGGTCAGCAGCGGCGGTTCGCCCTCCCAGTCGTCCGGGAGGAGGAACTTCTCCGGATTGGGGTGACCGGTCACCTCGACGCCGAGCATGTCCATGAGCTCGCGCTCGTAGAGGTTCGCGGCGGGGATCTGCCCGGTGATCGACGCGACCGTCGGGTCGTCTCTGGGCACGGCGACCCGCACCGTCACCTCGGCGGCCGCGCCCAGGTCGCCGCCCGACAGCTCGCCGTACCGCAGGAAGTGATAGAGCACGTCTATCTCGTCGCCCGCGTCCACCCCGGTGATCGTGATGAGGTGGGTGACGTCGAGGTCGTCGAGCGCGCCGACGGCGTTCCGGAGCTCGTCCCGGTCGTCGAGGGCGACTTCGAGGCGCCCGCGGCGCTCGGTGACGTCGGCGTCGGGCAACCGCTCGGCGAGGTCACGCTTCAGCCGGTTCTGGCTCATCGGTGTCCTCCCGTTCGGGTGCGGTCGCTTCGGGTATCGGCGTTCCCTCCTCCACGATCTCCGGCTTGGCCTCGGCGAGGCGGTCGGCCCGCGCGGACTGTCCCGCCTCGTCGAGCAGCTTGACGATGCCGTCGATCAGCGCCTCCGGCGAGATGGGGCAGCCCGGGACGTACATGTCGACCGGGATGACCTGGTCGACGCCCCCGCGGCAGTTGTAGCAGTCGTGGAAGACCCCGCCGGTCGAGGCACACGAGCCGGCGGCGACCACCAGCTTCGGCTCGGGCATCTGCTCGTAGACCCGCTCCAGCCGGGGCGCCATCTGCTCGGTCACCGGCCCCGTCGCGACGAGGACGTCCGCGTGTCGCGGCGTGTCCTTCTGGAGGACGCCGAACCGCTCGACGTCGTAGCGGGGCATCAGCGCGTCCAGCGTCTCGATGTCACAGCCGTTGCAACTCCCGCAGTTGAGGTGGAGTATCCACGGCGAGCGGTTCCGCGCCCAGTCGATGAGTCGTCCCATGTGTGATTACCTCCCTGGTTGGGGCCGGCGGCCGGCCTCGATCAGCCCGAACAGCGCCAGTCCGACGACGGCGAGCAACGGCAGTCCCAGC
This sequence comes from Haloarculaceae archaeon, assembly GCA_042217365.1. Taxonomy (GTDB): domain Archaea; phylum Halobacteriota; class Halobacteria; order Halobacteriales; family Haloarculaceae; genus JBDGST01. The sequence goes on from JBDGST010000059.1 coordinate 11,639, forward strand.
AGCGCGCCGCGTTCGCTCACCGGCATCGTCGCGACCAGCAGGACCGCGACGTGGACGACCGTGAAGCCGATGCCGACGTGGTAGAGTCGGTAGCGCGGCGGCCCCCGCTGTTCGGGGGGGTCCTCGCCGCTGGCCCACGCCGTCCGGAAGGCACCGCCCGCGTCCGCCCGGTCGGCCGAGATCCTGTCTCCAACACGATCAATAATTAGACTAAGCAGGAAAAACAGCCCGAATGCGGCCGGCGGCGCGAGAATATATTCCATAACCATCCCAACATGTATGTTGGCTACCCCCGCAAAAAAAGGTTGCCTCGATTGTACGAGTCTGGGAACGTCCGGGGTCGAACGCGGAGTTCTCGCGGGAAATGGTCGTATAAGTCATCGTATATGCGTTCCCGGCGTTCGTCGGTCCCGGACGCGCGGCCGGTCGCCGGTTCCACACGGAGTTATAGGGGTGGAACCGAAACGTGGGGACGAGACGGGAATGACCGAACTGACAGTGCTGTGTGTCGACCCCGACGAGGGGGACCGCGACGCCACCTCCCGGGCGCTCGGGGCCGAGGGGTACGAGGTCGTCGGGCGGTCGTCGCTCGGGGCGGCGGTCGACGCGCTCGGCCGGAGCATCGACTGCGTGGTGACCGAGTACGCGCTCCCGGACGGCACTGGGCTGGACCTGGCCGCCCGCGTCAGGGAGACGGCCCCGGACACGCCCTGCGTCCTGTTCACCGACGAGTCGCCCGACCGGATCGACACCGACCGGCGTGACGGCGTCGTCGTGGAGTACCTTCCGAAGGACATGCCGGACGCGGCGTCGTCGCTTGTCCGACTCGTCGGCAACGTCGTCGCCCAGCGGACGCAGGTCGGCTACCCGCTGCCGCCCGACGAGGACGAGCGCCTGGCCGTCCTCGAACAGTACGACCGGCCGGACCTGGCGACCGCGGCGGCGTTCGACCGGCTGACCGCCCTCGCGCGCTCGCACTTCGGGGTCGACGTGGCCTTCGTCGGGCTGGTCGACGCCCACGAGGAGCGCTTTCTCGCCTGCGAGGGGGCCGACTGGGAGACGCTGTCCCGCGAGGACTCGATGTGCACCCACACGATTCTCGAAGACGACGTGATGGTCGTCGAGGACGTCGCCGCCGACGCCCGCTTCGCCGACAACGAGCGGCTCCCGGAACTCGACATCGCCGCCTACGCGGGGGTTCCGCTGTCGACGCCGCGGGGCGCGACCATCGGCGCCTTCTGTCTGACCCACGGCGAACCGCGCTCGTTCGGCGACGCCGAACTCGCTGACCTGCGGCGGTTCGCCGACGAGGCGATGGAACAGCTCGAACTCCGGCGGCGGCTGGCTGACCGGGACGTGGACGACGCCGGGGACGAGCGGGCAGGCGCGGACGGCGCTGGCGAGGACAGCACGGGAGGCGCGGACGGCGTCGACGAGGACCGCACGGGGGGTGACCGGGCGTGAGCGTCCAGCGGGGTCACTACGCGTTCGACGGGCTGCCAGTCCGGGAGGTCCCGAGCGGGACGAACCTGCTCGTGACGGGGCCGGCGCTCGGCGGGATCCGCGGGCTGGTGTTGCGGATGCTGGTGCGGCGCCACCCCCGCGAGGGGGCGCTGCTCGTCGCGGCGGACACGGGCGGCGCCGAGACGCTCTCGGAGTACGAGGCGCTCGCGGACGACGTCGATCCGGTCCGGGTGGGCGTCGTCGACTGCACGGGCGAGGGCGGCGAGGACGCCGACCGCAACCTCCGGACCGTCGGGAGCCCCGGCGACCTGACCGGCGTCGGGATCGAGTTCTCCTCGCTGTACGAGTCGCTGCACGAAAACGGCGCGACCCGCGTCCGGACGGGCGTGTACACCCTCACGCCGTTCGTCCTCTACGCGTCCCCGAAGCCGGTGTTCCGGTTCGTCCACACGCTCACGGGCCGGATCCGGACCGCCGACGGGCTCGGCGTCTGTGCCATCGACCCCGGGACTGTCGACGACAAGCAACTCTCCGCGCTCTCGCAGGCGTTCGACGGTCGCGTCGACCTCCGGGGGGACGACGACGGCTGTGCCGTCCGCGTCCGGGGCCTCCCCGACCAGCCCGACGGCTGGCAGTCGATCGACCTCGGAGTCTGACGCTCGGAGCGCGCCGCCCGGGGCCCTCGAAACTAGCGGCGCGGCGACCGCTCATACGGACCGTTGTAACCATTTCCGACAGGGCTAACGAACGCTGGTGGGTTCGCGACCCGCACGAACCGACCGCCTCCGCCATAGCGGTAACGAATTACAACGGTCCGTATCACCGCTCGGCGGTCGCGACCGTCGTCGTCTCCTCGCCGTGGCGGTGTCGCACGACGACTCTCGACGGCAGCCCGCCGTCGAAGGAAAAGCGCGCGTCGTACTCGATCTCCGTGATGCACTGCCCGGCGGCCCCGGCGTCGTCCGGCCGCTCGGACGCGACCGTCACCGCGAGCACCCCGCTGTCGTAGGTGGCCGACGCCAGCCGCGCCGTGTACGCGAGGTCGTTCCCCCAGACGGTGCCCTCGACCGCGACGCCCCCGTCCCCGAAGGAGACGGTCGCGTCGTCGACCTGCGAGCCACAGCCGGTTCCGGTCACGTCGAGCGACCGGTCGGTCAGCGCCGTCTCGGGAACGACGGTCCCCGTCGGGTCCTCGCCGTCCGTCTGGGTGTCGTCGTCTGCCGTCGCGGTTTCCGCTCCGGTCGTCCCGTCGTCGTCGGTCGGCGTTCCGGAGCCGTCCCCCGACGTTCCGGGGCCGTCGCTCGACCCGTCGGGCGAGCCGTCCGTGGGAGTCTCGGAGTCCTCTGTGGGCATCGGTTCGGGAGTCGCGGTGTCAGTCGGGGTCCCCCCGCCGGCGCCCGGGTCGGCCGGCCCGTCGGCCAGACAGCCGGCGAGCGCGAGCGCGCACGACGCGGAGAGCCCGCGGAGGACCGTCCGTCGTTTCACGTCTAGATGGACGGGAACGGAGATAAAGGCCCTTGCGTAGCCTCAAACGGTCGCTTGACCGCCGATCGTAACCCCTTTACTCCCGTCCGCGCTACCGGGTAGTGAGTCCGGGTAGGGTAGTGGACTATCCTCTTGGCTTGCGGAGCCAGGGACC
>JBDGST010000004.1:0-6030 GCA_042217365.1 Haloarculaceae archaeon
CCTTGTTGCCGTCGACCCGGGTCTGGGTCTGGATCGACACGAGGTCCAGCGCCGTGAACAGCGTCTTCGAGACGTTGATCGGGTCGGTGGTGAACCGCTTGATCACCTCCGCGGTCGAGTCGGCGTGGAACGTCGTGTAGGTGGTGTGCCCGGTCGACATGACCTGGAAGAGGACCCGCCCCTCCTCCCCGCGGACCTCCCCCATGACGATGTAGTCGGGGCGCTGCCGGAGCGCGGCCTCCAGCAGGTCGAACTCGTCGACGTCCCCCTTGTCGTCCTCGCCGAACGACGGGCGGGTGACCGAGGCGACCCAGTTGCGCTGGGGCAGTTCGACCTCGCGGGTGTCCTCGATGGAGACGATCTTCGTGTTGCTCGGGATGAAAAGCGAGACGGCGTTCAGCGAGGTGGTCTTCCCCGAGGCGGTGCCCCCGGCGAAGATCATCGACTTGTTGTTCTCGATGCACAGCCAGAGGAACGCCATCTCGTCCAGCGAGAAGGTGTTCCAGTTGATCAGGTCGACCGGCGTGAACGGGACGTCCTTGAACTGCCGGATGGTGTAGTTGGTCCCGTGGTCGGACACCTCGCGGCCGAGGGTCAGCTGGGCGCGCGACCCGTCGGGGAGCGTCGCGTCGACCTGGGGCTGGCGCTTGGAGATGCCCTTGCCCGAGCGCTGGGCGAGTTTGACGACGAAGTCGTCGAGTTCCCCGGTGCCGTGCTCGACGTTCGTGATGATGTTCTCGTACTCGGTGTGGTAGACGAACACCCGGGAGTTGTACCCGTCACAGGAGATGTCCTCGACGTTGATGTCGTGTTTGACGGGGTCGATGCGCGCGTACCCGATGAAGTCCCGCTTGAGCCGGTAGAGCAGCTTCTCGACCTGGTACTCCGTCAGCGTCTCCGGGTCGTCGGCGACGACGGCCGGTTCAGGTCGGGCCGCGATCCCGTCGAGTTCGCCGGTCAGGCCGGACTCTTCGACCGCCATCCCGAGCGCGTCTTTGAGCTGGTCGACCATCCCCCGCTGTTGCTCGGCCGGGGGCGTGTACAGGTCGTAGCGGTCGAGCAACCGTTCGGTCTCCCGCTGGATGACCTCGGCGCGGTCGGCGTCCGTCCCCTCGACGACGACGTCGTCGTCGGAGTACTTGATCGCGGACTTGAGCTTGCCCGAGAGGAACTCGGACAGGTCGCGCTCGATCCCGTTCTGGTAGGGCTCGACGACGTAGTACTTCTTCTCGTTTTCCTTGCGCGAGTGGAAGATGACGATGCAGGCGTAGGGCTTGTTCACCCAGTAGCGCTCCTCCTCGACGAAGTGGCTCTTCTTCTCCTCGGGAACCGCCTTCTCCAGGTCGTAGCGGTTGACGACTGTCGTGTGCCCCTCGACCGTCGAGAAGAAGGCGTCCTCGTCGAGTTCGGGACTGACGTCGACGGTGCGTTCGTCGACGAGCGCGGCCAGTCGATCGCCCGCACTGCCGGCCGCTCCGACCCTGTCTTCGGTCTCGTCGGGATCGAACCCGAGGTACTCCTCGGGCTCGAACGGGACCTGGTTCCCGTCCCGGTCCCGCGGGACCGACCCGTCCTCCTCGTAGTAGTACTCCTGTTTGAAATGTTCCCAGGTGTACCGGTCTTTGACGACGAGCGACCGCTCCGCCTCGATACGCTCCTCCCACTCCCGATCGATCGTCTTGGCGGCGCTCGCGGCCGACTCTAACCGGTCTTCGATCGTCATCGGGTCGAACCCGAGGTACTCGCTCCGGTCGAACCGCCCCCCCTCGTGGACGTCCCGCCGAAGGTCGTTCCAGGTGTATTCGCCGACTGTCACGTTCCCCTCCCCCGCGAACGTAGTCGACCCCGATGCGACTCCTTCAGACTCTTCCCCCCCTGTGCCATCAATTGCCATTGTAGACGTTTGGGCCGGTGGGACAGAAAAAGCTTTACGCCGGAATCCGACGAACGATAATGCGTTCCTACGTTTCTGCGAGGAGCCGTAAGCCCTCCCTACGGGCGGGTTTCGGCCGCTCGCTCGGCGCAGTGGTCCGAGCGCCCGGGTCCCCCTCTCCGGCGACGCAATTGCAGTTCCCCGTCTCCGGCGACGCACTTCTGGTTCTCTATCTGACAATTCGAGCGTGCCTCCCCGGTCTCCGCCAACTCGAACGTCACCCGGGTCTCGGCCGTGACAACTCGAACCCCTCCGATCCCGTCCACGACGACGGGACGGGACGGGACGGGACGCCCGGCGGGGTCAGCCGAGGAACGATTCGATCCGCGCCATCGCTTCCTTGAGGTCGCCCAGCCCCGTCGCGTAGGAGACCCGGAGGTGGCCTTCGCCACCGGCCCCGAACACGTCTCCGGGGACGACGGCGACCTGCTGCTCCTCGATCAGGGCCTCGGCGAAGGCGGCGCTGTCGTCCCAGGGACACTCGGGGAACGCGTAGAAGGCGCCGCCCGCCCGGAAGCAGTCGATGCCCATCTCGGCGAACCGCGAGAGGACGAACTTGCGGCGGCGGTCGTACTCCTCGCGCATCTCCGCGACAGCGTCGTCACAGGAGTCCAGCGCCTCGACCGCCGCGTGCTGGGCGGTCGTCGGCGCCGACAGCATCGTGTACTGGTGGATCCGGTTCATCGACTCGACCGCCCCGGCGGGCGCGAGCGCGTAGCCGAGGCGCAGGCCGGTCATGGCGTAGGCCTTCGAGAAGCCGTTGAACACGACCGTCCGCTCGCGCATCCCGGGCAGCGTGGCGATCGACGTGTGGTCGTGCTCGTAGGTCAGCTCCGAGTAGATCTCGTCGGAGAACACCAGCAGGTCGTGCTCGCGGGCGAAGTCCGCGACCGGTTCGAGTTCGTCGCCGGTCATCGTCGCGCCGGTCGGGTTGTTCGGGTAGCACATCACGAGGGCGTCGGCCGCCTCGGCGCCCGCCGATTCGAGGGCGTCGCGGGTGAGTTTGAACTCGTCGGCCTCCCGGGTCGGGACGTCGAGCACGTCGGCGCCCGCGAGGGTCGCCCCGGGGACGTAGGAGACGTAACAGGGCTGGGCGACGGCGACGGTATCGCCGGGGTCGACGAACGCCCGGAACGCGAGGTCGACGGCTTCGCTGGCGCCGGCCGTGACGAGCACCTCCTCGTCGGGGTCGTAGTCGAGGCCGTAGCGCTCCCGGGCGTCGGCGGCGATCCGCTCGCGGAGTTCGCGCATGCCCCTGTTCGCGGTGTAGGACGTCTGGCCGCGCTCCAGCGAGGCGATCGCGGCGTCCCGGGCCGCCCACGGCGGCGCGAAGTCCGGTTCGCCCACGCCGAGCGAGATGATGTCGTCGTACTCCTCGGCGATCTCGAAGAAGCGCCGGATGCCGCTGGGCGGGACCGTCGCGAGGCGCCCGGACTCCTCGAACGTCATGGCGAGACCGACAGGCGGTCGTCGTCGTGGCCGTCCCCGAACTCGACGCCGCGCTCCTTGTAGGTCTCCATGACGTAGTGGGTGACCGTCTGGGTGATCTCGGGGACGGGCGCGACCTTCTCGCTGATGAACCGCGACACCTCGCTCATCGAGTCGCCCTCGACCTCCATGGCGAAGTCGAAGTCGCCGCTCACGAGGCGCAGGCCCTGCACCTCGGGGAACTTCGCGAGGCGCTGGGCGATGTCGTCGTAGCCGGTCTCGCGGTCGAGCGTGACGTTCAGCTCGACGCTGGCGCGGACGCGCTCGGGGTCGACCTCGTCGAGGTCGACGACCGCCTGGTACCCCCTGATGACTCCCTCGGTCTCCAGTTCCTCGATAGTGGCCTCGACCTCGCTCTCGTCGGCGTCGGTCAGGCGGGCGAGGTCCTCGGTCGAGTAACGGGCGTTCTCGCGGAGCAACGCCAGGATCTCTTCACGGCTGCTCATACGTACGTTCCGGCCCAGCGCGGACAAAAGGGTTTCTGCATCGCGGGACAGCGTGACACGCGACCGACCGCGCCGTTTCGCCCCAGCCCCACTCGGCGCCGGCCCGGCGGATCCAACCTGTTTCGAGGGACATAAACCCGCCCGCCCCCACCCTCCGCTCGTGTCTTCGAAGGGCTTCTCCTCGGAGGGGGCGCTCGTCGTCGCCCTCGTGGGCGGCTCGCACTTCGTGAACCACGCGTACTTCATGCTGCTGCCGCCGGTGTTCGGTCCGCTCCAGGCCGAACTGGACGTGGGGCTCCCGGCGGTCGGTCTCGCCGCGAGCCTCGTCGGGGCGGTCGTCGTCGCGCTCCAGCTCCCCTTTGGCTACCTCTCGGACACCCGCGGGCGGACCCCGGTGCTCGCCGTCACGCTCGCGCTCGGCGCGCTCGGCGCCGCGCTCGTCGCCACCGCGGAGACGTACCCGTGGCTGCTCGCCGGCGCCGCCGTCATGGGCGTCGGCCTCGCGGGCCACCACTCGGCGCACTACCCGCTGCTGTCGGCGGCGACCCGCCCGAGCACCCGCGGCCGGGCGTTCAGCGTCCACGGGTTCACCGGCGCCCTCGGGTTCGCCGCGCCGCCGGCGGTGGTCGGCGCCGCGACCGCGCTCGGGTTCGACTGGCGGGTGGCGGTCGGGTCCATCGCCGCGGTCGGCGGACTCTACGCCGTCGCCTGCCTCGCGGTCTTCCGGCGCTCGGTGTCCAGGGACGTGACCCACGGCCTCGCCGCGGGGACCGGCGGAGACGAGGCCGACGCGAGCGTGGACGCCGACGCCGCCTCCTCGCTCCCGGCGCTCCGTCGGCTCCCAGCCCGGATCGTTTCGGAGTTGCGATCGCTCGCTTCCTCGACCGCGATCGTCCTGCTGACGGTGCTGTGGTTTCTCACGTCGCTGGCCAACTGGGGGATCCAGACCTACACGAACGCGCTGCTGGAGACTGGGTACTCCGTCCCCGAGGGGACGGCGAACCTGCTCGTCTCGGGCATGCTCGTCGTCGGCGCCGTCGCCATCCTGGGGGGCGGGTGGCTCTCGGACCGCTACTCCGCCCGGGCGGTCGTCCTCGGCGGGTTCGGCGCGCTCATCGCCATGACGCTGGCGCTCGCGTCGGGCGTCCTCCCCCGCGTCCTCGTCTTCGCGCTGACGCTGGTCTTCATCGCCAGCGTGAAGGTCGGCCGCCCGGCGCTCTCGAAACTCGGGGATTCGCTGTCGGCCGACGAGGACCTCGGGAAGAACTTCGGTCTGCTGACCATCGGCATCTCCGGGGGCGGCGCCGTCGCACCGTACGTCTACGGCGTCGTGATCTCGGCGACGAACGTCCGCTTCGCGTTCGCGACCATCGCCGCCGTGGGCGTCGCGGCCATCGCGATGACGTTCGTCGTCGTCGGCGTCAGCGAGCGCTCGGCGGCCGCCGGGGGGAGCGAGCCCGAGGCCGCGACCGCCGAGGACTGACGGCGCCGGCCGCTCCCGGGTCAGCGCCGGGTGAGGTGTCCCGGCTCAGTCACGAGCAACGCCTTTGAGCGCGCGGTCCGTAGGATATGACGCTATGGCACGAGAGTCAGACCTGGAGACGATCGAACGCGGCGACGTCGCACCGGACTTCGAACTCGAAGGCACCGACGGCGAGACCTACGCGCTCGACGACTTCGCCGGCAACGAGGCGCTGCTGCTGGTGTTCACCTGCAACCACTGCCCGTACGCCAAGGCGAAGTTCGACGAGCTGAACGACCTCGCGGCGACGTACGACGACGTGGCCGTCGTCGGTATCAACCCCAACGACGCAGAGGAGTACCCCGATGACTCCTTCGCGAAGATGAAAGAGTACGTCGAGGATGGGACGGTCGCCTACGACGCGTACCTGCGCGACGAGACCCAGGAGGTCGCCGAGGCCTACGGCGCCGCCTGCACGCCCGACCCGTTCCTGTTCGACAACGACGACGGCGAGTTCCGCCTGGTCTATCACGGCCGCCTCGACGACGCCCTCAACCCCGACGAGGAACCGACCGAGCGCGAGATGAAAGACGTCATCGACCGCCTGCTGGCCGGGGAGGAGATCGACGACGAGTTCAAGCCCTCGCGGGGCTGTTCGATCAAGTGGAAGTGACCCTCGCGGGCTGTTCGAGCGAGTGGAA
>JBDGST010000004.1:6130-14648 GCA_042217365.1 Haloarculaceae archaeon
CGAGTGGAAAACTGGCGGGCGAAGGAAGGGGCCTCAGGAAGCCTCAGAGCGACGCGACGATGGACTCCGTGGCGGCGGCGACGTCCCGGTCCTGCAGGTACGTCGCCATCGTCTCCTTGAGGTCGACGAGTTGCTCCGGGTCGACCCCGAGCCCGTGACCCATCGACCTGAGCTGGTCGTCGGCCCGTTCGAGCGCGCGCTGCTGTTCCTGAATCAGCGGGTGCAAACTCTCCACCGACACGTCCGTCCGCGGCGGGATGCCGCCCACCTCCGCGTTGAAGATCCGCTGCCCGTCCGCCGATCCAGCGAACGAGAGGAACCGGCGGACCGCGTCGTCGTTCACGGACTCCTCGCTCGGGACCAGTGCGTTCATGTTCACCAGGGCCGACCCGCGCGTCCCGGGGAACGGGACGTGACCCCAGTCGGTGCCGTAGTCGAACCCGTCGGTCCCCGCGATCCGACCGATCGCCCACATCCCGTTGACGTGGACTGCCCCCCTGTGTTCCGCAAAGCGCCTGTCGGCGTCCATGGCGGTGATAAACTCCACGTCGTCGTCGGTGTACTCGAGTGCGGCGTCGAGCGTCTCCATCGCCGCCCGGATCGTCTCGCGATGTCGGTCCGCTTCCCCGTCGAGGAGCGCCTCGTAGACCCGCGCGCCCCCGTGTCCCACGACAAGCGTCTCCCAGGTCTGGAGGGCGCCGTACGGGTCGCGGCCGAAGAAGACGAGCGCCGACTGGTCGAGTTCCGCGTCCAGCGTCGCGAGCATGTCCAAGAAGTCGTCGGGCGTCCGGGCGCTCTCCGGATCGACGCCCGCCTCCTCGCAGAGTTCCCTGTTGTAGTAGAGATTGTTGATCCGGTACATGTCGAGCGGCACGCAGTGATAGCGCCCGTCGAAGCGGGCGCTGCGTTCCGCCTCCGCCGCGAACGTCGAGTCGAACCCGTTGTCTTCCCAGAGGTCCGTGACGTCGCCGACGACGCCCGCCTCGACGGTCGGCGCGAGGTTCGCACCGGGCCACTCGTCCCACACGTCCGGCGGGTCCGCCTGGAGAATTCGGCTCTTGACCCGGAGGCGCAACTGCGAGATGTGAACGTCGTTGTTCTCGACTGTGGTCCCGCTATTCCGGGTTTCGAACTCCCGGACCAGTCGGTCGAGCGCCCCCGAACCCTCCGCGGAGAAGTGCTGGAGGACCTCGAACGTCCCCTGACTCGACCGACGACTCTGTGGGTCCATACCAACGGGTATCAAAAGAAATGTTAAAAGCACTACCCTGGGAGAATCAGATTTGATTATTTTCGGGTATCGCCTCCGAACGGCGCCGATCCCCGGCCCGTCCCGGAACTGTCGATCGAAGCGGCCCGCAGACGGCCGGCGGCGCGGCCGAGTCACAACTGCAAAGTGCGAACACCCGGATTCGGGGGTATGAAGGCGACGGCGAGGGCACACCCGATACAGGGGCTCGTTAAGTATCACGGGATGCGCGACGAGGAGTTGCGGCTCCCGTTCCACGACAGCATCAGCGTCTGCACGGCGCCGAGCCACTCGACGACGACGGTCGCGTTCGACGGATCGCTCGACGAGGACCGCTACGTCGTCGACGGCGAGCCGATCGACGGGCGCGGGGCCGACCGGATCCGTTCGGTCGTCGACCACGTCCGCGAGCGCGCCGGTCTCGACGAGCGCGTCCGCCTCGAATCCGAGAACACCTTCCCGACGAACATCGGCTTTGGCTCCTCGTCGTCGGGCTTCGCCGCCGCCGCGGTGGCCCTGGCCGAGGCGGCCGGGCTCGACCTCTCGCGGCCCGAGGTGTCGACCATCGCCCGCCGCGGCTCGCTCTCCGCCGCGCGGGCGGTCACGGGGGCGTACTCACAGATCCGGACGGGCGCGAACGACCGGGACTGCCGCTCCGAGCGCCTCGACGTGGCCGACGACCTCGAATCTGACCTGCGGGTCGTCGCCGGGATGGTCCACTCCTACAAGGAGACCGAGGCCGCCCACGAGGAGGCGGAGGCGAGCCACATGTTCGAGGGGCGCCTCGCACACGTCCACGGCCAGATCGCCGACATGCGCGACGCGCTCCAGCGCGGCGACTTCGACGACGCGTTCGAACTCGCCGAACACGATACACTCTCGCTCGCGGCGACGACCATGACCGGTCCCGCGGGCTGGGTCTACTGGCAGCCCCGCACCATCGAGATATTCAACGCCGTCCGCCGGCTCCGGGCCGACGACGTGCCGGTTTACTTCTCGGTCGACACCGGGGCGAGCGTCTACGTCAACACGACCGCCGAGCACGTCGACCGCGTCGAAGCGGCCGTCGCCGACTGCGGCGTCGACACGCGCGTCTGGGAGGTCGGCGGCCCCGCACGGGTGCTCGACGAGTCCGAAGCGCTGTTCTGACCGGCCGGGCCGGTCCGCTTGGCGGTTTCGACCGGCTGGCGAGACCCCGTCCGCCGGTTCGTCGGGCTACTCGCCCGCCCCGGCGTCCGGGTGCACCGAGAGGACGGGAACCGGCGACCGGCGGATGGTGTGCTCGGTCGTGCTCCCGAGCAGGAGGCGGTCGACGCCGGTCCGGCCGTGGGTTCCCATCGCGACGAGGTCGATCCCCGCCTCGTCCACGTAGTCGAGCAGGTCGGCCGACGGGAAGCCCCGGCGAACCTCGGTGACGGCTTCGATCCCGGCGTCGCGGACGCGCTCGGCCACGTCCTCGGTCGCGCCCTCGCCGCGCTCGACCAGGCTGTCGAGCAGGTTCGTCGTCGGGGCCACCTCAGAGCCCGCGGCCACGGCGCCCACGTCGACGACGTTGAGAGCGTGAACGGTCGCGTCGAACGCCCCGGCGACGGCGATACCGTGGTCGACGGCCGCCGCGGCCGCGTCGCTGCCGTCCGTCGGCACCAGCACGCGCCCGTAGTCGGTGACCGGGTCGGCGTCGGTCAGGCGTGCCGTCACGACCGGGACCGTCGCATTCCTGACGACCTGTTCGGTGACGCTCCCGGAGACGAACCGCGACAGTCCCGACCGACCGCGCGTCCCCATCGCCACGAAATCGATCCCAGCCTCGTCGACGTAGTCGAGGACGGCGTCCGCCGGTTTCCCCTCGCGGACGTCGGTCTCGACGGCCCGGTCCGCGCCGGCGAGCGCCGCGACGTCGTCGACCCCCGCCTCGGCCTCGGCTTCGAGTCGGTCGACGAACTCCGGGGAGACGCCCCCGGCGTCGAACGGACCCGCGACGCCCGCGACGTCCACGACGCCGAGGACGTGGACGGTCGCGTCGAACGCCCCGGCCAGCGCCAGCGCGTGGCGCGCCGCGCGCTCGGCGTGCTCGCTCCCGTCGGTCGGCACCAGGATCCTGTCGTACATGGTGGACGTTCGCACGGACCGCATTTCAATGCGATCCCGCCGTCGGTGGTGAATTCCGATCCGATCCCGTCCGATACCGTCGAATCCAGTCCTGCCCGGCCCAGTCCGACGTAGTCCGGTCACCCGGTCGTCAGTGGTCTTATCTCGACGGCGTCCGAGGGATCGGTATGCGCGTCGCCGTTCTCGGCGCCGGCTACGCCGGCCTGACCCTCGCGACACGGCTCGAAGCGACCCTCCCCGACGACGTGGACCTCGTCGTCGTCGACGAAGACGGGACCCACCTCGTGCAGCACGAACTCCACCGCGTCGTCCGCCGGCCGGGGCTGGCCGAGGAGATCACGATCGACCTGGCCGAGCAGTTCGACCGCGCGACGGTCCGCGAGGCCACGGTGACCGACGTCGATCCCGACGCCGGCGCCGCGATGCTGGACGCCAACGGGACCGAGGAGCGCCTCGAGTACGACGTGGGGGCGGTCTGTCTCGGCGCGGAGACGGAGTACTACGACCTCCCCGGGGTCCGGGCGCACGCGACGCCGCTGAAACGGCTCGACCACGCCGCCGCGGTCCGGGACGAGTTTCTGGACCTCCTCGGGGCCGAGGCCGAGGCGGACGAGCGGTCCGACGCGGAACCGCCCCGCGTCGTCGTCGGCGGGGCCGGCCTCTCCGGGATCCAGGTCGCGGGCGAACTCGCGGCGCTTGCCCGGGAGCGCGCCGCGTCCGACGCCGTCGAGATACGCCTCGTCGAGCGGGAGGACGACGTCGCGCCGAACTTCCCGGCGAACTTCCGGCGGGCGGTCCGGAACCAGCTCGAAGAGCGGGGCGCCCTCGTCCGGACCGGCGCCCGGGTCGCGAGCGCTGACGCCGACCGGATAGCGTTCGACGGCGGCGAGGACCTCGCCTACGACCAGTTCGTCTGGACCGGGGGGATCCGCGGGCCCGCGGCCCTCGACGGGGAGCGCCCCGCCACCCGGCAGACGCTCCGGCTGCGCGGGGACACGTTCGTCCTCGGGGACGCCGCGCGTGTCGTCGACGCCGACGGCGAGGCCGTCCCGGCGAGCGCACAGGCGGCGATCCGCGAGGCGCGCGTCGCCGCACGGAACGTCGGCCGCCTCGTCACCCACCGCCGCGAGGGCGCCGGAGGGTTCGAACCGCGGATGGACGGCTACCGTTTCGAGTCCCGCGGCTGGCTCGTCAGCGTCGGCGACGGCGCCGTCGCGCAGGTCGGCCCGACCGTCCTCACCGGCCGGCCGGCGAAACTGATCAAGGCCTCGGTCGGCGCCGGCTACCTCACGAGCGTCGGTGCCGTCGAGAACGCCGTCGACCTCGTCCGGGAGGAACTCGGCTGGCCGACCGCAGACGACGCCGAACCCCCGGTCCAGCGGTAGCTGACCGACTCGACCGGAAAGCGCCGCTCCCGGCGTGGATCGACCGGAAAGAGCCGCTCCCGGCGTGGATCGACCGGAAAATCAGCCTGCCGAACGGCTCGGCCGAGTCAGTCCGCGGCCTCGCCGATCGCGCGCTCGGGCGTCGTCCAGATAACGAAGTCGCCGTCGCGGTCGACGACCCCGCGGATGTGGTCTTTGTCGACCGGGGAGTCGTTGACCTCGTCCTCCGCGACGGGTGTCACCTGGTTGACGTCGTCGACGACCCAGCCGATCGCGCCCTGGTCCTCGAACTCGTCGGGGTCGAACACGACGATCAGCTCCTTGCTACCCTCGGCGTCGATGTCGAGCAGGACCTTCGGGTCGAGGATCGTCGTGATCTGCCCGCGGAGGTCGACGACCCCCTCGACGTACTCCGGGGTGTTGGGCACCCGCGTTATCGTATCGCGCTTGACGATCTCCTCGACGTGTTCGATGTCGAGACAGTACCGCTCCGGCCCGAGGTCGAACTCCAGCACCCGCGTCTCGTCGCTTTTCGTCGCTCGGGTGCCGGCCGCCTCTGTACCGGCCGGCCCGACCGTTCCCGCCGGGCCCGCCGCGGGGGCGTCGGCGTCGGTCTCTCCGGCGACGGCTGCCTCTCCGGCGCCGTCGCCGCCCTCACGCTCGTCGACGCCGGCCTCCGCCGCGAGTTCCCCGACATCGACTTCGACGTCGTCGACCTCCGCGCCCGGAATGTGTATCGTGCTATCGTCGTCGTCCGCGTCACCGCCGTCGACAGGGTCGGCAGCGTCGGCCGCTTGCGCGACGGGTTCGTCCGTCGCCTCAGCGGGTTCGTCCGCCGCTGCCTCGGCGGGTTCGTCGTCCGCCGGTTGGGCTGATCTGTCGTCGCCGTCGTCTTCGGCCTCGCCGCCGTCGACGGCGGTGCCTGCGGCGTCTCCCTCGTCCGATGGGACGGGATCGTCGTTCTCGACGCCCGTTCCCGCCCCGCCGTCGTCGCTCGGTTCCTCGCCGGCACTCTCCTCGACAGCGTCGTCACTGGCAGTCTCCCCGGCGGCCTCGCCGGTCGGCCCGCCGTCCTCATCGGCGGTCGTTTCCTCGGCCGTGTCGTCGCCGGCCGACCCGTCGGCGTCTCCGGCCCCGTCGGCGTCGTCGGACTGCGCTGGTTGGTCGTCGGACTGTTCCTCGTCCGGTCGTCCGCCCTCGCGCAGTTCGCGGATGCGCCGGGCGCGGTCCATGCGTTCGTCCTCGTCAGTCATGGGTCGCCTCCTGTGTCGCGTCTTCGGGGAACCCGAAGCGTCGGTCGAGTGTCGCCGCTATCTCGAGGAAGACCGACTCCATGTCCACGGACTCCTCGTAGGCGAAGATGGACTCCCCCGCGGAGAATGCCCGCTGGAGGGCGACGCGCTTGCGCACCTCCCAGACCGGGTCGTCGGCGAACACCTCGTTGAACCACTGGAGCATCGTCTCGTCCTCTCTGGTCGTCTCGACCCGGTTGGCCACGACGCCGAGCGTGTCGACCGAGACGTCGACCTCCGCTTCGAGCGCGGCGATCTGGTCGATGAGCAGTTCGATGGCGCGCTCGGACGTCGCCTCCGTCAGGGCCGGCACCAGGATGTTCCGCGCCGCGTAGATCCCGGTGTCGGTCAGCTTCCCGTAGAACGGCGGGGAGTCGACGATCACGTAGTCGTACTCCCGGTCGAGGCCGTCGAGCGCGCGGTCCAGCGCGTCCAGCGCGTGCGGGCCACCAGTCATCTCGGGGGAGACGTTGACCGCGAGCGAGGAGAGCGCACCCGGGTCGAGGTCGGGGTGGTCGCCCGCGCGGGCGGCCAGGTCGGCGATGGTCAACTCGCGCTCGGCCTGGAGCATGTCGACGTTGCTCGGGACGACGTCCATCTCCGGGTGCTCGACCCGGATGTCGTCGATGCGGTCGCGCTGCTCGACGTCGGTCAGCACGTCGAACAGCGTCGGCGGCGCCGCGTCGTACTCCTCGAGCAGGCCCAGCCCCTCGGTCGCGTTGCCCTGGGGGTCCAGGTCGAGGAACAGGACGTCCCGTCCCCGCTCGTTGAGCGCGCCAGCGACGTTGATCGCGACGGTCGTTTTGCCCGTCCCGCCCTTGGCGTTCGTCACGCAGATCCGGGCCGGCGGAGCGCTGTCTCGTCTCGTCGCCACGTTGGCCAAACGTCCACGCTACCCGCTAATAAATATACGCGCCGGGATATCAAAAGCTGAAATCGGTGGACCACGCCCGGAGAGCCGCGACGCGGCCGGGACAGGTTCGGTAGAGGACTGCCCACTCTGTCCGGCGATTTCCCGGGGTTGAAACCGTCTGACGGTCGTCTGACTGAGTGGAAGATTTAACACGATGGGCGAGAATAGGTCGGATCGACGGATGACAATCAACCCCCGGGACTACGACCTGAACGAACTGCGGGAGATGGCGCGCAAGCGGGGCGACGACGGCGAGGACGTACGGCCGGGTGACCCGGCGGAGGTAGAGTGGGGGGCCCTGGAGGGCGGCGACGCCTCGCCGGCCGCCGGCGACTCGCTGCGCTCGGGGCTGTACCGCGAACTCCTCCCGCTGGTCGGCGCCACGGACGACCTCGAGAAGCCCTATCTGGAGGGGGTGCCGGACAGCTACGCCGCCGAGTTCGTCGTCTTCGAGTGGCTGGAGTTCCTGCTGTTGCACGCCGGCTACCAGGGCGCGACCGACGCGCTGTACTACTACGAGTCCATCGGCTGGATCACCGAGGACGTCGCCGCCCGGCTCGACGACTACCTGCGGGGCATCGACGATACCTCGGCCGGCGAGAGCACGGAGCTCGACGTCGACGACCACATGCTGAGCCTCGTCTACGTGGCGAAGCTCGTCGGCATGCAGTAGTCAGGCGGTCCCGGGGTCGTCTTTTCCGCCGGCGTTTCCGCGACGCGATTGCGTTCCGGGCCGGGTGGCGACTGGGCTCCGCGCCGTGCGATCGACGCCCGTGCGTTCGTCGCTGCGCGTTCGCTTCTCCGGCCTCTCGTTGCTGCGCCTTCGTTTCTCGGCGCGTTCGTTTCAGGTGACACTGCCGTTCACAGAACCGATAATCATCGGGGTACATTTATCGGGGGCGCCGGTATATCCCGGGACATGAGCGACGACGAGGACGAGCCGGTCCCGATCGGCGTCAAGCTCGGTAGCACGCGCACCGTCATCACGTACCCGGACGACGACGGCGACAGGGAGACGATCCGGACGCTGACCTGTCTGGCGACCTACGAGGACGCCCTGACGGGCGAGGAGCGGGTCCTCTACGGGGAGGAGGCGGCCCGCGAGTACCCCGAGGAGGTCCAGTTCATGCTCCGCTCGGGTCTCCCGGAGGACGAGGACCGCGCGGAGCTCACGAAGACGTTCTTCGCGGAGGTGCTCGACTCCAACGACGTCCCCGAGAACAGCGGCGTCGTCTACGCCATCCCGACCATCGATAACCCGGAGGGGCTGGCGAACCTCCAGGACGTCATCGAGAGCAGCGCGATCGGCGAGGCGCTCGTCGAGAGCTACCCCGAGTCGCTGTGTGGCGCCATCCCCGCACGCGGCGACGACCTGGAGGCGATCGACGAGATATTCGTCGCCGTCAACATGGGGTCGACGAACCTCGAAGCCTCGGCGTACCGCCGGGGCGAACAGCTCGCGCCGTTCACGACGGGCGCGGTCACCGGCAACGAGGTCGACCGGATGATCGCGAACTACGTCGAGGAGGAGACCCAGGGCCGGGTCAACATCGACACCCAGACCGCCCGC
>JBDGST010000155.1:0-14617 GCA_042217365.1 Haloarculaceae archaeon
GCATCCGTGTCCGTAGCGGTCACAGTCTCCACAGGCGTGTCTTCGGGCCATCCCAGCCCTAGTTCAGCAAAACCGCGCTTGAGGACGTTCATCGCCGCGTTCGCATCCCTCCCCGTCTCGAAGTCACACGCTGGGCAGGAGTATTCCCGTACCCAGATTGGTTTCGGTGTTTCCACACCACATCGGGCGCACTCCTTTGTGGTTCCCTGCGGTTCGACCTGGACGACGTGACAGCCGTACAGGTCGGCCTTGTATTCGAGAAGCTGGATGAACTGTCGCCACGCCGCATCCTGCTTGTTGCGAGCGTTGCCGTCGCCCTGAAGCATCCCCTGCACATCGAGGTCTTCCACGAACACGGCGTCGTACTCTTTGACGAGCCACGTCGTGAGTTTGTGCTGATAGTCCAGCACCTTCCGCCTAATGTGGCGCTTGACCTTCGCCACCTCCCTGCGTTGCTCCTCGTAGTTCCGACTCCCGTGGTCTTTCCGCGAGAGTTTGCGTTGCTCGCGCCGCAATCGCTTGTACTCGTCTTCGAGGTTGAGCCAGTCCACGGTTTTGCCGTCGCTGGTGTGGATGTAATTCAGGATGCCGAGGTCAATCCCGATGCTATCGCTCGCGTCCAGCTCGTCTACCGGGGGTTTCTCGGGGAGGTCAGCGTCGTCGGTTTCCAATCCGAAGGAGACGAACCACTCACCAGTCGTCTCCTTTTTGAACGTGACCTCCTTGATGGTGGCGGTATCAGGAATCGGGCGTGAGTATCGGATTTTCACCCAGCCGATTTTGCTGAAGCGGACGTATGCGTACTTGTCGTGGCCCCTCTTTTCATCAAGGTCGAAACCAGACTGATTGTACGTCACACTTCGGTAATCGCTGGGTGCTTGCCGCTTGAGTTGACCAACGTTGTACTCTCTTTCTTTGAGTTCGCTCAGAACGGTGAGGTTATCGTGGAAACGAGCAACGGTAGCTTGCGCGGCTTTTGAGTGCAGGTCGCTGAACACTGGCCACCGTTGTTTCCACTCGGTGAGTCGGTTGTTCTGGTCGTACTCGCTCGGCTTATCGTCCTCCGGGGCTTGGTCGTAGTCCCAGCGGACGTGGTTGTAGAGTTGGCGATGCACGTCGAGATGGTGGTCCAGTCGCTCCGCTACCGCTTGTGTCGGGTAGGCGCGGTAGCGGTGACTGTACTCCATCGCTGTCTCTTGATTACGGATGTGTAAACTTAATGGTTTGTTTTACGGATTGTCGGCTTCATCCCCGACCACGGTGGGTCGGGGTATTCGCCTCGCTGACCGGTATAAATCCTCGGCAGCGACCGGCAGTGACTGCGGGGATCCCCGCCGCTCCGGACCTCACGCACCGAACTCGTCTTCGGTGACGCGTTCGACGACCGTCTCTTCGACGTCGCGGAGGTCGTACTCGGGGATGGTCTCGCCCGTCCGGGTCACGTACATCGGTTCGACGAGTCGAGGGGGGGATGCCCGCTCGGGCTCGGACTCGCCTCGGCCGTCGGGACCGGACCCGGCCTCCGGTTCGGAACCGGCGGGACCCGCGCCCGAGTCCTCGTGGGGGCTGTCGGCGCCGCGCCCCCCGGCTGCCTCGACTGAGCCCTCGCCGGGCGTGCCATCGTCTCGGTCCCCGCCCCCTTCGAGCCCGTAGACCTTGAGAAAGCGTGCGGACTCGGCTGGCGTCACCTGGTCGTCCCGGAGCGCGGTCGCGAGGTCCCGCGAAAGCCACTCCCCGTCGCTGACGCTCGGTTCGAGCACCATCGCCTCCTCGACGAACCGGACGAGGTACCAGTCGAGGTCGTTGAGCAGCGCGACGGCGGCGCCGAGACTGACCGTCCGTACTCCGACGGCGTTCTCGAAGGGCTCCCTGAGGTCGTACGTCGCGAGCGCCTGGCGGGAGGTCTCCCGGGACAGCAACTCGTACCGCAGGTTCACGTCCCCGTTCCCGACCAGGCAGACCCGCGTCATGGCTGGACCGTGGCCCGCGCGCCCCTAAGCGGTTTCGCCTGTGTCGCCGCGCGCCGACGGTCTGGCGTCACAGCTGGTCCGCGACGGGACCACCGGAACCGGGACTGGGGTCGGTTCCCGCGTCACTCCCGATCCAGCAGTTCGACCGCGTCGGCTACGGCGGCGGCCCGCTCGAAGAGGTCGTCGGGCTCCCGGGCTTCGATGTCTGCCCGGTCGGCACGCGTTTCGGGGTACTCGGGTGCAAGCCGGTCGCAGCCGGCCCGTATCGTCGAATCCTCGAACGTGCCGATGGCCCTGGCGACCGCCGTGAGATCGGTCTTGTCCTCGGTCAGGAGCGGCCGGTGGACCGGCAGGTCGGTCGCCGCGCTCGTGACGGCGAGGTTGGCGGCCGTCTGGCTCGACTTCTGCCCGACCACTTCGCCCGTGACGATCCCCGCGGCGCCCTCGTTTCGGGCGACCCGCTCGGCGACGGCGAACATGAACCGCCGGAGGACGACCATCCGGCCGACCTCGACCGCGTCGGCGATGTCCGCGACGGCGTCGGCCGCCGGCGCGAACCGGAGTCGGGTGTCGTAGTTGGGGGCGTACGTCGAGAGGTCTTCGACGGTCGAGAGGGCGCGGGCCTGGTGGTCGACCCCGCCGAAGTCGCCCAGGCCGACGTACAGCGGGACGACGGGACAGCCGCGTTTCATCGCCCGCCAGGCTGCGACGGGGGAGTCGATCCCCCCGCTGACGAGCGCGACGAGCGGGTCCTGGGTCCCCAGCGGCATACCGCCCGGTCCCTCGCGTTTCTCCGCGAAGACGAACGCCACCGACCCGCGGCAGTCGACGTGGAACGCGACGTCCGGGTCGTCGAGGTCGACCGCCGGGTCGTACCCGGCCGCCTCGACCGCGTCCCAGACGGCATCCCCGCCCGCTTCCCCGATGTCGCGGCTGGAGAACTCGTGGGCCTCCGGGCCGCCCGCCCGGTTCGCTCGCACCGCGAAGGACCCGCCGTCGCAGGGGCCCTCCTCGTAACAGTGGCGAGCCACCCGGGCGAGTTCGTCGGCCATCGAGTCCAGCGTGGGCTCGGCCCGCGTCGCCGGGCTCGCAGACACGACGCCGAACGCGTCGGTCGCGGCCTCGCAGGCTCGCCCCGGCTCGGCGGTGTGGACGACGAGCCGATAGCGCCGCCGCTCGACCTCACCGTCGACGCCGCGGTCGGCGAGCAGCGCCGAGACGTTGTCGGCGAGGCGCCCCTCCATCCGCCGCCGGACCTGGTCGCTCTTCGTCCCGATCTCGCCGTGGCGGACGAGGACGCAGTCGGCGTCCGGCAGTCGCATGGCTACCCGTTGACGAGCGGGGGTATAAACAGGCTTCGCCAGGCACCCGGGGACCGAGACGCCGCTGGCGGGCGCCAGGACGTGGCTGTGGTCGGCGGGCTTCGCAGGAGAGGCGTCCCCCCGGACGTTCAGAACGTCGAGAGTTCGCCGTCGATGACCCGCTGGGTCACGTCGGTGACCGACGCGAGTTCGGCGTCGATGGCCGCCTCGACGTCGTCCTCGATGTCGGCGAGCGTGACGCCCGGTTCGGGGACGACGGTCGCGTCGGCGACGTGGGGTTCGTCGATGGGGCGGCCGATCTGGCTGAGCAGGCGGATCTGGAGCTGGCGGATGCCGGTCACCTCGTCGACGACCGACTCGGCGATCTCCGTGCTGAGGAGGTTGTAGATCTTCCCGATGTGGTTGACCGGATTCTTGCCGCTGGTGGCCTCCATGCTCATCGGGCGGTTGGGCGTGATGAGGCCGTTCGCCCGGTTGCCCCGTCCGACGGAGCCGTCGTCGCCGTGTTCGGCGGACGTGCCGGTCGTCGTCAGGTAGATCGCGCCCTCGTCGTAGTCGTCGGCGGTGTTGACGTGGACGGTCACCTCCCGGTCGGTGTACTCCGCCGCGACCTCGCGGACGTACTCGCGGACGGCCTCGACCGTCTCCCGGTACTCGTCGAGGCCCGAGACGAAGCGGTCGACCGTCGCGACGGCCACCGTCACCTCGACGTGGTCGCCCTCGCGCTTGCCCATCACCTTGACGTCCTGCCCGACGACCGGGTTGTCGGCCGCGTACTCCTCGTTGAGCCGCCGCTCGGTGTTGTAGACGATCCGCTCGGTCTCGGTCAGCGGCGCGTGCCCGACCCCGTAGCTCGTGTCGTTGGCCATCGGGACCGCCGCCTCCTCGCCGAAGACGGTCTGGAGGTCGCCGCTCCCCTCGCCGAACCGCACGTCGACGACGACGTCCGACCCCACGTCGAGGTACGGGAACGTCTCGTCGAGGTAGTCCCGGGCCGTCTCCAGGGCGATCGACTCGGCCGGGATCTTCGTGCCCTCGTACTCCTTGGTCGCGCGACCGACGATGAGCAGATAGATCGGCTCCAGCACCTCGCCACCGCCGAACGCCGGGGCCGACCGCCCCGCCACGAGCTGCGTCTCGTCGGTGTTGTAGTGGAGGACGTGCCCGACGCGGTCGAGGTACGCCCGCGCCAGCGCCTGCGAGACCGTCTCCGCGATCCCGTCACAGATCGAGTCCGGGTGTCCGATCCCCTTTCGCTCGACGACTTCGACTTCCTGGTCCTCGACGGGCCGCCCCGCGGACGGCTGGACCCTGATGTTCCGGTCGGTCATTGCCCGACCCTTCGAAACCGCTCCTGGTATAACTTGTGGAAACCAATTAGGCAATAGATATTACTGTTGCACATCCCGTCCGGGCAGCCGAACCGATCTCGCCGGCCGGGGGGCCCGGCAGGCCCGTGTGGCCCCGGCGGGTCACCCCTCGCTCTCGTCGAGCAGGAGGCCGAGATACGACGTCCGGATCCCGTCGTCCGGGTCGAGTCCGAGGCGTTCCAGCAGGTCGCGGGCGCCGTCGCGGGCGGACTCGACGGCGCTCTCGCGTTCGGTTTCGGTCTCGACCTCGACGAACTCGCCGAGGCCGTCGACCGAGTCGAGCGTCACGGTGAACCCCGCGAGCGACCAGCGCTCGCGCTCCTTGCGGACGGTCGCCGCCGGTTCGAACCCGAGGCCGTCGAGGATCCCGGCGGCCGCCTCCCCGTCGGCGACCGCGGTCTCGAACTCCTCGCGGGTCTTCGAGCCCTCGTCGACGAGTGGGCCCTTGTACGTGAGGGCGACCGTCGCCTCGTCGTCGCGCCGTTCGGTCCGGACGCGGAGCGCCTCGTCCGTTTCGGCGAAGTCACGGTGGGGCGCGTCGTAGTACGTGTCCTCCTGGACGACAGATCCGGCCGGGTCGGCTCCGGCCTCCCGCAGGCGTTCGCGGACGGCCTCGTGGGTGGCGCGCACCTTCACCTCGACTTCGTACATGTCCGGACGCTGGGCCGTCGACCGTGATAAGGGGACCGCTTGGGGCGGCGGAGGGGATCCGGAGACCGCGGTCGCGGGAAGTCGGGGGCCGGCGCTCGCGCGTGGCGAAACGTTGTGCTTAAGAGTGCAACGCCAGTCGTTCCGGGTATGAGTAACGAGTCCGAGGCCGACGAGGCCGAGCAGGACGCGACGGACGAGAGCGACGCCCCAGACGTCGAGGAGACGGCCCCCGAGGCCGATGAGGCCGAGACGACCGAGTCGGCGTCCGCCGACGAGGAGTCCGAGACCGAGTCCGCCGGGGGGCTCCAGGAGGGCGCGTTCGTCCGCCTGGGCTACACCGCTCGCACCGTCGAGGGCGGGGACCTCGTGGACACGACCGACCCCGAGGTCGCCGAGGAAGAGGGCGTCGGCGAGGACCAGGAGTTCGCGCCGCGGACGATCGTCCTCGGCGAGGGCCACGTGTTCCCGCCCGTCGAAGAGGACATCCTCGGCAAGGAGGTCGGGGACAAGGGGACCGTCACCGTCCCCGCGACCGAGGCGTTCGGCGAGTTCGAGGACGACCAGGTCCGGACGGTGAGCGCCGACCGGATCCCCGAGGACGACCGCTACCCCGGCGCCCACGTCGACATCGACGGCGAGCACGGCCACGTCGAGACGATCATCGGCGGCCGCGCCCGCGTCGACTTCAATCACCCGCTCGCCGGCGAGGACATCGAGTACGAGTACGAGATCCTCGACCAGGTCGAGGACCGCGAGGCCAAGGCCCAGGCGCTCATCGACGTGTTCCTCGACCTGGAACTCGACCTCTGGTTCGAGACCGAAATCGAAGAGGAGGAACAGCTCGTCGAGCCCGACGAGGCCGAACCCGAAGCGGAAGACGACGCCGCCGAGGAGGGCGAAGCGGGCGACGCGGACGAGGAGGCCGAGCCCGAGTACGAGACCGTCGAGGTCGAGAAGGAGACGCTGTACATCGAGGCGACGCCCCAGCTGACGATGAACCAGCAGTGGATGATGGGCAAACAGCAGATCGCCCAGCAGCTCGTCGACCAGCTCGGGGTCGACCGCGTCATCGTCCAGGAGACCCTCGGCGAGGGCATGGGCATGATGGGCGGCATGGGCGGTATGATGGGCGGCATGGGCGGCGGCGGTGGCGACCTCGAAGAAGCCCTCGAAGATGAGGACATCGACGCCGAGGAGATCGTCGACGAACTCGGCGACGTCGACGGGTAGTCGGGTCCGATCCAGCCGGCGTCGAGGACCGGTTTCTCCGTCGCCGAGGCCGCGACTACTGCCCGATTCGGACTGCCGCGTTTCACCGAACGAGATCCCGGTTTCCACGAGCGCGACCCGGGCTCGCCGAGGTGAGCGGGTTTCCCCCAACGTGGCCGCTGGGCAGGGTCGACGTTTTCCCGGACCACGTGCTCTCGATCGACGTATCCCGCTCGGAGGGCGCGGAGCACACGAAAAGCGGCCGTCAGGCGATGTCGCGGCTGGTGTCGATGGAAACCTCCTCCACGAGGTCGAGCTTGATGATGTCGTTGGGCGCGCGACCGCCGCGGAACTTCGGGATAGCGAGCTTGTTCTCGACCTCGTCGTTCGACGTCGTCGTATCCAGCTGGAAGACGACGTCGGCGAAGTGCTCGGTGCTGTCCCGGAGCGGCGGCACCGATCGCCCGTCGAGGCAGTGGACGACGCCCAGACTGCCGGTGTTGACGAGGTGGTTCTGGAGGTCGTTCATGAAGCTCCGGAACCGGGAGGGCGGTTCCTGCTCCTCCAGCACGTCCAGCGGGTCGATGATGAGGTTCGACGTCTCCGGCAGCGCGCTGACGAGCTTGCCGGCGTTGTCCAGCGGCGCCTCGCCGGAGATGTGCCGGACCGTCGGGTCGCCGGTGTTCGCCGGCGTCTGCTCGATGCTGGCGTTGACTGACTGGGCCGTTCTGTCGAGCGAGAGATAGAGCGTCCCCCTCGTCGCGGTGAGTTCGTACAGAAACAGCTCCGCCTGACTCGCCGGCGACGCGCAGAGCGCGACCAGGCTCCCCTCGGGGATCCCACCCCCGAGCTTCCGGTCGAGTACGTCGATCCCCGTGTGGAGCCGGTTCACCATCGTGTCGGAACTATACTAACCCACCAGATTAAATATTCCGCTCGTCCAGCCGCGCTGCAAGCCGTTCGTACGCCCTCCGTCCGACGGGGTCTCCCAGAACGCCGCCCGAACAGTCCGGAACGGTCGCCAGGACCGGACACTCCCCGTCGAGCGGCGGCACGCGGTGTGCCCCGTCTGGAGGGGCGCGCGTGAGGACTGCACCCCTGAGTTCGGCGCCGAGCGACCGAGCCATGCGGGCGGTCTTGGCCGCGTCCACCCGACAGGGCCGCTCGGGCGTCGAGACGACGAGAGCGCCGTCGGCGACGCGAAGCGGGGCGGCAACCGCGTCGGTCGCACCCGCGGGGCAGTCGACGATGACCGGCCGCGGCTGGCGTTCGATCCGGCGCAGCGTCACGGACCCGACCGCGCCGGTCGCAGCGCCGGCGGGTACGATTTCGACTCCCGGGAATTCGCCGCTGTGGTGGACGGCGTCGGCGACCGGGGCGCCCTCGGCCAGCGCGCCGACCCCCGGCGACCGGGGCGCCCCCGCCATCGTGTGGAGGTTGGGCATGTCACAGTCCGCGTCGACCACGAGCGGGCAGTCGCCGGCCGCGGCCAGCGCCCGGGCGAGGCCGAGCGCAGTGGTCGTCTTCCCGCAGCCGCCCTTTCCGCCGACGATCGCGAGCATGGCGGCGGTGGCCGGGCGATGGTACTTGAACGCTGGGGCTCCCGCGGTACTCGAACGCTCGGGCCCGCGACGGGGCCGTCGGCGAGCGGAGTTCGGCGCGCCCGGCGGGGTGGTGTCGGGAGTTTCAAGACCGAGGGGGTCAGGGTATCCAACGATGCGTCACGACCACATCATCAGTGCGAAACAGCTGTCGCGGGCCGACATCGAGGAGGTGCTGGACCGCGTGGCCGAGATCGCGGCCGACCCGTCGGCGTGGGTGGACCGGCGCGAGGACGCGCTCCTGGGGCTGCTCTTCTTCGAGCCGAGCACGCGGACGAAGATGAGTTTCACCGCCGCGATGAAGCGGCTCGGCGGCGACGTCGTCGACATGGGGACCGTCGAGTCCTCCAGCGTGAAGAAAGGCGAGAGCCTGGCGGACACGGTCCGGGTGGTCGAAGGGTACGCGGACGCGCTGGTCATGCGCCACCCGAGCGAGGGGTCGGCGAAGATGGCCAGCGAGTACGTCGACGTTCCGCTCATCAACGGGGGCGACGGGGCGGGTCAGCACCCGACACAGACCCTGCTCGACCTCTACACCATCCGCGAGGAGGCCGGGTTCGACGACCTGACGATCGGGATCATGGGTGACCTGAAGTACGGGCGGACGGTCCACTCGCTGGCGCACGCGCTGACGAACTTCGACGCGCGCCAGCACTTCATCAGTCCCGAGAGCCTGCAGCTCCCCCGGGGCGTCCGCTACGACCTCCACGAGGAGGGCGCTGCGATACGCGAGCACACCGACCTGGATGCGGTGCTTCCGGAACTCGACGTCATCTACGTGACCCGCATCCAGCGCGAGCGGTTCCCCGACGAGAGCGAGTACCGCGCCGTGGCCGGCCAGTACCAGATCGGCCCGGAGACGCTCGACGCGGCGCGGGACGACCTGACGGTACTGCACCCGCTTCCCAGGGTCGACGAGATCGCCTACGGCCTCGACGAGACCGACCACGCGAAGTACTTCAAGCAGGCACACAACGGCGTCCCGGTCCGGATGGCGCTGCTGGACCTCGTCCTGGAGGGTGAGCGATGAGCGACCACGAACTCCGCGTCAACAAGATCCGCCAGGGCACCGTCATCGACCACATCGCCGGCGGCCAGTCGCTGAACGTCCTCGCCATCCTGGGGATCGACGCCGACAGCGACGACACCGTCAGCGTGGTCATGAACGTCCCGAGCGACCGCCTCGGAACCAAGGACATCGTCAAGGTCGAGGGCCGCGAGCTCAGCCAGGAGGAGCTCGACGTCATCTCGCTCATCGCGCCGGCCGCGACGATCAACATCATCCGGGAGTTCGACGTCGTCGACAAGCACGTGGTCGAGTCCCCCGAGGAGGTCGTCGGCGTTCTCTCGTGTCCGAACCGCCACTGCATCACCACCGAGGACGAACCGGTCGAGTCCCGGTTCGACGTCCTCGACGACGGGATCCGCTGTCGCTACTGCGACACTATCGTCCGGGAGAACATCGCCGACCACATCGACGTGGACTGACACGGCCAGCCGAGAGGACCTGTCACCGGAAAAGATTCAGCTCCCCCGGTCGTCAATCCGACCGATGTCGAAGAAATCGATCCTCCTGATCGTCGCCCTGGTCGCGGTCGTGCTCGCGTACAAGACTGTGGCCTCCGAGTAGCGCCGTCAAACACACTCCTTCGCCGCCCCGGTTCGCCGCGGGCCCGCGTCCCCGGACGGGGTTTTCCGGTCCCCGCGCCCTGCCGCTCCGCGCGTTCCGCCCGAACTGCCCGGCCGAGGTCTCGGGGTCCCCGCTTTCCGAACCACTTACCCCCACCGACGCCCAGTCACGGGTATGTACGGCGTCGTCACGCGGAACGCCGAGGAACTCTCCTGGCCGGAGTTCGACGTGGGCTTCTACGAGGCCAAAGACGTCACCGGCCGGGCCTCCGAACCCGTCCCGGACGGGGTCAACATGATCTCGTGTTTCGGCGACACCGCGGCCGCGGAGGAGGAACCGGACCTGGTTCCCGTGAGCGAGACTGGCGAGCGCGCGACCCGGGAGCGCCGGTACTTCGACTGGTCGTACGTCTGTCCGACCCGCGACGACTACCGGGAGGGGCTACTGGAGATGGTTTCGGACGCGGCGGCCGAGACCCCGGACGTCCGCCTCGACGACGTCGGTTTCCCGCGCGAGGAGTACTGTCACTGCGACCGCTGCGAGGCGCGGTTCGCCGACAGCGACGCGACCGACTGGTACGAGTGGCGAGCGGGCGTCATCGAGGAGTTCGTCGCCGAGGCCCGCGAGCGGGTCCCCGGCGACCTGTACCTCACCGTCTACCCGGACCCCTATCCCGGGCACGTCTACCGGCGTTCGGGGCTGGACCTCGACGCGCTCGCCGACTACGTCGACGAGTTCGTCGTCCCGCTGTACGACACGGCCTACGGGACGACCTACTGGCTGGAAGCGCTCGCGAGCGGGTTCGCCGACGAACTCGACGCCCCGTTCGCCGTCGAACTGTACGCGGTCGACGTCGAGGTCGAGGACCTACTCCACGCGACCGAGGTGGTCGAGGCGTACGCCGAGCGGGTGCTGTTCGGCTACGACGCGGGCAACGCCCGCGCCGCGATCCGGCGAAAGCGCGCCGATGCCCGCGACGGGGAGGAGTTCGGCCCCGAGTAGACCGACCGCCGGTTCCGGGTCCGGCGATTGTCAGCCCGACGACCGGCGAACGACGCGCGTCTGACGGGTGCTTATGCTGTCGTTTCCGAATTGTTCCCGTATGGACGAACCGTCGAACGACGCGCTCCAGCGAGGTGAGACCTGGTGACGACCCGCGAGCGGACCGGAGACGGCGGTGACGGTCCGGTCCTCTTCCTGGAACCGACCATGGGCGGCGACGACGAGGCCTGCCTCGACCACCTGACCGCCGGGAACGACCCGACGCACACGCTGTCGGTCCTCTACCGGGACCCGGTCGAGCGGCGGACGGCGGCGCTCGAAGAACGGGCGGCCGCCGTCGCGTCCGGTGCGTTCGTCTGCGTCGGCCCGACCGCGCGGGAGAACGAGTACGCGGACCACGGGGCGGTCCGGGTCGTCTCCGACCCGGCGGACGTGACCGGGGTCGGGATGGCGGTGACCGCGTGGCTCGACGCGCACGCCGACGACTCGTGTTCGGCGGTCTGTCTCGGGTCGCTCTCGACGCTGTTGCAGTACGCCGAGACCGAGCGCGTGTTCCGGTACCTCCACGCGGTCATCGGCAAGTGCCGCGGGTCGGGGGTCCACGTCCACGCTCACCTCGACCCCGCCGCCCACGACGAGCGAACCGTCGCGCCGCTGGCGCAACTGTTCGAGCGCCAGCAGCGGGTCGCACCCTCCGACCAGACCGCGGCCGGAGCATCCGAACAGGCGACGGCAGCCCGCCCTCTCGCGACCGACGGCGGTTCGCGGGTCGAGGACGTTCCCGAGGAACCGGGCGAATAGGGGCTTCGCGGAGACCGAATCAGTCCCTTTTTGTCCGGCGGTCGAGTACCGGCGTCCATGTCATTCGAAGAGGGCGATAGCGTCGTTCTGCACGACGAACACAGCGAGTTCGACGGCGAAGAGGGCGAGATCACGCAGGTGATGAAGACGATGTTCGGCGACGAGAACTACACCGTGAGCTTCGACGAGGGCCAGGAGGCCGGCGTCTCGGAAGACGCTCTCGAAGCTGTCGAGGCCGACTCAGTCGGAGAAGCCGACGAGGAGAGCGCGGACGACGAGGACGCCGACGACGAGGACGCCGACGACGAGGAGTGAGCCGCGTTGCCGTCCGTCCCGCTTCACTACGTCGATCTCCGGGCGTTCTGCTACGCGACTGAGGACGAGAAGCGGGTCGAGACGGCGCTACGGACGTTTCTGCCGGAGGACTTCGAGATCGAGCGCGCCGAGTCCGAGGGCCACCACGGCGACCGGATCGTCGTCCTCTCGGCCAGGGTCGAGCGCGCCGACGAGGTACGGACCGTGCTCGACGTCCTGGGCGGTCTCGACGACCTCGACGCCGTCGTCTCGGAACTCGACGACCGGGTCGACGACAACTGCGCGTTCTACCTGACGCTGGACAAGCAGGCGGCGTTCCGCGGCGAGGTGCGACGGGGCGACGGCATCACGTTCCGCTCGAAGGTCGAAGCCTACCCGGCGAAGCACGAGAAAGCCGTCGCGAACGCCCGGGAACTGTTCGAGGACCTGGGATGACCGACCGGCGAGGCTCCGTCGGGGCCGTTCTCTCCGGGGGCGTCTGATGTACGAAGCCGTCCACGCCCGTCCCGACGGGGAGGCCACCGTCGCACGCATGGCGCTGACGGCCGCGGAATACGGGTTCGACGGCGTCGTCGTCCGGAACCACGGGGACGCGCTCGCCGACTACGACGCCGGCGCGATAGCCGACGAGTACGGCGTCGACGTTGTCCGGGGGGTGGAGGTACGCGCCGAGGACCCCTCGCGGGCCAGCGGGTTCGTGGGCAACCACCGCGACGACAGGACGGTCGTCGCCGTTCACGGCGGGACCCCGGCTATCAACCGTTTCGCGGTCGAGCAACCGGCGGTCGACGTCCTCGCGCACCCGATGTCCGGCGACGGCGACTTCAACCACGTCCTCGCGAAGGCGGCCGTCGAGAACGCCGTCCGCGTCGAGTTCTCCCTCGGGCGCGTGCTCCGGTCAAGTGGTGGCGAACGCGTCCAGGCGCTCCGGGACCTCCGGAAGCTCCGGGACGTCGTCACCGAGTACGACGTCCCGCACGTCGTGAGCGCCGATCCGTCGAGCCACCTCCGGGTGCGCGCCCGGCGCGACCTCGTCGCAGTGGGCGAGACCCTCGGATTCGACGCCGACTGGACGGCGTCCGGCCTCGAAGAGTGGGGGCGCCTCGCGGAACGTAACCGCGAGCGTGCGAGCGACTCGTTCGTCGAACCCGGCGTCTACCTGGGCGAGCGCGACGAGCCCCGGGACGAGTCCTGAACGCGACCGACGGACTGGGAACGACCGGGATCGGCGGGACCGGGGACTCGACCCCGGGGATCGGCGGGACCGGGGACTCGACCCCGGGATCATACGGATCGCTGTAACGATTTACCGGGACGACCGCACGCAGTCGTGCGGTCGATCCGGTAATGACTGACAGCGATCCGTATCAGGCGGTGCCGCGGGCGTCGATGCGGTCGAGCGCGGTCCCGGCGTGGGACACGAGGAGTTCGAGGAGCTGGCGGTCGGTGTCTTCGATCCCGTCGGCGGCGTCAGTGAGCGCGACCATCGCGACCGACGATTCCGGTTCGTCGGCCACGTGGATCGTCACGACCCCGCCGACGTCGCGCTCCAGCGGGACGGGCGATTCGTCGTGGACGTCGACGGTTCCCGCCTCCTGGTCGAGCGCGACGGTCACGAGCGCCTCGACCGTCTCGCGGTCGATGTCGACGATAGTGTTGTCGACGACGTGGACTTCCCCGTCGATGACTTCGACGAAGGCCGCGTCGTCGACCGAGAGGAGGCTCGACACGGCCTCGATACTGAACGCGCTCACGCCGGCGACCGAGTCACACTGCGAGATGGCGCGCCCGTAGTTGTTGAGGTCCGCGGCCTTGCTGGCGAACGAACCGACCCTGTCGCGCTCGGTTTCGAGCTGTCGCAACCGCCGGCGACTCCGGGCGTCGTACAGCCCCACGAGGATCCCCGCCGTCGCACCCATGGTGAGGTTGTCGACCGCGAGGTACTTCGCCCCGACGAGCCGGCCGGTCGTGGCGGCGTCGGCGAACAGGGTGAGCGCAGCGAACGAGACGAACACGATCGTTCCCCCGACCGTCCACCCGAGGACGCGCGAGAGGTCCGGCTCGAACTGTCCGTCCCGGGCCAGCCGGGTCCCGGCGAACGCGAGGGCGAGCGCGACCGCGGTCATCGGCAGTCCGTCGACGGCCGCGACCACGCCGCTGTCGGTCCGCTCCAGGGCGTGGACGACCTGGATCGCGGCCAGGACCGACCCCGCGAGCGCGACCACCCCGCCGTACAGCTGTCGTCGCTCCATGACCCCGACTGGGTCACCCGCCCTTGTGAATCCCCGCTATCGGCCCCCGTTTCGTCTCGTCCGCGTCGCTCGGGACCGAACTCGGGGCGTTTCCGTGGGTTTTTCACCCTCCCGCGGCAGACCGGTGGTGTGAAACACCTCCCCAAACACCTCCGCCAGCGGTGGCGGTACCTCGCCGTCGAACTGGCGGGCTGGCCCGCCGCCGACGTCTCGGAGCGGGACTTCCAGCGGGCCTGCTGGTTCGCCGCCCAGAACCTCGTGGGCGACGTCGGGAGCGCGGCGGTCGACCTCTCGGTCGTCGACTTCGCGTTCGACGACGGGAGTGGACACGCGATCGTTCGAACGCGCCGGGGCGAAGTCGACCGCGCCCGGGCGGTGCTCGCCTGCGTCGACGCCGTCGACGGGCACGACGTCGGCGTTCGAATCCGGGGAACCAGCGGCACCGTCCGGGCCTGTGAAGAAAAGTATTTGTGAAACTTGGCGTCACGTAAAGC
>JBDGST010000035.1:0-14480 GCA_042217365.1 Haloarculaceae archaeon
GGAACCGACCGCGGGGAACGGAGGGGTGGACGATGAGTCCGGCGGGCGACCGCAAGACTGCGACGGGTGGAGACGGCGACGGCGGGACCGCGACCGACGCCCACGCGGAGCACGCGGTGGTCTCGCTGGAGGACGTCGAGGTCCACTTCGAGAACCGGCGGGGGATCCTCGACCTGTTCGGCGAGAGCGAGCACGTCCGGGCGGTCGACGGCGTCTCGCTCGACGTCCATGAGAACGACGTCGTCGCCGTCATCGGCGAGTCGGGCTGTGGCAAGACCACGCTCGGGAAGGCGGCCATCGGGCTCCAGCGCCCGACCGGCGGGTCGGTCAAGTATCGGGGCCAGGACATCTGGGACGCCAAGGACGGAACCGGCGACGTCGCGGTCCCGTACGGTGAGATCCGGCGGTCGCTACAGATCATCCACCAGGACCCCGGGAGTTCGCTGAACCCGAACCAGACGGTGCTGACGACGCTACGCCAGCCGCTCGACCGGTGGCGGTCGGGGCTCTCCCGCGACGAGAAGGAGGCGACGATCCTCGGCATGCTCGAGGAGGTCGGGCTGACGCCGGCGAGCGACTACGCCTACCGGTACCCACATCAGCTCTCCGGCGGCGAGAAACAGCGGATCGCGCTCGTCCGGAGCCTGCTGATGGAACCGGACCTGATCCTCGCCGACGAGGCGGTCTCGGCGCTGGACGTCTCGCTGCGCGTCGACATGATGGACCTGATGCTCGAACTCCAGGAGCGGTTCGACACCTCCTTCCTGTTCATCTCGCACAACCTCTCGAACGCCCGCTACTTCGCCGGGCGCGCGGACGGCCGGATCGCGATCATGTACCTCGGCCACGTCGTCGAGGTCGGCCCGTACGACGAGGTCCTGGCGAACCCGCAACACCCCTACACGAAGGTCCTCAAGTGGGCGACGCCGGAGCTGGAGGTCAAACACGGCGAGATCACGGAGCCACCGGTCCGGGAGATCGACATCCCCGACCCCGTCGACCCGCCGTCGGGCTGTCGGTTCCACACGCGCTGTCCCGAGGCCCGCGAGTACTGCGTCGGGGAGCGCCCCGAACTGCTCGACGTCGGCGACGAGCACGGCGCGGCCTGCTACCGGGTCGACGACGCCCACCCCTACTGGGAGAGCGACCCGCTCCCCGGCGTTGCCGCGGCGAGCGAGGGGAGTGACGGTGACGCGGGTGCGGCCGCTCCGGACGGTGGGGGTGAGCCGGATGTGTAACGACCGGCCGCTACTCGATCCCGTCACCCTCTCTGAGCCGCCGACAGAGCCGGAGGACGAACGCGGTCGCGGCGAGGAGCGCCCCGGTGATCGCGAGGTCGACCAGCGCGATGACCTCCGATTCGGCCGAGATGTCGGCGAACAGGACCAGCGAGAGGGACGCGAAGAACATCATCCCCGAGAGGACGAACCCGACGGTGACCGCGGCCCGGCGGGCACAGAGCAGTTCGAGCGTCCGCCGGCGGACGCTGACGTCCTCGCGGTCGTCCTCGCCCAGTCTGTCGAGGGCCCCCTCCGGGTCGGCCATGGTGACTCGTCCCGACGCTCGCCCGCCGGGCGTGTAAAGCCTCGGGCCGTCAACTCCGGCGAGAGTGGGGCGGGCGACTCCGACGAGAGTGGGGCCGACGCCTCCGGCGAGAGTGGGGCCGACGCCTCCGGCGAGAGTGGGACCGACGTCGTGGAGTACTGCGTGGCGAACGTGGCGGGTGACGCCCGGGAAGGCGTCGTGGCGCTCCCCACTGAGACGCGGGCCTATCCGTGCCTGGAGCGGTGTGGCACCTGTCGTGACACGCCGTTTCTCGTCGTCGACGGGGCGGTCGTGACTGCCGGATCCCACCGGACCCTTTGCGAACGGATCGGAGGTGAGGTGGCGTGACGGTACCCTTCGAGCGGCCGGGAGGTGGCCGGTCGTGAACGTCCTGCTCGTCTCCATCGACAGCCTCCGCCGTGACTTCCTGGGCGCGTACCGCGACCGGCCCCGCCCGCTCGACTACGATGTCGCGACGCCGAACCTCGACCGGTTCGCCGGCCGGGCGACGGTGTTTGACACCCACTACGCCGGGAGCCTCTTTTGCATGCCGACCCGCCGGGAGTGGCTCGCCGGGGTGCAGGAGTTCCCCTGGCGCGGGTGGGGGCCGATCGAGCCGTTCGACGTGACGGTCCCGCGGGCGGCCCGGACGACCGGGACGTTCACGCGACTCGTGACGGACCACTACCACTACTTCCAGCACGGCGCGGCCGGCTACTACGAGGACTACAACGCCTTCGAGTTCGTCCGCGGCCACGAGTTCGACGCCTGGCAGGCGTCCCCGCGCGCGCCGGACGAGCGCCTCCTCGCCCAGGCCGCGGCCACCAGCGCCGACGGCGTCGGGTTCGTGGACCGCGCGCAGTACGCCCGCAACGTCGCGGGGTTCGACGAGGAAGACGAGACGGACTTTTTCGCCCCGCAGGTGTTCTCCGACGCGGCGGCGTTCGTCGCGTCCGCCGACTGGGACGACTGGTTCTGCTACGTCGACAGCTTCGACGTCCACCAGCCGTTCCACTGCCCGGAGCCGTACGCCTCGATGTACACCGACGAGGACCCGCGGGACCCCGACCTGTCGTTCTGGCCCCGGTGGGGTCGCGTCGACGGCGGTCAGGGCGCTATCACCGAGCGCGAACTCGCCTTCGCCCGGTCGCAGTTCGCCGGCAAGGTCACCATGGTCGACCGGTGGTTCGGGACCCTGCTGGACGCGCTCGACGACCGCGGGCTCTGGGACGAGACGGCCGTGGTCGTCACGTCCGACCACGGCTACTCGCTCGGGGACCACGGCCACGTCGGCAAGGTCCACATGCCGATGTACGACGTCCTCGCGCGGACGCCGCTTCTCGTCCACCACCCGGCGGGAGACGGCGGCCGCGTCACCGACCTCACGGCCGCGGTCGACCTCCACCCGACCCTGCTCGACCTGCTGGACGCCCGGTCGGCGGGCGACCACCCGCACGGCCGGAGCCTCCTGCCGTTCCTGACGCCCGGCGACGGCTCCGGAGGGGCGGCGGCTACCGGGGGTGACGACGACGCCGCCCCCCACCGCCGGTGGGCGCTGTACGGCGAGTGGGGGTCGGGCGCCTGCGTCACCGACGGCCGGTACACGTACCTGCATCCGTGCGACCCGGCCGAACCGGCGCTGGCACACTCGACCGAGATGCTGAACCCGCGCGGGGTGTTCCACCCGCGGACCCCCGAACCCGACGCCGAGGCCGGCCGGTTTCTCCCGTACGCCGACGCGCCGGTCTGGCGCTTCGAGGGCGAGGCTGTCCGGCGCCACCCCGACCCCTTGCTGTTCGACGTCGAGGCCGACCCCGGCCAGCGGGAGGACGTCGCAGCCGAGAGACCGGCGGTCGCCTCCCGGATGCGCGACCTGCTCGGCGAGGCGCTCGCGGAACTGGACGCGCCGAAGTCGTTCGCCGACCGCCTGGGGGTGACCGCGCGTGCCGACTGACCGGCGCCGGGCCGACCGGCGATCCGTCGGGAGGGACGGGCGATGACCCGGGACGTCCTCGTCGACGGCCGCACGCTGTTCGTCACGCAGTCCGACCGGACGGGCGTGGCGGCCGGCACCGACGGCGGCCTGTTCCACCGGGACACCCGCCACCTGTCGGCGCTGTCGGCGTCGGTCGACGGGGCCGACGTCGACGCTATCGGCCGGGACCTCCCGGCGTCGAACCGCCGGACCGTCGTCGCCGCCACCCTCGATTCGACGGTCAACCGGGTCGACGACCCCGGCCCGAAGCGGACGGGCCTCGTGGTGGTCGGAACCCAGGTCGTCGCCGAGGGAGAGGGCCTCGCCGGCCGCTTCTCGGTGACCAACCACGCCGCGTCGCCGCTGGAGACCGAACTCGTCGTCACGTTCGACGCCGACTTCGCGGACGTGTTCGAGGTCCGGGGGTTCTCGGCGTCGCCCGACCGGGACGTGGCGACGCGCGTCGGCGACCGGTCGGTCCGGTACGAGTACGCGTTCGAGGCGGCGGACGGGGAGACGGTCCGCCGGGGGACGACCGTCGCCTTCGACCGCTCCCCGGCGGCCCTGGAGTCCGGCCGCGCGGAGTTCGACATGTCCGTCGGCTCCCAGGAGACAGCGGCGGTCGAGTACAGCGTCGTCCCGCGGGTCGAGGACGGCGCGTCACCGGAGTCGCCCGCCCGCGTCGGTCCCGGCGCGGTCTCGCCGTCGAGCGCTTTCGATATCCCGTCGGTGTCGACGGGACGGGACGGCTACGACAGGGTGTTCGAGCGCGCCGGCGACGACCTCGCGGCGCTGACCACGGACACCGACCACGGGCTCGTGCCGCTCGCGGGGACGCCGTGGTTCGCGACGCCGTTCGGCCGGGACTCGCTGATCACGGCCTACCAGACCCTGCACGTGGCGCCGTCGCTGGCTGCCGGGACGCTGCGCTATCTCGCCGCCCACCAGGGGACGGCGACCGACGAGCAGCGGGAGGAAGCGCCCGGGAAGATATTCCACGAGATCCGCGACGGCGAACTCGCGGCGAAGCGCGCCATCCCCCACACGCCGTACTACGGGTCGGTCGACGCGACGCCGCTGTGGGTGGTGCTGCTCGCCGAGTACCGCCGGTGGACCGGCGACGACGCGCTCGTCTCGGAACTCGCCGGGGCGCTCGACGCGGCGCTGTCGTGGATCGACGCGGCGCGGGGAGCGAACGACGACCCCTTCCTCTACTACGAGCAGTCGCAGGCGGGGGGGCTCCTCCACAAGGGGTGGCGGGACACGCCCGGCGCGGTCCAGTTCCCCGACGGCGAACTGGCGGACCCGCCGATCGCCAGCGTCGAGGTCCAGGGGTACGTCTACCGGGCGCTCCGGGACGCCGCGGAGCTGTACGCGGGCCCCCTCGACGACGCCGAACGGGCGCGCCGCCTCCGGGACGAGGCCGACGACCTGCAGTCGGCGTTCGAGTCGGCCTACTGGCTGCCCGACCGGGAGTTCTACGCGGTGGCCGTGGCCGGCGACGACCGCGTGGTTCCGACGCTGACGTCGAACGTCGGGCACTGCCTGTGGGCGGACGTCGTTCCGGAAGAGCGCGCCCCGGCGGTCGCGGACGCGCTGCTGTCCGACGCGCTGTTCTCCGGGTGGGGCCTCCGGACGATGGCGTCGACCGCCGCGGGGTACAGCCCCGTCTCCTACCACCTGGGGAGCGTCTGGCCCCACGACACGTCGCTGGCGGCGCTCGGCCTCGCCCGCTACGGTTTCGGCGACGACGCCGAGCGACTGGCCCGGGGCGTCCTCGACGCCAGCACGGGGTTCGACGAGGACCGCATCCCCGAGGTGTTCTGCGGGTTCGACGACGAGTTCGGGCCGGTTCCGTACCCCTCGTCGTGCGTCCCGCAGGCCTGGAGCGCGGGCGCGCCGTTCGCCTTCATCCGGGCGGTATTCGGCCTCGAACCGACCGACCACGGCGTGTCCGCCGGCAGAACGCCCGACCTGTTCGGACCGGAAGCGGTCGAACCGATCCGCGAGGAGTGGAACCCATGAGACACCGACCGACCGACACCACGACGGAAACGCGCGCGAACAGTACTCCCGGAGCCCGGGCGGGCAGGCCTCGGGTTGGTGACAGCACTCCCGAAGTACCGGTCGCTCGCTCACCGGGCGCGGCCCCGGACGGCGTGCCGGCCGGCGTGCCGTCCGTCGGGGACCGACCGCCTGAGGGGGGTGAGTGAACGCCGTGCCCTGCCCCCACGCGAACGGCGGCGACCGGCCACGGAGCGGCGACCGGTCACCCGGCCGCGACCGAGACGACGAGGGGAGACTCACCCGCCGGCAGATGGTCCGCGCGGCCGTCGCGATCGGCGGCGCGAGCGGCCTCGCGGCCTGTCTCGACCGCGAGGGCGCCAGCGCGAGCACGCCGACCGAACGCTCGTTCCCGCGGGGGCCGTCGGACCTCTCGACGCTCCCCGAGCGCCAGCACGCCTGGACCGACTACCTCGTCCTCGACCGGTTCGGCAACACGGTCCTCCCCCAGCACCAGGCGATGCTGCTGCTCCGGTACACCGGCCCGGTCCCGCCGACCGACCGCGCCCGGGAGCGGGTAGAACGGGCTTTCCGGACGCTGGAGCGCGCCTACCAGCGGGGGGTCGGCAGCCAGTCGAGCGCCGTCCAGCACGAGGGCCTGCTGTTCGCCGTGGGCTACTCGCCGGCGTACTTCGACCGGTTCGACGCCGACCTGCCCCCGGATATCGACCTCCCCCACCCCGGGGACCTCCTGGCGGAACTCGGGGAGACCGAAGCGACCGCCGACGACTACGACGCGGTCCTCCACGTGGGGAGCGGGTACGGGTCGATACTGCTGGCGGTCGAGCGGGCGCTGGCCGGCGAACTCGACGAGATCAACGGCGTCGCCGTCGAGGGCGACCTGTCGGGGCTGTTCGAGGTCGCCGAGCGCCGGACCGGCTTCTTCGGGCGGGGCCAGCCCGCACAGAAGTACGACGAGGAAGCCATCCCCGACAGCGCGCCGCTGTCGATGGGGTTCAAGAGCGGCTACGGCGACACGCTCCCGACGGAGGACCGCGTCACGATCCGGGAGGGGCCGTTCGCCGGCGGGACGACGATGCAGGTGTCGCGGCTCGAACACGACCTCTCGGCGTGGTACGACCGCGACCACGGCGAGCGGACCCGCCGGATGTTCAGCACGGAACACACCTCGAAACAGGTCGGCGAGGTCGGCGAGGACCTGGCGTCGGCCAGCGGCGTCACCGAGGCGATCGCCGAGAACGCCGGCGAGTACGCCCGCGAGGAGGGCGTGGTCGGCCACGGACAGAAGGTCGCCCGCGCCCGCGACGAGGACTTCCGCCAGCGGATCCTGCGACGGGACTTCGACATCACCGACGAGCCCGGCCTGCACTTCGACTCCTGGCAGCGCGGGATCTCGGACTTCGTCGAGGTCCGGAAGGCGATGAACGGCGACGACCTGGACGCCGACCTCGACGAGGAAGACGACGGCATCCTCGGGTTCATCGACGTCACGAACCGCGCGACCTACCTCATGCCGCCCCGTTCGCTCCGGGCGCTCCCGGGCCCGGATCCCGACCGATGACTACGCGCACGACCGAGAATCCTCACCCATGACGCCAGCGCTCCCCCGCCGTGACGCGCTCGCCCCCCGCGGTCGTCTCGTCGCCGTCGGCCTCGCGGTCCTGCTGGTGGTCGCCGGCGCGGCGGCCGTCGCCTTCGGCAACCCGCTCGCGCCCGACGGCGGGACCGACAGCGTCCAGTTCCGGGAGGTGAGCGCCTCGTGCGGTCTCGACTACGAGACGACCGGCGCCGCGGACGGCAGCGACGACGGCGCGGTGGCGGTCGCCGACTACGACCGCGACGGCTGGCCGGACCTGCTCGCGCTGGGCGGCGGGCCGACCCTCTACGAGAACACCGGGTCCGGCTTCGAGCGAGCGGGGGCGCTCCCGGACGGCGAGTACCCCGCGGTGAAGTCGGCGCTGTTCTTCGACGCCGACGGCGACGGCTGGCGCGACCTGCTCCTGGTCCCGCGGACCGGGGAGCCGGTCTTCCTCGAAAACGAGCGCGGGGAGTTCGCCCGGGCCGACGCCGGGTTCGACGCCGCCCTGAAGTGGGGCACCGGCGCCTCGGCGGCCGACTACGACCGCGACGGCGACCTCGACGTCTTCCTGACCCAGAACGGCGACTGGCGCGAGGACACGCCCCGCCGGTCGGCGAGCGGGGGAGCGACGGGCGGCTATCCGAACCTCCTCTACGAGAACACCGGGTCCGGGTTCGAGCGCGTTCGCGCCGGGGTCGCCGGGAACCGCTGGTCGCTCGCGTCGAGTTTCGTCGACCTGACCGGCGACGGCTACCCCGACGTGCACGTCGCAAACGACTACGCCCGGGACGTCCTGCTCGTCAACCGGCGAAACGGGACCTTCGAGCGCCGGCCGGTCCCGGGGACGAACCGCCACGGCATGGCGTCGGTCGTTCGGGACGTGGACGGCGACGGCCGCCTCGACCTGTTCGTCACGAACGTGGAGTTCCCGAACCCCCAGGAGATCTGGGAGCTCAACAGCGGCCTCAACGTCCGCAACAGGGGGAACACGCTCCTGCTCAACCGGGGCAACGGCACGTTCGCCGAGCGCGCGACCGCCTACGGCGTCCGCGAGGGCGGGTGGGGCTGGTCGGCGGCCGTCGAGGACTTCGACAACGACGGCACGCTCGACGTGCTCCACGCGACGAAGTACTACCTCGAACGGACCGCGGGGGCCGGGTTCGACGGCGTCGAGACGAGGCCGTCGCTCTGGGAGGCGCGCCCGAACGGAACGTTCGACCGGAGAAACGCGAGCGCGGCCGGCCTCGTCACCTCGAACGGGCGGGGGCTGGCGACGCTCGACTTCGACCGCGACGGCGACCGGGACGTCGCGGTCGCCGACACGTCGAACCGGTTCAAGCTCTACGAGAACGTCGACGACGGCGGCAACTGGGTCCAGGTCAGGGTCCGCGCCGGCGACGGGACGGCGGTCGGGACGCGCGTCCGGGTCGTCACCGGCGAGGGGACGACCGTCCGCGTCCAGAGCAGTCGCTCGGGCTTTTTCTCCCAGTCGACGCGGACGCTCCACTTCGGTCTCGGGTCGGCGACGGTCGAGCGGATCCGCGTCGTCCGGCCGGACGGAACCGAGCGCGTCTTCGAGGACGTCGCGGCGAACCGGCGCTACGTCGTGACCGCGAACGGGTCGCTGACGACGCCCGACGTCGGCCCGGGTGACTGTTGAAGCCCGGTTTCGCGCTTCGTTTTCTCTCGACAGTCCCGTGAACGCCCGACTGTCCATCGATTTCTCGTCCGCCCGAACGCCCGGGAGGCGGCGCCTCTGGCCGACTCTCCCGAGTGAATTCGGAGTAATCTACAAGTCCCTGGGGACAAGTCGTGGGAACTGAACGGACGCGGTTCCGGTCGCCGCGCCCGGAACCGCACCGGGAACGAAAGGCATGCGTCGCTCGACATCGCTCGTTCTGGTCGGCGTAGCGTTTTGCACAGCGGTCGCCGTCGTCGGCGCCGAGCCCGCGGCCTCGTTCGACGCGGCCGTCGCCGCGGCCCGGGCGCGGACAGCGACCCTGCGGACTGTCGACAGGGCGGCCACCTCCCCGCTCGCCGTCTCCGCGATCGGTCTCGCGATCGGCACCGGTCTCGGCTTGCTCAATGGGGTCATCCTGTCGGCCATGTACTGGGGGGAACGCTGATGGCTCGACGCGTCGTCGCGGCCGGCGTCGTCGCGGCGGTCGCCATCGCGGTCGCGAGCGCCGGACTGGCCGCCCTGACGGTGCCGGCCAGCGCCGCGGCGAACGACCCCGCCGCGGCGTGTTCGGCCGTCGCGGATGAGGTCCCGGCCGACCAGCGCCGGGTCGTCGGACTGCCGTCGGCGGGGGGCGAACCGCTGACGGGGCCGGTGGCGCTGTATTCCGGGTCCCGAATCGAGGTCGTCCTCTGCGAGGGCGACGGGACGGTCGTCCCGACCGGGGACGGGCAGATATGGCGACTCGCCAACGGGTCGGTCGTCGAACCGGTCGGGGTCCGACAGTACGCCTGGGTCGCGAGGGTGACCGGCAACGGATCGGTCGACCTGGCCGACCGGGTCGCCGGTCGGACGGTCCGGGAGGGGCTGCGGGTCACCGGTCGTCGCGGGACGGGTGTCAACGCGACCCTCGTCGCGGGGACCCTCTCGTTCCCGAACCGCACGGTCGCCGACCGCTACCGGGGAGCCGAGCGGCGGTTCCTCGACGCCGTCGAACGCGTCAACGCGGCGGCGACGGCGATCAACGCGACCGCCCGCGGGGTCGACGAGGGAGACGGCGGCGTCGGCGCGGCGACGGCCCGCCGCGTCCGGACGAACCTGAGCGCGCTCGCCGAGGCCCGCGAGCGAGTCCGCGAGAGCGGCGAGGCCCTCCAGCGGACGCTGTACGTCGCCGCGACCGACGGGTTCCTGACGGCCGCCCAGTCGACGGCCCTGTCGGCGGTCGAACGGCGCCAGTCGGCGGCGCTCGGCCAGTCCCGCGGCGCCGTCCAGCGGTACCTGGCCGCGGTCGACCGTGGGAGCGAGAGCGCCCGCGGTTCGGTCGGGTTCGTCGGCGGACTGGCCGGGGTTTTCGGGCTGCTGGTCGGTGCCGTCGCCGGCTTCACGGTCACGCTCTTCCGGCCGTCGTCGCGGGCCGTCGTCGTGACGGGTGCGGTCGCGCTCGGCCTGGTCGCCGCCGGCGTCGCGCTCGGGTTCGTGACCGGCCTCCACCGGGTGATACTGTGAACGCCCGCCGGACCGCGCTCGTCGCCGTCGCGCTCGCGGCGGTCCTCCTCGCGCCGACGGCCGCTGCGCTCTCTGACGCGGGTTCACCGCATGGGGGCGAAGCCGTGACCGGGACCGGGACCGTCGGATCGTCCGGGAGCGGCGACTCGCTCCTCCGACAGAGCGAGAACGCGGATCCGATCGTGGTCAGGCGAGCGGGCGACCACCTCTCGGTCAGCGTCGCGCAGTCGGTCTATCCCGACGGGACCGGCGCCGGGGACGCGGAGATCATCGTCACCGTCGAGCGCCTCAACGGGAGCACGACGATCCAGGGAGCCACGGCCTCGGGAGACCGGTACCTGTTCACCGTCCCGATATCGGCCATCGCGGCCGAGAACGTATCGCTCGACCGGGCGAGCGTCACGGTGTTCGCGACCGACCGGAGCAAGACGGTCGAGCGGGACCTCCGGCTGTTCGTGTTCGGCGACGGGCAACCGGCACGTCAGAACGGAACGCTCCGGGTTCCCGTCGCGCACGCCTGGGGGTTCGCGGAGGGGGGTCTGGAGGTACTGTCCCGGCAGAACGGGGACGAGAACGACTACCGGGCCTCGCTCCGGTTTCGTGACGGCGGCGGCGTCCTCGTCCTCGGGTCGGTGTCGGACCCGTTCGAGGGGGGCGGCGTCCCTCCGGTGGAGTCGGCCACGGTACGGCTGACCGCGCCCGCGTACGACTCGCCGCTCGTCCAGGGCAACTACACGTTCGAGCGGCGACTGACCCTCGCCGACGCGCCCGCGGAGACGACGGCGGACGGCCGGTTCGCGGTCCCGGTCTCCCGATCGACGGGGCTGACTGCCGGCGACGTCCCGGTCAGAGTCCGGCAGGGCGACCGGTCGCGGACCGTCACAGGGACGTTGCGCTTCGGGACCGACGGCGCCGCGGTCGTGCTGGACCCGACGGCAGTGCGGGGGATGGAACCGGACCGGGGGGTGACCCTGCAGCCGTATCCCGGCGCGCCGAACGTGAGCACGAGCACGACGTTCACGCCGACGGCCGCGGCGGCGACGACCGTCCGGGTCGTCGACGGTCGACTCGCCGTCGAACATCCGCTCGTCTATCCCGAACGGCGATACGCGCTGGTGGTCTCCGCGGGCGGCGCCAGCTACCGGAACGTGACGGTGGCCCGGCCCGGCCGACGGGGCGGCCGCCTCCCCGTCCCGGCGACGGTCGTCGGCAACGGGACCCTCTCGGTGACGATACTGCGCAACGGCACGACGCTCGTGTCGGGCGCGACGCCGGGGCTCACGACGCCCGACCGCACGCGGCGTCGCCTCGACAACGGCACGCTCGTCTTCGAATTCGGGGACGGGAGCGAACCCGACTCGGTCCGGGCGTGGACCGTCCGGGACGGTCGGGTCGTCGCGCTGGACGCCCCCTTCGACGTCGATTACGGGGCCGATCGGTGGTGGATCAACGTCTCGAAGGGGTCTGTCCCGCTGGTCGCGGACGAGCCGCGCACGCTCCTGCTGCGCGTCGACGACAGACTGCGGGCTGTCACGGTAGTTCCAGAACGGGACTGGCCGGCCCGGTCCGGGAGC
The DNA here is from genome assembly GCA_042217365.1 of Haloarculaceae archaeon. GTDB lineage: Archaea > Halobacteriota > Halobacteria > Halobacteriales > Haloarculaceae > JBDGST01. The sequence continues at coordinate 11,883 of JBDGST010000035.1, forward strand.
GGGGGCGGGGGCACGGCCCAGATATGGGTCCCCCCGGTGGCCTCGGGCCTGCCGCTGGCCGTCCTGGTGGGCATCTTCTTCCTCGGGACGGGGGTCGGCGCCGGGATCGGATTCGTCGTCGGCCCGAGCAGGGTGCTGACCGGGCTCGCCGCCTCGGCGGTAGTGGCGACCCCGGTCGCGTTCGGAGGGGCGAAGGCCCTGGGCGTCGGCGGCGCGTTCGTCCCGTCTCTTCCGCTCTCCCTGGCGGCGTTTGCCGTCCCGCTGGGAGCGGCTGTCGGCGGCGCCGTCGAACTCTGGCTGGGCGCCCGCTCGCTCGATGACCTTTACGTCTCGAACACGGCCGGGAGGACCGGCGGGCGAAGGGCCCGAACTGGACAGCCGCCTCCGGAGGGCCGGGACGACGCGACCGGCTCAAGCGGGAGCGATGCGGCCGGTTCCGGCGGGAGCGGCACCGCTGCCCCCACCGGGAACGGCGCCGGAGAGCCGGAACCGCTCCGGATCGCGGTCACCGACGAGGAGTCGGGCGATCCCGCGACCGTACCCGTTCCGGTCACGGTCAGGCGGGCGAGCGACGGCGAGACCGTAGCCGAGGAGACGACCGACGACGGGTCCTGCGTGGTGCACGTGCCGCCGGACCGCTACACCGTCGTGGCGGCGACCGACGACGAGCGCGCGTCGACGCGGGTGAACACGGAGATTCTCGACAGCACCGAACTCTCGCTCCCCGTGGCGCCGACCGAGCAGAAGGTGTCGGTCACGGTCGTCGACGACGAGACGGGCGACCCGGTCCCGGACGCGTCGATCGAACTTTCGGTCGACGGCCGCACGGCGACTGTCGAGACCGACGTCGACGGCCACGTCGAGTTCACGGTCCCGGCCTCCGTCGAGCGCCTCGACGCCGCCGTCTCGAAGGACGGCTACCGGACGACCGAGCGGACGCTCGACCTCGACGCGTCGGGCCTCGGGATCGCGCTCGAACCCCGAAGCCCGGGGCGGATCGCCGTCTCGGTCACCGCCGGGGGCGACCCGGCGACTGACGTCCCGGTCTCGGTCAGAGCCGACGACGGCAGCGCTGTGGACGATGGCAGAACCGGGAACGACGGTACCGTGGCCTTCGAGGGGCTGGAACCGGGGCGGTACGCCGTCGCCGCCGAGGGCACCGACGGGAGCGACACTGATGCCGTCCGTGTCAGGCCGGGAGAGACCCACCGGGTCGAACTCGACGTGCCGGTCGACGGCGCGGGCGAGTGGCGGGAAGCGGTTCCGGACCTCGGGGAGACGAGCACGCCGCCGGGACTGGACGGCGTCGAACTGGCGTACGACGACTTCGAGAAGCGGGACCTGCTCGGCCAGGGCGGGAACGCGGACGTCTACCGGGCAGTCGCCACCGGCGTCGAGGGGCGACCGACGGTAGCGCTGAAAGAGCCCCGCATCCAGGGGACGCTCCAGACCGAGACCGTCGAGCGGATCCTCTCGGAGGCGCGCCACTGGCAGCGCGTCGACGACCACGACCACGTCGTGACGGTCTACGACTGGGACAGCGGACCGATCCCCTGGTTGGCGATGGAGTACATGGACGGGGGCCACCTCGGCGACCGGGTCGGCGAGATGGACCTCGCCGAGGGGCTCTGGACGGCGGTGTGCGTCTCGCGGGCGGTCTGGCACGCCAACCGCGACGGCATCGCCCACCTCGACCTGAAGCCGGCGAACGTCCTCTTCCGGGAGACGCCCGGCGACGCGTGGGACGTCCCGAAAGTCGGCGACTGGGGACTCTCGAAGCGGTTGCTCGACCACTCCCAGAGCCTCGAAGGACTGACGCCGCAGTACGCCGCTCCCGAGCAGTTCGACGAGGACGAGTACGGCGAACCCGACGCCGTCACCGACGTCTACCAGCTCGGCGCGGTGTTCTACGCGCTGTTCGCCGGCCGCCCGCCGTTCGAGGGGTCGGCGTCGACGGTGATGCACGACGTGTTGCACGAATCGCCGGCCCCGCCGAGCGAGCACGCCGACGTTCCCGACGAACTCGACGACGTCCTGCTCAGGGCGCTCGAAACGGAGAAAGACGACCGCTACGAGTCCGTGGTGTATCTCCGGGACGACCTCCAGGACCTGCTCGAATCGCTGTAGCGGCTGTCACGCCGGTCGTCGACCCGGGTCGCTCGATTCGAGCGCGGTTTCGACGATCGGCAGTAAGTCAGCGGGTCTCGGCCGAACGGTACGAGGAGCTACTGGAGGAGTACCTCGAACGGAACGACGAAGCGCCCGACTGCGGTCGGGGTGGAGAAACGGACGGCAAACGCCAGGAGTAATTCCCATCACTCTCCCGGTGGACGCGCCAAGCACCGGTAGACGGAGTGACATTCCGAGCAGCGGCCAGGAGAGACGGCTCTCACCGGCGCTCCCGCTGTTCGACCTTGTTCAGTTCGATGAGCAGGCGGAAGATGGCCTTCACGAGGTTGGAGTCGACGTCGAACTGCTCGGCGTTCTCGCCGGCCCGGTCCATCACGGCCTGTTCCTGTTCCTCGTCGGTCGTCGGGAGGCCCCGCTCGTCTTTGACCTGCGCGATGGTGTCGGCCACGTAGGTCCGCTGGGCGATCA
>JBDGST010000039.1:0-14401 GCA_042217365.1 Haloarculaceae archaeon
CCCCAGCCGGCGTGGGGCGGCATGCCGTAGCGGAACATCTTGGTGTAGTACTCGAACGCCTCGGGGTCGAGTCCCTGCTGTTCGAACCCCTCGACGAGGCGGTCGTAGCGGTGTTCGCGCTGCCCGCCCGAGACGAGTTCGAGCGAGGGGTGCATCATGTCGAAGCCCGTCGAGAGCTGGGGGTCGTCGTCGCGGTCCTTGATGTAGAAGGGCTTGATCTCCGAGGGCCAGTCGGTGATGAAGTAGTGCTCGCCCATCTCGTCGCCCAGCGCGTGCTCGGCCTCCGTGGGCAGGTCGTCGCCCCACACCAGCTGCTCGTCGAGTTCGCCGGTGGCGTTGATCCGCTCGATGGCCTCCTCGTAGGTCAGTCGGGGGAACTCGCCGTCGGGAGCCTCGAACTCGTCGGCGAGGCCGAGCGTTTCGAGCTGCGCCCCGCAGTTCTCCGCGACGCCCTCGTAGGCGGCTTTCACGACGGCCTCGCAGGCGTCCATCGCGTCGCTGTCGTCGAAAAAGGCCGACTCGAAGTCGATCGAGGTCGCCTCGTTGAGGTGCCTGGGCGTGTTGTGTTCCTCCGCGCGGAAGATCGGGCCGATCTCGAACACCCGTTCCAGGCCGGAGCCGACCATCAGCTGCTTGAACAGCTGCGGGCTCTGGTTCATGAACGCCTCGCGCCCGAAGTAGGTGACCGGGAACAGCTCGGTGCCGCCTTCGGTGCCGGTCGCGACGATCTTCGGGGTGTTGATCTCCGTACAGTCCAGTTCGCGGAACTGCTCGCGGACGGCCCGCAGGACCTCCGCGCGGATCTCGAAGACGGCTTTGACCTCCTCCTTCCGGAGGTCGAGCGTCCGGTTGTCCAGCCGCGTCGAGAGGTCGGCGTCGACTTTCCCCGACGGGTCCAGCGGCAGTTCGGGGTCGGCCTCGGCGACGACCTCGACCGACTCGGGAACGACCTCGACGCCGGTCGGGGCGCGTTCCTCGGCCTCGACGGCGCCCGTCACCGCGATGACCGACTCGCGGTGGACGTCGAGCCCCGTCTCGACGAGGTCGTCGTCCATCTCGTCTTTCTCGAACTTGACCTGGATCTTCCCGGTGGTGTCCCGAAGGATGAGGAAGGCGATGCCGCCGAGGTCTCGGACCTCGTGGACCCAGCCGGCGACGGTGACGGTTTCGCCGGGCTCGGCGTCCGCGGTGTACGTGCGGTCGTCCATACCCGTCCGTTTCGGTGGCCCCGACTTAAGGACAGTCCTTCCGGGTCAGCGGCTCCCACGCCGCGTCTCGCCGGCCGGTGAGCGTTCCCGTGTTCCGCCGGGCGGTGACACACTCGGGTCCGTGCCCGCGTCGCCACCCGGATAGCCGGAGTTCGGGCTTCCGACGCGACCGGGAGTCCCGCGGGTACCCGCGAAGGCCGTCGGAAAAATCCGGGGGTTCGGGTTGTGGGAGTCGTCCGTGGTTCCGAGACGGGCCGCCGGCCACTCGTCGGCTACCGGTCGCCGTCACCGGTCACTCGCCGCCGTCGGTCAACACCTCGACGTCGTCGCCCGCCTCCTCGTTGAGGAACGCCGGCACGTCCTCGTCCTCACTGTCCGTCTCGCTCTCCCCGCTGTCGTCGTTCCAGGCGCGCCGTGTGTATTCGTGACACATTGTCACACCTCACCGGAAACGCGGGACTGGCGACTGAAAACGGTTTTGCCGGTTTCCGGTCCCGGCGTGTCCGGGCCGGTGTCGATCGTCACTCGGTCGCTGCCGGGGGCTTGGCGTCCTCGGCGCCCGCGACGGTCTCGGCGACGGCGTCGACCCCCTCCTCGTGGACGAGGTCGCCGACGATCACGGTGTCGGCGTGGCGGGCCATCGTGTTGGCCGACTCGTAGTCGTGGATGCCGCCGCCGTAGAACAGTGCCGCCTCGTCGAGCGCGCCGGCCGCCGCGGCGACCTTCTCGGGGTCGCCGAACGTGCCCGAACACTCGACGTAGATGATCTCCTGGCCGAACATCCGCTCGCCGGCCTCGGCGTAGGCGGCGACGTCCTCGGCGGTCTGGTCGCAGTTGGCCTCGGTGTAGAGCGCGACCGACGCGTCCGGGTTGAGGACGATGTACCCCTCGGTGAACGTCCGGTCCCAGTCGATCTCGTCGTCGAGGCGGACCCACTCCTTGTGGATCCCCGTTATCCACGCGGGGTCGCCGGCGTTCAGCACCGTCGGGACGAGGTAGCCGTCGACGCCCTCGCGGTGGATCACGTTGGTCAGGTTCGACGGCTCGACGTACAGGGGCACGTCGTACTCGGCGCAGGCCTCGACGACCTCGGTCATCTTCTCGTCGGTGACCCCGGTCGTCCCGCCGACCTCGATGGCGTCGGTCCCGCAGGTGACGACGTCCTCGTAGGTCTCGCCCGCGACGAGGTCCTTGTCCGGGTCTATCTTCAGAATGTGGTCCCAGTCGTCCCACGGCCTGCTCATGGTAACGCAGACCCCGCGGCCCGACTAAATCGCTTCGATAGCGACCCGACTGGCCGGGGACTTCGGCGGTCGGGCCCGACCGGGCGACGACCGGCCCACGGTCGGGGGTGTGTCTGTGCGGCCGACGCCAACCCGCGCCATCCTTTCCCCGTCACTGCCCCTGGTGGCGGTATGGGACACGCGGTCGGCGAACCCGACCCCGGGCCGGGCGACGCGACGAGCGAGTTCGAGGCGTGCACGGGGACGGACCCGTCGCCGACCGAGACGGCCGAGCGCCTGCTCGTCGCCTGTCGGCGGGGCGACTCGCCCGACCCGTACGAGGCGGCGCTCGCGGCGGCGGACGAGGCGTGGCTCCGGCCGCTCCGGGAGTCGCATACAGCGGCGCTCGCGTTCTGGCTGAACTGCTACAACGCCGGGACGCAGCTCCTGCTGGAGCGGCGGCCGGACCGATACGAGAGCCGCCTTCGCTCGCTCCGGTTCTTTCGCGCCCCCGCGGTGACTGTCGCCGGCACCGACCTGAGTCTGGACCGCATCGAGAACGGCATCCTCCGGGGCGGGCGGTCCAAGCTCGGTTTCGGATATCTGCCGAAGCTCCTGGTCACGTCCTTCGAGCGCCGATACGGGCTCCCCGACTGCGACCCGCGGGTCCACTTCGCGCTCAACTGCGGCGCCGCGAGCTGTCCTGCGATCCGGGTCTACGACCCCGGTCGGGTGGACGAGCAACTCGACGCGGCGACGCGGGCGTACCTCGACACGACCGTCGCGTACGACCCCGGCGCCGACGTCGCGCGCCTCCCGCGGGTGTTCCGGTGGTTTCCCGGCGATTTCGGGGGGCCTGGCGGCGGCGTTCGCGGGTTCCTCCGGGAGTACGACGCGCTCCCGGACGACGCCGAGCCGACGCTCCGGTACCGGTCCTGGGACTGGACGCGCCGGGCGGGGAAGTTCGTCGAGTGAGCGCGGAAGCTCGCGGAGTGAGCGCGGGGGTGCACGGAAGCTCGCGGAGCGAGCGCGGGGGAGCGCTGCGGGCTACCCGAGCGCCGACGGGATCTCCCCCGGAGCATCGGGAAATCAGCCCCGGAAGTGATCGCCGTCGACCGGGCGGCCGACCGGGAAACCGCCGTCAGTCCGCGGCCGCTTCCTCGACGTCGGGAAGCTGGGACTGCCAGTCGCGGATCCGGTCGGCGCTGACGCCCTGGACGTCGTCGGCGAGCGCCTCGGGGTCGGCCTCCCGGAGGTCGTCCGGCGTCTCGACGCCCGCGCCGGCGAGTCGGTCCGCGATGGCGTCGCCGACGCCGTCGAGGTCCTGCAGGTCGTCGATCCCCTGGCGGGCCCGGTACTCCCGGTAGTTGCAGATCGGACAGCCCAGTTCCCAGGGCTCGTCGCCGCTGTGGACCACCAGTTCGGGGAGGTCGTGCTCCTCGCAGCGCTCGTCGGTCACCTCGATGTCGCCCCGCCGCGGGAGCGGCAGCGAGTAGTCGCAGTCGGGATACCGGGTGCAGCCCACCAGTCGCGACCCCGACCGGAGGTGTTTGATGGCGAGTTCCCCGCCCTCCGCTCCGGCGGTTTCACCGCCTCCGTCTCGTTGCTCCCCGGGAGCAACGCCGGCCCCGCACTCGGGACAGGCGCCGATGACCTGGTCCTCGCTCTCGTCGGCCTCGTCGGCCGCACACTGGGGGCAGCCGTGGACGAACGTGTCCCGGCCGGCGAGCATCTTGACGTGGTTCAGCCCGTGCTCCTCGCAGGTCTCGTCGAGGACGAGCGGCTCGCCCTTGTTCGGGAGCGGGAGGGTGTACCGGCAGTCGGGGAAGCCGTCACAGCCCACGAAGTACGACCCCTGGCGCGACCGGCGGACGAGCAGGTCGTGGTCGCTCTCGGGACAGGGACCGAGCCGGCGGTCGGCCTTCAGCGACTCCTGGAGGTGGTCGCCGATCGCCTCGCGGGACTCCCGCAACTCCTCGAAGACGCGTTCGAGCATCTCCCGGGACTCGTCGGTCACCTCGTCGAGCGTCGCCTCGCCCTCGGCGATCTTCGTCATGTCCGTCTCCAGCCGCGCGGTCATCTCCTCGCTGACGACGTGGTCGGCGAACTCCTCGGCGGCCTCGACGACGGCCTCCGCGAGCGCGGTCGGCCGGGGCGGGTCGCTCTCGACGTACCCGCGGTCGTAGAGCTTCTCGATCACGTTGTGCCGGGTCGCCTTCGTCCCGATGCCCATCTCCTCCATCTTCCGGATGAGCCGGGACTGCCCGTAGCGGCGCGGCGGCTGGGTCTGCTTCTCGTCGAGGCGGACGTCCGTCACGCGGAGCCGGTCGCCCTCCGAGAGGTCCGGGAGGAACGACTCGCTGGCCGAGGAGTAGGGGTAGACCTCGTGGTAGCCCGCTTCGAGCAAGCGCTTGCCGGTCGCTTTCAGCGAGCAGCCGTCCGCCTCGGCGACGACCCGCAGGTGCTCCCAGGTCGCCGGCTCGGCGACCGTGGCGAAAAAGCGCCTGACGACGAGTTCGTATATCTCCCACTCGTCCTCCGAGAGGGCGCCCCGGTCGGGCACCTCGCCCGTCGGGTGGATCGGCGGGTGGTCGGTCGTCTCGTCGTCGCCCTCCGTGGGCGAGAGGTCGTCCAGCGCGAGCAGCGAGGCGGCGTCGTCGCCGAACTCGCCGGTGTCGGCGAACGCCCCCACCAGCTCCGCCGGATCGAGGTCCTCGGGATAGACGGTGTTGTCCGTCCGGGGGTAGGTGACGTACCCGGCGGTGTACAGTTCCTCGGCGATCGACATGGCCCGCTGGGCGGAGTAGTTCAGCGACCCGGCCGCCGAGATGAACGCGGTCGTGTTGAACGGCGCGGGCGGGCGGTCGGTTCGGGTCCGCCGCCGGACCGACGCGACCTCGGCGCCGTCGGCGTTCCGGAGGCGCTCGTGGGCCGTCTCGGCGGCGTTCTCGTCCCAGACCCGCTCGGCCTCGCTGCCGTCGTCGTCGTAGAAGTACTGGGCCTCGAAGCTCCCACCGTTCTTCGCGAGGTCCGCGAACAGCTCCCAGTAGTCGTCGGGCTCGAACGCCTGGATCTCCCGCTCCCGGTCGACGATGAGCTTGAGGGTGGGGGACTGCACCCGGCCGACGGAGATGAAGTCGTCGCCGAGCTGGCGGGCCGACAGGGAGAGAAAGCGGGTCAGCGCCGCGCCCCAGACCAGGTCGATCACCTGCCGGGCCTCCCCCGCGGCCGCAAGGTCGAAGTCGACGTCGTCGGGGTCGTCGAACGCCGCCGTCACCTCCCGCTCGGTGATCGAGGAGAAGCGCACCCGGCTGACGGGGGCGTCGGTCTCCTCCCGGACCAGTTCGTAGGCCTCCTTGCCGATGAGTTCGCCTTCGCGGTCGTAGTCGGTCGCGATGACGACCTCGTCGGCCTCGCGCGCGAGCTGGCGCAGGGTGCGGACGATGTTCTCCTGGGTGGGCGACTTGACGATGTCGGCGTCGATCAGTTCGACCGGTTCGACGTCGCGCCAGTCGGCGTACTCCTCGGGGAAGTCGACGCCGACGACGTGCCCCGAGAGCCCGACACACCGGGTGTCGCCCCAGCGGTAGACGTTGACGCCGTTTCGCCTGGTCGCGTCCGCGCTGTCGCCGCTCAGTATCTCCGCGATCCGGCGGGCCGCGTTCTCCTTCTCGGTGATTATCAGCTCCACCGGGGTGCACCTCCCGGCGCGCGAGACGGGGTCATCGGCGGGGGGTAAGCCGGTACTCGCCCTAAAGCTTTCGGGGAACCGACAGACAGCGCGGGCGTGCGGGGGCACCCCCGTGCACGCGCGAGAGTAGCACGACCGACGCGACTACACGACGGGGGCACGACCGACGCGACTACACGACGGGGTCGGCCGGGTCGCGGTCGGGGACCCCCGCCCGGCAGGCGGGGCTGGCGCTCGCCCGGATCGCGCTCCCGGTGAGCGCGAGCACGCTGGCGGCGAAAAAGAGGCCGCCCACGGGCGAGGTCGGGTCCATGAACGCCCAGTAGACGGGGGAGGCCGCCGTCCCGAACAGCACGCCGACGGCCCCGTACAGGGCGGGCGCACAGCAACAGCAGGCCGTCGCGCCGGACGCGGCGACCGCTCCGAGCATCCCGCGCGGCGAGTCGACGGCGCCGGCGGCGGCCCACTGCCGGGCGGCGAGCGCGGCGTTGACGGCGACCAGTCCCCCGAGGAGACCGACGAGCAGGAGCGTCCCGAGCGAGACGTACCCCGCCAGCGGGACCGCCGGGACGTAGAACTCGACGGCCGGCCAGTACACCAGCGGGGACGCCACGCTGTGGACGGTCACGAAGCCGTGGTCGGGCACGCCGGGTCCGACGTCCGGGTTCACGCTCAGCGTCCCCGCCGAGAACGCGAAGAAGACGCTGAACAGCACGAACGAGACGCCGCCGACGAGTTTCGCCGTCCGGTCCGTGAACGCGGCCGGGAGCGCGTCCCCCGCGTCGGTGGCGAGGACGTACCCGACGGCCAGCGGCGTCGCGGCCGCGAGTAGATACCCCAGCGGGTTGGTCAGTCCCTCGCCGGGCACGAGCGTCGGGTAGGACACCCAGGCCGCGAGCAGGAGCGCGAGCCCCGCGTACCGGGGTCGCTCGGGGTAGCGCAGGCGACCGACGACGAGGCCCCCGACCGCGAGGACGACGCCGGCGACGGCGTTGACGACCGGGAACCACCGCGTCCAGGCGGGCGTCGTCTCGGGCGCGATCTGGATCTCGACGAGGCCGACGCTCCCGAATATCGCGAGCAGGACGCCCCCGAACAGGAGTCCCCCGCCCAACCGCGGGCTCCGGTCGGCCGACTGGAGGACCCGCCACCCGCCGGCCGCGACGACGACTCCGGCGACCGTCGCGAAAAACAGCAGCCAGTGGGGCGTCCCCGCGTGCGTCGTCCCCGTGTGCGCGGCGACCGGTTCGACGGCCGCCGGGACCGCGACCACCGCGAGCACCCCCGCGAGCGAACGACGTCCGTGCATCGGGTTCACTTGTCACCCGGCGACCAAGGGCGTTCCGGAAGGTGGGCGGCGGAGAACTTCGGGGCCGGCGTGGAAAAAGCCCGGTCGCGACTCCCGAATCGTGAAAACGCCCGGATCGCTCTCCATCGATCCCGAACGATCATGATTTATGTCCACCCGTCTGGACGACGAGCAGCGCGAGGACGACGCGGACCGGTTCGCGGCGACCGGGCCCCACTGCGGGGTCTGCCGGCACGTCACGTTCCTCGGGGACTGGGAGCGGACTCCATACTGCGCCCGGTGGGAGGAACCGACGGACATCTCGGTCGGGGAGGTCTGTACCGCGTTCGCGCCCGCCGTCCCGTACGACCGCGAGTGACTGCCGGCGGTTCCGGCAACACCCCGGCCCCGGTCCGGGGCGGGAGCCCCACGGAGGGTCCTCGTCCTCGGCACCAGAGCCCCACGGAGGGTCCTCGTCCTCGGCACCAGAGCCCCACGGAGGGTCCCCGTCCTCGGCACCAGAGCCCCAGTTATGGGGGACGCCCCCGGCCATGAAATCGGTTCCCGCGTTCTCGGAACCCCTCCGAGACCCGCCGAAACACCCACCCGACCGGTCCATCGATATCTGGTGTGACGGGCTATATCCCCGGTTTCCGAACATTCTCACCTTTCAAGAATCCGAATGCCGCTTAAAGGAACCAGGTGCCTGGATCCCACATGGTAATGAGGGATAGATAACCATGTCCTGGAATTTCGTCGTCTGCGTCAAACAGGTCCCGGACGCGGACGAGGTGTCGATCGACCCGGACACCGGGACCCTGAACCGGGCAGACGCGCCCGCAGTGATGAACAAGCCGGACTACAACGCCATCGAGGCGGCGCTCGAGATGCGGGACGAAGTCGGTGGAGAGGTCACGGCCATCACGATGGGGCCGCCGTTCGCGGAGTCGGTGCTCGCGGCGGCGGTCGGTCTCGGCTGTGACGACGGCGTCCTGCTGACGGACCAGGCGTTCGGCGGGAGCGACACCTGGCCCACGAGCCTCGCCCTCGCCCGTGCGGCCGAGGAACTCGACGCCGACGTCGTCCTGTGCGGGGAGGAGAGCACCGACTCCTCGACCGGCCAGGTGCCGCCGGGGATCGCGGCCCACAACGGCTGGTCGCAGCTCACCTACGTCGAGGAGCTCGAACCCCGCCCGGACGACGACGAGATCGTGGCGAAGCGCGACGTGGAAGGGGGCTACGAGCGGATCGCAGTCGAGACGCCGACGGTGATCGCCTCGGAGTTCGGCGCCAACGAGCCCCGGAAGGCGGGCCTCCACCGCAAGATCTTCGCCGAGACCGAGTTCGAGGCCGAGCAGTGGTCCGCCGAGGACCTCGGGATCGAGGACCAGGTCGGGCTGCTGAACTCCCCGACCCGGGTCGGTGGCATGGACACGGCCGAGCCCGTCGAGCGCGAGCAGGAGGTCGTCGACGACGCCGAAGAACTGTACGAGGCGCTGACCGAGGAGGGGGTGGTCTGAATGTCGGCCGCCGACATCGAGGAGTACTCGGACGTCTGGGTGTTCGTCGAACAGCACGACGGCGACGTGGCGAACGTCTCCTGGGAGCTGCTCGCGGAGGGACGCCGGCTCGCCGACGACAAGGGCGAACAGCTCGTCGCCGTCGTGTTCGGCGAGGGGGACGTCCTCGAGGAGGTCGCCGAGGACGCCATCGAGCGGGGCGCCGACCGCGTCTTCGTGGCCGACGACCCCATCTTCGAGCCCTACCGGGCGGACCCGTACGGCGAACAGTTCCGCGCGCTCGTCGACGAGCGCAAGCCGGACATCGTCCTGATCGGCGGGACCCACACCGGCCGGGACTTCGCCGGGCGGGTCGCCGTCCCGACCCACGGCGGGCTGACCGCCGACTGCACGGAACTGGAGATCGACGAGGACGGCCAGCTGGAGGCCACCCGGCCGACGTTCGGCGGGACCGTCCTCGCGCGGATCATCTGCCCGGAGCACCGCCCGCAGATGGCGACGCTCCGCCCCGGCGTCTTCGACGCCCACGAGCCCGACCCCGACCGGGAGGGCGAGGTCGAGGAGGTCGAGGTCGTCGCCGAGGAGGAAGACGCCCTCTCGGAGGTGCTCGAACGCGAGGTCGGCGACGTGGCCGACATCACCGACGCGGAGGTGCTCGTCGCCGGCGGCGCCGGGGTCGACGGCAACTTCGAACCGATCGAGGAACTCGCCGAGGCGCTGGGCGGCGACGTCGCCGCCACCCGCGCCGCCGTCGACGAGGGCTGGATCGACGCCGAGCGCCAGGTCGGCCAGACCGGCAAGACGGTCCGCCCCGAACTGTACGTCGCCTGCGGCATCAGCGGCGCCGTCCAGCATCTCGAAGGCATGGACGACAGCGACGTCGTCGTCGCTATCAACACGGACCCGAACGCCAACATCTTCGACAACGCCGACTACGGGATCGTCGGTGACTTCGAGGAGATCTGTCCGAAACTCGCCGATCTGGTCCGCAAACAGGAGGTGACCGCATGACAGTCGAGACGTACGACTACGACGACGAGTTCGACGCCATCGTGGTGGGCGCGGGGCTCGCCGGCAGCACCGCGGCGCTGACGATGGCCCGCGAGGACAGGGAGGTCCTGATGCTCGAACGCGGGCCGACCCCCGGGTCGAAGAACGTCTTCGGGGGCGTCCTCTACACGCCGACGCTGCGCGAACTGGTCGACCTCGACGACGCGCCCCTGGAGCGGTACATCGCACAGAAGCGCTTCGGCGTCCTCTCGGAGGAGGACGAGACGGCCTTCTCGACCCGCCCGGGCGAGTGGAACGACGAGCCCCACAACGACTCCTACACGGTCCTGCGGGGCGAGTTCGACGAGTGGCTCGCCGACCAGGCCGTCGAGGCCGGCGCCACGCTCATCACCGAGACGACGGTGACCGACCTCGTCCGCGAGGGCGGCGAGGTGGTCGGCGTCGAGACCGACCGGCCCGACGGGACCATCCGCGCGCCGGCCGTCGTCGTCGCGGAGGGGGCCAACTCGCTGGTCAGCGAGGCCGCGGGCATCGCGGAGACGCCCGAACCGGACGACGTCGCGGTCTCGGTCAAGGAGGTCTTCAAGCACGACGAGGAGACCATCGAGGACCGCTTCCGCGTCACCGGCGACGCCGGCGTCGCCTACCACTACTTCGGCGAGGGGGCCGTCGGCGAGGCGTTCGGCGGCGGCTTCATCTACACGAACGGCGAGACGATAAGCGTCGGCCTCGCCTACACCATCGAGGACGCCGTCCACGGCGACGCGTCTCCCGACGAGATGCTCGACGAGTTCAAGTCCCACCCGGCGGTCGCGCCGCTGGTCCGGGGCGGCCGGCTCGTCGAGTACTCCGCCCACGCCATCCCCGAGGGCGGCTACGAGAAGATGCCCGACCTCGTCCACGACGGGGCGGTCGTCGCCGGCGACGCCGCCGGCCTCGTCCTCAACAACGGCGTCCACCTCGAAGGGACGAACATGGCCGTCGAGAGCGGCTACTACGCGGGCCAGGCCGTCGCCGACGCGCTCGACCGCGGCCGGACGGACGCCGACGCGCTCGCGGACTACCGGGAGAACCTGGAGGACTCCTACGTCATCGAGAACCTCCGGCACTACAACTGGTTCCTCGACCAGGTCGACGACGACAAGGAGTTCCTGTTCTCGGAGCTGCCCGAGGCGCTGGCCGACGCCGGGTCCGAGTACTTCAGCATCGACGGCACGCCGAAGGGAGAGCACGCCAAGAACGCGCGCAAGCGGCTCATCAAGGCCACCGGCGGGTGGCTCGGCGCCGCGAAGTACGCCTGGAAGTACAGGAGGATGCTGTCATGAGTGTCGAACCACACGCACCCGACGTCGAGAACGCATCGATAGAAGACCGACTCTACACCATCACCTACACGGACGCGGGCGAGTCGCACCTCGACGTGGTCGACCCCGAGGTCTGCGTCGAGGAGTGCACCGAGTACGACTGCGTCAGCGTCTGCCCCGCCGAGGTCTGGCACGACGACAACGACGGCGGCGTCCCGAGCATCGCCTACGAGAACTGCCTCGAATGCGGGAGCTGTCGCTTCGGCTGCCGGTACGACAACGTCGTCTGGGAGTACCCCGAGACCGGCGCCGGCGTGAAGTACAAGTACAGCTGAACCGGACGAGCAGTCGCCCCGCCCGCTCGTAACTGCCCCTGGGGCCGCTCGGGATCCCGTGACGACCCGGCGTTTGGGATCCGTCCGAGGTCCCGTGACGACCTGGGGCTTCGCGACCCACGTCCCGGGGATTCTAAGAGCGCTCCGCCACGAGAGACGGACGTGATCACGCTCAGTTCGGACTTCGGCTCGCCGTACCCGGCGGCGATGAAGGGGGTCCTCCTGCAGGGGACCGACGCCCGACTGGTCGACGTCTCGCACGCGTTCCCCCGGCAGGACGTCCGTTCGGTCGCGTTCTGGCTGCGCGAGGTGATGCCGTACTTCCCGCCCGCCGTCCACCTCGTGGTCGTCGACCCCGGCGTGGGGACCGACCGCGCGGCGCTGGCCGTCCGGGCCGGCGACCACGCGCTCGTCGGCCCCGACAACGGCGTCCTCCTGCCGGTCGCCCGCGAACTGGCCGAGCGGACGACGGAGCCGGAGGAACCGGCGACCGGTTCCGGGGGCGACTCTGCGGCCCTGGACGTCTTCGAGGTGACCTACGACGACCCCGCGAGCAGCACGTTCCACGGTCGGGACGTGTTCGCGCCCGCCGCTGCGGCGGTCCACGAGGCCGGGGTCGGCGCCGTCGCGGACGCCGACGACCTCGTCCCCGCCGACCGGTTTCGCGCCGTCGCGGGCGTTCGCCCGGCCGACGAGTGGACGGACCTGCGGTTCCCGGACCCGGTCGTCGAGGCCGACGGCGCCAGCGGCGAGGTGCTCGTCGTCGACGACTTCGGTAACGCGGTCACGAACGTCCCCGGGAGCGTACTGGACGACTACTGGGGGGCGAGCGTCGACGTGAACGGCGAGCGCGTGATAGTCCGGCGGACCTACGGCGACGTGACGCCGGGCCAGCGACTCGTCACCGTCGGCAGCCACGGGAACGTCGAACTCGCGGTCAACCGCGGCCGCGGCGACGAGGGGTTCGGGATCGCACCCGGCGACCCGGTCCGCCTCGCGTTCCCGTAAGCCTAGTTCGGGTCGACGTCCTCAACACCGTGGAGGGGGCTGTCAGCCGTCCGCGGGGCCGTACTCGGCGACGACGTCGGGCAGGTCTTCGAGCGTGACGACCAGGTCGGAGTCGTACACCTCCCGGAGGTACTCCTCGCCGGTCTCGTCGAACAGCCAGTCGCCGTGCCACTGCATCCACCAGGCCCACCAGGTGTCCGCCTCGACGCAGTCGTCCGGGCGTGGCGGCGTACCGACCTCGTGGAAGGCGATCGGCCGGTCCTCGCCGTGAATGTCGACGAGCGCGTCGTAGATGTCCGCGTTGGGGCCCGGGCCGGCGGGGTAGGTGTCGCCGCCGACGAGGTCGAACGTGGACTCGTCGGGGACCCAGTCGCCGTCGGGCTCGCCCGTGTGGCACAGCACCCAGACCAGGTTGTCCAGCCCGCGCTCCTCGGTGAAGTACTCGAACGTCCGCTCCCAGAGGTCGACGAACTGGCCGGGCTCGCCGCTGCCCCACCAGAACCAACCCCCCTCGAACTCGTGGAACGGGCGCCAGAGGACGGGGACGCCGTCGTCCCGGAGTTCTCCGAGGCGGTCGGCAACCTCCGCCAGCCCGTCCCGGAACTCCTCGTGTTCCGCGGTGCCGGGGTCCAGCACGTCCGCGAGGTCGACGTCGACGTTCTCGGTGAGGCTTCGCTGGTACTCGTTCTCGTGAGTTTCTCCGGGCGCCCCCCAGTGCCACATGAGCGTGGGGACGCCGCCCCGCTCCCACCAGTCGCGCGCCCGCTCGACCGGCTTGGCGGCGTCGTCGTGGATGAAGTCCGACCCCATCAGCGCCGGCAGGCGGCCCGTCACCGACTCGACGTGGTCGAGTTCGTCGTCGCCCCAGTCCGGTTCGTACTGCTGCCCGGAGAGGACCCGCTCGCCCCACACGTCGTGGAGGTAGCGGTAGACGGCCACGGCTTCGGGCGCCGGGTCGGGGACCGCCAGCTCCTCCGCCGCGGCCGCGACGCTCGGCGGGTCGATCGAGGCGGGACCGCCGGCCGTGCCGTCGTCGGTCTCGGAAGTGCTGTCGTCCGTCTCGGAAGTACCGTCGGGATCCGTCATGGTGTCTGTCCGCCCGGGCGCCGTCACTGTAAGCGTACGCCTCGCGGCTATCCGGACGGTCGACTGACTGCGAGGACCGGGCGGCGCCCTCAGTCGGTCACGGAGACGCCGCCGAACGCGGCGAACGCCGAGACGTAGTCGTCCCCGGTCCGGTGGGCCCGCGACCGGAACTGGCCGAGGACGACCGACAGGCCGAAGGCGATGACGAGCACCGGCCAGAAGACGACGACTTCCTCGACGGTCGCGTAGTCGAGCGCGACCAGTTGCCAGGCGCCCGCGACGACAACTAGGACGGCCGGCCCGACGACGTTCCGGAAGCGACTCCCGACGAGCGCCCAGAGGCCGACGAGGACGAACAGCGACGGGACGTAGAGCAACAGGTCCTCGGTCGCGAAGACCCCGGTCGTCTCGAACAGGAGTAACACGCCGACGAGGACGACGATCGCTCCGAAGAGTACCTGGCTGGTCGGGAGTTTGCGGGACGCGCGTGCAGTTGCCATACCCGGAGAGACGACGCGTGAGACGATAAAGTGGTAGTACGGCTGTCATTCCTGGGGAATGGTGCGGCGGGCCGACAGCTTCTGAGCCAGCGGTCGCCACTGCCATCCATCTCGTCGCGCCTCGCCGTCCGCGTCAGAAGCTCGGATGACGAAACCCGTGACGTGGTCGTTTTCGTCGTCACTCCGGTTCGGGCGGAAGCGACTCGTCCTCGCCGAGCGCCGCCTCC
>JBDGST010000005.1:0-13572 GCA_042217365.1 Haloarculaceae archaeon
GAACGCGTGGAACAGGCCGATGGCGTTCGAGCCGCCGCCGACGCAGGCGACGGCCGCGTCGGGCAACTCGCCGGTCCGCTCTTCGAACTGCTCGCGGGCCTCGCGGCCGATGACCGACTGGAACTCCCTGACCATCCGCGGGAACGGGTCCGGCCCCACGACCGACCCGACGAGGTAGTGCGTGTCGTCGATGTTCTCGACGAAGTCCTCAAGCGCGGCGTCGACGGCCTCCGAGAGGCCCTCCCCCTCGCGGGTCACCTCGTTCACTTCGGCGCCCATCAGCCGCATCCGGAAGACGTTCATCTTCTGGCGCTCGACGTCCTTTTTCCCCATGTAGATCTCCGTGTCCTTGTCGAACAGCGCCCCGACCATCGCCGTCGCGGTGCCGTGCTGGCCCGCGCCGGTCTCGGCGATGAGCCGCGACTTGCCGGCCTTGTCCGCGAGCAGCGCCTGGCCGACGGTGTTGTTGATCTTGTGGGCCCCGCCGTGGAGCAGGTCCTCGCGCTTGAGGTAGATCTCGGCCCCGTAGCGCTCCGAGAGCCCCTCCGCGTGGTAGATCGGGGTCGGCCGCCCCGCGTAGTCTTCGAGGATCGCGCGGTGTTCCTCGCGGAACTCGTCGGTTTTCGCGACGTTCTCGAACGCCTCGGCCAGGCGTTCGAGCGGTTCCTGCATCGGTTCGGGGACGTGTCGACCGCCGTACTCGCCGAACTCGCCGTCGTCGCTCATAGCCTACCGTGTTGCCCTCTCGGACAAATGTCTATCGGGATTCCCGTCGCCCCGGTCGGAGGGGTCGCCGCGCCGAACGACCCGGCTCGGTCGGCGGGCCCGGGACCCGCGGTCGGGTTCGGGACGAAAGCACTCCCGGACCGCTTGACACGATCGCCGCCAAAAATGACGAGTATATTACCAATTATATGAGTTTTCGGCCATCAACGTCTGAAAGCCGAATTTATACATACACTTATATTGTTAGATGACCAACCCATATCATGGATTCACAACCCACAGAGACGCGGACGGACGCGGGGACCGTCGAAACGTTCGTCGACCGACGCGAGGGCGACTTCTGGCTGAACGCGGTCATCGGGGCCGTCCTGACCGTCGTGCTCTCGTTCGTGCCGGTCTCGCCCATCCTGGGCGGGGGCGTCGCGGGCTATCTCAACAGGGGGACCCGGACGACCGGCGCGAAAGTCGGCGCCGCGTCGGGGCTGATCGCCGCGCTGCCGTTTTTCGCGGTCTTTTCCCTGCTGTTCGGCGGGATCGGCTTCGGCGCCCTCGCCGGCGGGAGCGGGGCCGGATTCGTGATCTTCCTCGCGATCATGGCCTTCGCCGTGGTCGTGACGGCCCTATTCGCCGGGGGGATGGGCGCGGTCGGCGGCTACCTGGGCGTCGTCGCCCGGGAACGGATCGACACCGGCCGCGACGGGGACCGCTACGAACCCCCGGACCCGACTCTCGACGCCGAGTCCGGACCCGCCCGGTGAGCGACTGACCCGGACCGGCTCACCCCCGGCGACGGGTCACGGCACCGGTCCACCGACGACGGGTCACGGCACCCACTACGCAAAACACACACAGCGCCGGGCCGACGGACTCGACACCGGGTTCGTCTTCACACGGATCGCCGTGACGATTTACCGGGACGACCACACGACTACGAGCGGACGATCCGGTACTGACTGACGGCGATCCGCATCACTCCCGCACGTCCTCGACGGCCGCGACGAACTCGGCGGCGGACTCGCTGACGGCGTCCCAGTCCTCGCGCTCGATGGCGTCGTAGTCGACCAGCGCCGACCCGGCGCCGACGGCGACGGCGCCGGCCGAGAAGTAGTCGGCGACGTTGTCGGCGCTGACGCCGCCGGTCGGCATGACCGGGACGTCGCCCAGCGGCCCCTGGATCGCGCCGATGTGGCCGGGCCCGACCGTCGAGGCGGGGAAGAGCTTCAGCATGTCGGCGCCGGCGGCCATCGCCCGGTCGGCCTCCGTGGGCGTCATCACGCCCGGGACGACGAGCACGCCCGCGCGGTTGCACACCTCGATGACGTCCTCGTTGAGGTTGGGCGCGAAGACGAACTGCGCGCCGGCCTCGATGACGTTGCGCGCAGCGGGCGCGTCCATCACGGTGCCCGCGCCGACGACGGCGTCGTCGCCGACCGCGCGGTCGACGGCCGCGATCTTCTCGCTGGCGCGCTTGCCGTCCGCCGTCACTTCGAGGGCCGTCACGCCGCCCTCGTGGACGGCCTCCGCGACCGGTACGACGTCCTCCTCGTCGATCCCGCGGAGAACGGCCGCGACGCCGCTGTCGACGATCTGTTCCCGAACCGCTTGCTTGTCCGGCATGGCCGGACCTGCGCGGGGGACCGCCAAAAGAGTGCCCAGTTCCGCGCGCCGCCCTCGGCGGGCAAAAGAGCGTTCGACTCCCCGCCCCAGCCCGGACGACGACCACCGGATCGGTCCCGTCATACGGATTATTGTAACTGTTTACCGGTCGTCGGCGGTCCAGTGACCGGCGACATCCGGAAATGACTTACAATAACCCGTATCACTCCCCCTCGTCGGGCTCGTACTCGCGGGCGATGTCGGCTTTCGGCGCGCCGACGCCGAGCACCCGGACCGGCCCGTCGGCGTCGTCGGGGTTGTACGCGCGGTGCGGGCTGTCGGGTTCGGCGACGAGCGTCTCGCCCGCCTCGACGACGTACTCCCGGTCGGGCGTCTCGACGTGCAGCGTCCCCGCGAGCACGTGGAACGCCTCCTCGCGGCGCTCGTGGTAGTGGTAGGTCCGCGAGAGGGGCTCGCCCGGGGCCATCTCGTAGGTCGCGAGGTGGAGCGCGGCGAGTTCGGCGGCGTCCGAGACCCCGCGGCGGTCACAGGGATAGTCGGGCGTCGGGTCGAGGTCGGCCGGGTCGACGTGGTGATAGCCCATGCCCGCCGGTGGGTCGGCGGGGCGAATAAACCCCGGCCTCGGCCCGCGCTCGCGGGTGCTCACCCCACGAACTGGAGGATGACGGCGACGGTCGCGAGCGACGCGACGGTGGTGACGAAGACGTTCACGGAGGCAAAGCGGGCGTCGCCGCCGAGCTCGCTCGCGTAGACGTACGTCGAGACCGCGGTGGGCATCCCGAACATCAGGACGAGCGTGGCGAGGACGGTCCCCGACGCCGAGAGGAGCGTGAAGACGGCCCACGCGACGACGGGCATCACGCCGACCTTGAGCGCGACGACCGACCCCGTGGCGGCGACGTCGACCTCGCCGAGGTCGGTGTCGAGCGACGCGCCGACGCCGAGCAGCGCTAGCGGGAGGGCGAGGTCGCCCAGCGCCGCGAGCAGGGTTTCGGCCGCGCCCGGGATCGCGAGACCGACCTGGCCGACGACCAGCCCCGCCAGCAGCGCCAGCAGGACGGGGTTTCGCGCGAGTTCGGCGAGTTCCCCGCGGACGGAGGCGTCGGCGTCGTTGATGGCGACCAGAACGACGACAGTCAGGGGGACCTGCGTCAGCGCGGCGACCCCGAGGACGACGCTCGCGACGGCCGTCGCCTCCCCGCCGAGGGTCAGTTCGACCAGCGGGACGCCCAGAAAACCGAGGTTCGAGTGATACGACTGAACGAGAGCGACGCTCCGCCGGTCGGGTGCCGGCTGGCGCCGGTGGACGACCCACGCGACCGCGGCCGTCGCCGCGAGCACCAGCAGTATGCCGGCGACGAGCGTCGGCGAGACCAGTTCGCTCAGCCGCCGGTCGTACGTCGAGGTGAAGATGAGGGCCGGCAGCGCGACGTAGAAGGCGGCCCCCGTGACCAGGCCGGTCCGGCGCTCGTCGAGGAGGCCGACGGCCCGACCGGCCACGCCGGCGCCCAGCAACACGAGCAGGTAGCCCAGCCGCAGGAAGACCTCCATACCGGAATCCAGCGAATCGGGGGCTTTGAGCGTTTGGATACGCGCGCGGTCGCCCGGACGGCGGGCCGACCGGCACCCCTCGCGTCCGGGCCGGCCGATCACGGCCGTTCGACGGAGTCCGCCGATCACGGCCGCTCGACGGGGCCGGCCCCGCTCACTCGAAGAACTCCGCCAGGCGCCGGGCGGCCTCGTCGACGCGGGGAGTCACGAGCGCGAAGCGGAACCAGTCGGCCCGCGCCTCGCCGAAGGCCTCGCCGGGCATGCCCGCGACCCCGGCCTCGTCGACGAGTCGCTGGACGTTGTCCATCGTGCCCGGGAAGCCGTCGAAGCGCGCCATGACGTAGAACGACCCGTCGGGGCGGGTGAAGTCGGCGCCCGCCTCGTCGAGCGCGCCGGTGAACGCCGCGATCCGCTCGCGGAGGCGCTCGCGGTTGGCCTCGTAGTAGTCCGGCGGCGTCTCCCGGAGCGCCCGGAGGACGGCGTACTGGGCCGGGCGGCTCCCGGTGACGTTGGTCAGCATGTGCCTGGCCCGGGCGGCCTCGGCGAACTCGCCCAGCGGCCCGTCGGTCGGCGGGAGGACCGCGTAGCCCACCCGCAGACCGGTGACGGCCATCGACTTCGAGAAGGCGTTCGTGACGACGACCCGGTCCGAGTCGACCGCGATCGCGCTCTCGAACCCGCCCGTCAGGTCGAAGTGGTCGTACACCTCGTCGCTGACGAGGACGGCGTCGTGCTCCGCCGCGACGTCCGCGAGCGCGGCCATCGTCGCCGGCGGGTAGACCGCCCCGGTGGGGTTGTTGGGCGAGTTGACGACGATCGCCGCCGTCTCGTCGCTCGCGGCCTCGCGGACGGCGCCGGGGTCGAGCTGTCCGTCCCCAGCGACCGGCACGTACCGGACCGGCGCGTCGAGCAGGTTCGCCCGCCCGGCGTAGTAAGGGTAGACCGGGTCGGTCAGGACGACCTCGCGGCCGCTCCCCCGTTCGACCGCCTCCGTCATCGCGAGGTGGTTTGCCTCGCCGGCGCCGTTCGTGACGACGACGCGCGAGCGGTCGACGCCCCGCCTGGCGGCGATCTCGTCTCGGAGGTCCGCCAGCCCCTCGCTGGGCGCGTACCCGAACCGCTCCGCGTCGGCGTCCGCGTACTCGCGCAACCCGTCGCGCAGCGCCTCGGGCGGCCCCCAGTCGGGGCTCCCGCTCACCATGTCGACGACGTCGCGGTCCGCCCGGTCGGCGTACCGCATCACCCGGTAGAACTGCGGGGTCTCGTAGTCCATTCGCCGGATCGTTCGGTGCAGGTCAACTAAACGTTCCGTTCGCCCGCCCGGTTCTCGCCGGCGCCGCCCGCATTCATACTGCCGGCTGTACGTCTGTCAAGAATTCGCCACCTCCGGGGTGGCGGATATCGTTACGAAGTCACAGCCGACAGTATCAGCAGCACCCGGCGTCGTCCGGCGTCCACTCGCAGGCGTCGCCGGCGGTCAACTCCTCCTCGTCGGCGTAGGCGACCAGACACGAGACGTTGCAGAAGCGGCCGAGAGTGACGTCCGTCCCGCACTCACAGAGGCAGACCGGGTCGTAGGCGGCGAGGTCCGACCCGCAGTACGCGCAGATCCCGTCCATGAGGGCGAACACGGCGCCCAGTGGAATGAACCTGGCGGCCGCCCGACCGGAGACGGCGCCCCGGACCCCGCCCGGTCCTCCGGTCGCCAGCAGTAGCGTTTTACCGCCCGGCGGCCAGTACCCGGGCATGGACGAGAGCGAACGCGACGCGGCGAAACGCCGGGCGGGCGAGAGCGCAGCCGAGCAGGTCGAGGACGGAATGCGCGTCGGGCTCGGGAGCGGCAGTACGGCCGCCTACGCGCTCCGGGCGCTCGGCGACGCGGTCGACGCCGGCCTCGACGTCGAGGGCGTCCCTACGTCCTTCCAGTCCCGCGAGATAGCCGTCGAGGAGGGGATCCGCCTCACGTCGCTCGACGAGACCGGCGGGCACCTGGACCTCGTGATCGACGGCGCCGACCAGTTCGTCGGCCCCGACCTCGTGAAGGGCGGGGGCGCCGCGCACGCCCGCGAGAAGGTGATCGCCGACGCCGCCGACCGCATGCTCGTGGTCGCCGACCCCACCAAAGACGTCGACGTGCTCGACTACCCGGTCCCGGTCGAGGTGCTCCCGGACGCGCGCTCGACCGTCACCCGGGCGGTCCGCGACCTCGGGGGCGACCCGGCGCTCCGGCGCGCCGACCGCAAGAGCGGCCCCGTCGTCACCGACAACGGGAACCTCGTGCTCGACTGCGACTTCGGCGAGATGCCCGATCCCGCCGACCTCGCGTCCGACCTGTCGGCCCTCCCGGGCGTCGTCGAACACGGCCTGTTCGTCGGGTTCGCCGACGCCGTCCACCTGGGAACGCCGACGGACGTCACCGTACTCGACGTGTAGGTCCCGGAGCCGCCGACCCGTGCTCGGTGGCACTGCCGACGAGGCCGTTTCGGCCCCGGACGCGCGAACCCGCGGCTACCCGGCAAAACGGCGGTGGACGGACTCACGTCTCCGCGACGTGTAGCGCCTTCCCCCAAAAAATTCGGAAGTGTCGACCGAGTCTACAGGTCGCGCGGCTGGACCGTCTTCCGGTCGTTCTCCTGCGCACGTCGGCGAGCGTCGTCGAGGAGGTCCTCGACTTCCTCGTCGAGTGCGTCGTAGAAGTCACGAGAGACGTTCATGTCGTCGAGCGCTTCCTTCACCGAGTTCTTGACAATGAGGTCTGCCATACAAGATCCGTGTTCAGAAGGATAGTTTATAAACTTTCCCAATTAGACGCGCTCTCGACGCCTCTGACGGGGGTCTGAGGGGCGCTCGGCCGAAGTCACCGGGTGCGCCCGACCCACATTTAAGTACTTTGTGGAGGTGAGGCGGTCAAGTGAGTCGAGCACGGAGGGGTCGTATGCGCGAGATACTGGACGCGGTCGCCGCAGGCGAACTCTCGCCCGCGGCGGCCGAGGCACAGATCGCGGGGTACGCCACGGCCGACGCCGGACGGTTCGACGCCGCGCGCGAGCAGCGGGCGGGCCTCCCGGAGGCGGTCCTCGCGACCGGGAAGACGCCGGCGGAGGTGGCCGACCTCGCGGCCGCGGCCGTCGAGACGAACGGCCGCGCGCTCGTCACGCGGACCGACGAGGCCGACCGGGACGCGGTCCGGTCGCGCCTCGCGACGGCCCACCCCGACGCGACCGTTCTGGTCCACGACCGGGCGGGCGCGCTCGTCGCGCGGACCCCCGACTTTGAGGGGGCCTCGCTCGACGCTCGGGTGGGGATCGTGACGGCGGGAACCTCGGACGCGGTGCCCGCTGGCGAGGCTGCGGTCGTCGCCCGCGAGATGGGCGCGACCGTCAAGCGCGTCGACGACGTGGGCGTCGCGTCGCTCGCCCGGACCGTCGACTCGCTGGACGCACTCCGCGAACAGGACGTGCTCGTCGTCGCTGCCGGCCGCGAAGGGGCGCTCCCGACGGTGCTCGCGGGCCTCGTCGACGTTCCGGTCGTCGGCCTCCCGGTCTCGACGGGGTACGGGCACGGCGGCGACGGCGAGGCGGCCCTCGCGGGCATGCTCCAGTCGTGCACGGCTCTCTCGGTGGTCAACGTCGACGCCGGGTTCACGGCGGGCGCCCAGGCCGGCCTGATCGCCCGACGGATCGACGATGCGCGCGCCGAGTGAACCACGCGATCCCGGGGCTGCGCGCACCGGAACGCGTACCAAACAGTGTTGGTACACCCGTTATATCCGGGGGGCGTGTACCTGCTGGTACCGGCTCGACGCCGGCAGTAACCAATGCCAACGTGTAACCACTGCGGTGCGCACATCTCCGACCAGTTCGTCCGGGTGTTCGCGGACGAAACCGGCCACGTCCGCGCGTGTCCGAGCTGCTCCGCGAACGCCGGCATCGCCGAAGTCGCGAGGGAGCGCGCCCTCGACGCGTAGTCGGCGGACAGCTCGATGACAGGACGGGACGCCCCGGGCGCCGACCACTTCGTCTACGTCCTCCGGTGTGGGGATGGGACGTTCTACACCGGGTACACCACCGACGTCGAGCGGCGCGTCCGCGAGCACGCGGCGGGCGACGGCGCGAAGTACACGCGGGGCCGCGCGCCGCTCGAACTCGTCCACGTCGAGGCGTTCGACTCGCGCTCGGCCGCCCAGTCCCGCGAGTACGAGGTCAAGCAGTACCCGCGGGCCCGGAAAGAGCGGACCGTCGACGAGGGGGGCGTCCCGCCCTGGGTCGACGTCCCGGACGACGGCGCCAGCGGGACCCCCGAGCGCTGATTGCCGGACCGGGGCGCTCCGGCGGCCCCGGGAACCGGCGGATCAGCCGGGACGCTTCGGCGGTCCCGGACCAGCGGCGATCGGCAGTCCCCGCCGGTCGCGGCACCTTTTTGCGGCCGGAGGTGGACCGGACGGGTATGGGATCAGACGCCGACGCGATAACGTTCGGAACAGACGGGTGGCGGGCGACGCTCGACGTGTTCACGTCCGGGCGCGTCCGCATGGTCGGACAGGCGGTCGCGACGTACCTCGACGACCAGGGCGTCGCGGGGACGGTGGCGGTCGGGTACGACGCCCGGGACTCCTCGCCCGAGTTCGCCGACGACCTCGCGGACGTGCTCGCGGCCAACGGCTTCGACGTGCTCGTGCCCGAGCGGGACGTGCCGACGCCGGTCGTCGGGTGGACCGTCCGGGACCGCGACCTGGCCGGCGCGCTCATGCTGACGGCCTCGCACAACCCGCCGGAGTACAACGGCGTGAAGTTCATCCCGGGGGAGGGCGCGCCGGCCCCGCCCGACGTGACCGACGCCATCGAGCACCGCCTCGCGCAGCCGCTCTCGCGCCCGGAGAGCGAGCAGGGCGCGGTCACCGAGACCGACTTCGTGACGCCGTTTTTCGAGCACGCCCTGGAGACCGTCGACGCGCCCCTCGACGGCGAACGCGTCGTCTACGACGCGATGCACGGCAGCGGCCGGGGAGTCACCGACGCGCTCCTCGCGGAGGCCGGCGCGGAGGTCGAGCGCCTCCGCTGTGAGCGCGACCCCGAGTTCGGCGGGACGCCGCCCGAACCCGAGCCCGGGCGCCTGGAGACGCTCGTCGAGCGGGTCGCCGAGACGGACGCGCTTGTGGGGATCGCCAACGACGGCGACGCCGACCGCGTGACGGTCGTGACGCCCGGGCGCGGCGCGCTCGACCCCAACCTCTTCCTGGCGGCGACCTACGACGCCCTGCTCGACGGCGAGGGCCTCGCGGACCCCGGGGCCGTCCGGGGGAGCGGCGACGTCGTCCGGACGGTCTCGACCTCCAGCATCGTCGACCGGGTGGCCGAGGCCCACGGCCAGTCGGTCCACGAGACGCCGGTCGGGTTCAAGTGGGTCGCCGAGGCCATGGCCGAGCACGACGCGCTCTTCGGCGGCGAGGAGAGCGGCGGCTACGGGCTGACGGCCCATCTCCGGAACAAGGACGGCGTCTTCGTCGCCCTCCTGGCGGCCGCCGTCGCCGCCCTCGAGTCCTACGACGACCGGATCGACGCCCTGCTCTCCGAGCACGGCGAGATCCACCAGGACCGCGTCAGCGTCGACTGCCCGGACGACCGCAAGGAGCCGGTCCTCGCGGACCTCGAAGACGCGCTCCCCGACTCCCTGGCCGGCGCGTCCGTCGAGCGCGTCTCGACCGTCGACGGGTTCAAGGTCTTCCTCGACGACGGCTCCTGGGTGCTCATCCGCCCCAGCGGCACGGAACCGAAGCTCCGGGTCTACGCGGAGGCCGGGTCGCCCGAGCGGGTCGACGAACTGCTCGACGCCGGCACCGACCTCGTCGAACCACTCGTCTGAGCGGCGGGGATCGCCGCCCCCATTTCGGGCCCATCCGGCCGCCGGTCACTCCCCCGCCGCGTCCAGCACGCCCCGGTACCGTCCGCCGCCGAGCGGTTCGACCGCGAACCCGAGCGACTCGTAGAACGGTCGCTGACTCCCCTCGAACTCCGCGACCAGCGCGTCGTCGCGCCCGCGGTCCCCGCGCACCCGGTCGGCGGCCGCGTCGACCAGCGCCGACCCGATCCCCCGATCGCGCCGGCGTCGGCGGACCGCGACGTTCGCGATCCGGTTCCCGTCGAGGACGAGCGCGCCGACGACTGTCGCCCGGTCGGGAGCGGCCGGGACGGCGACGAGGGCGTCGCCGCGCTCGACCGCCGCGCGGACGCGGTCGGCGTCGGTTTCGAGCGCGGCGGCGTCGAGGACGCCCAGCACGGCGGGAGCGTCGCCGGGGCGCGCGTCCCGGACGGTGACGACGCGAGTCACGGTCGATCAGTCCCGGTGCTCGTCGATGGCGTCGAGGACGTCCGTCGTCGCCGGCCGGTCGAACGTCGAGCGGCCGCTGTGCGTCCAGACGATCCGCGGGTCGCCACTGCGGGCGTCGACGACGACCACGCGTGGCATCCGGCCGAGGAAGTCGCTCACGTCGCCGAGAAACCCCAGTCGGACGGGCTGGCCGTACTCGTCGGCGACCGTCGAACCGGGGTCGGCCAGCAGCGGGTACGGCAGGTCGAAGCGCTCCTGCCACTCCCGGGCCCGCTCGCGGTCCTCCGGCAGGACCGAGACGACGACGGCGTCGCGCGCCCGGAAGGACTCGTAGCGCTGGGCGACCTGCTTGACCTGCTTGCGGCAGTTCGTACAGTCGTGGTCGAGCTGGAAGTAGAGGACGACGAAGTCGTGCTCCCGGGCGAGCCCGGACAGCGAACACGGGTCCGACCCGGGCCCGACGTTCGGGAGTTCGAATCCGGGGGCGACGGGGTGGTCGCTCATCGGCCGGCGGTAGGGACGGCCGTACAAAGAGGGCTACGCTGTCCCGCCGGGACGACCGCTGCTGACGGGGGAGCCGTCACTCCTCCCTGCCAAGCCAGTCCTCCGGCGCGCTCGCGTATCACCACTCCCTGCCAAGCCAGTCCCTCGGCGCGCTCGCCCGTCACCCGCCCTTGACGAGACGCAGCACCTCGACGCGGTCGGCGTCGACCGGTGCGTCCCCGGGGACCGGCCGGCCGTCGACGAGAACCGTCACCGCCTGCGGGCTGTAGCCCACGGCGGCCACCAGGTCGGCGTAGGTGTCGTCCGGGCCCACGTCGACCTCGTGGGTCTCCTCGCCGACGACGGCTGCGGTCACTCGCATGGGTGGCCGTTCGCCCGAGCAGTCTTGAGCGTGTCGGCTCCCCGTGCGACGTCGGAGCGAAGGCCGGGCGACCCCGGACCCGTCGCCTCGATGCCAGTCATACGGATCGCTGTAACGATTTACCGGGACGACTGCACGCAGTCGTGCGGTCGATCCGGTACTGACTTACAGCGATCCGTATCAGGCCGCTTCGCCGCCGGACTCCTCGGCCGGGGCCGGTTCCGACTCCCCGGCCGGTTCCTCCCGGGACTCGCGGCGAGCGCGATAGCCGTCCCAGAGTCCCCCGACGAGGGCGCCGAACCCGAGGAGGAAGACGACGAGGCGGACGAAACCGCCGAGGAACGGCACCGGGAGCAGCCGGACGAAGGCGACGAGCGCGACGCCGAGGGCGAGCGAGGCCCAGCGGTTCTCGTAGTCGGCCAGCGAGAGCAGCCACGCGCCGACGGCGTACCGGCCGTAGACCGTGCCGACCCACACCAGGAGGGCGAACGCGACGAACCCCGCGAGCGACAGGGGGATCCCGACGATAGTGATCGCGAGCACGAGGAGCGCGACCGGGATAACGACGACGGCCAGCAGGCCGACCGCCGCGGTCCGGAGCGGTTCGACCGCGACGGACTCGGCGACGCCGCCGGAGAACGCCGGGAACGCGAGCAGGAGCAGGGCGCCGAGCAACAGCGCCACGACGACGCCGTAGACGGTGAACACCCCCGACGGGACCGAGAACCCGTCGCCGAAGCCGACGTCCAGGTCGGGGTCGCGCGTGACCGTTCCCCCGACGGTGGCGCCCGACTCACGGGTGAACTCGCCGTCGTACCGCAGGCTCCCGTCGATCGTCGCGGTGTCCGTCAGCAGGACGTTCCCGCCCAGGCGCGCGTCGCCGCCGACGGTTCCCGCGACGGTGACCGTCCCGCCGCCCGCCGTGAGCGTCCCGTTGATCCGTGCCTCCTCGCCGACGGCGAGCGTCCCGCCGGCCGCGTCGACGTCACCGCCCACTCTGCCGAGTATCTGGACCGTGCCACCCGTAGCCTCGACGTCGCCCTCGACGGTCCCGCGGACGACGACCGTCCCGCCGAACGCCTGGAGGTCCTCGCCGACAGTCTCGTCGGCGCCGACGACGACCGTCCCGCCGGTCCGGCTGGCCGCCGCCGCGACCCCCGGAACGACCGCGAGAACGACGACGAGTACGATTGCGAGTGTCACTGTGCTGCGAGCCATGGGGCGGACGTCTCGCGCTCGGTTCATAAATTATCTGAGAGGTACGACGGTTGACAGCCTCGCCCGCTGGCGCCCAGGTACCGCCCTCTCGGTCGCCGGGATCCGCACCCGCTCGTCGGTCGCCGGACCCGTTCGCGTGTACCCGGGTCGGTTCGCCCGGACGTCGCGAGCGGGTTCGGTTTGAAAGAGTTAAGGAGCGGCCACGCCTCCCGTCGGGCATGAGCGAGGCCGACGCGGAGTCAGAGTCGCCGGCGGGCCGCGAGGAGGTCTGGATCGAGAAGTACCGCCCGCAGCGGCTCGAAGGGGTCGTCGGGCACGACACCATCGTCGAGCGCCTCCAGAGCTACGTCGACCGCAACGACCTCTCGCACATGTTGTTCTCGGGGCCTGCAGGCGTGGGGAAGACGACCGCTGCGACGGCCATCGCCCGCGAACTCTACGGCGACGACTGGGGGGACAACTTCATGGAACTCAACGCCTCGGACGAGCGCGGCATCGACGTGGTGCGCGACCGGATCAAGAGCTTCGCGCGCACCTCCTTCGGCGGCTACGACTACCGGATCATCTTCCTCGACGAGGCCGATGCGCTCTGTGTGCCACCCGGGACCGAAGTCGTTACCGGATATCCCTCGTCACCGGAAGTGAAAAAGATAGAAGACGTCAACCACGAGGGTGAGTCGATCCCGTCAGTCGACTTCGAGACGAACGAGATACAGTCCGACAAGGGGAAGCTCGTGGATTCCGGCGTCGCTGACTTCTTCGAGGTCGAACTGGACGACGGGCGGACGATCCTCGCGAGCCTCACCCACCCTTTCTTCGTGGTCGGGGAAGACGGCACGCTCGTAGAGAAGGAGTTGAAAGAACTGGCGCCGGGGGACGAGATCGCGGACTTCAGAGACGATATCGGCGTTTCCCGGTGTGAGGTCTGCGGCGACTGGACTGCGGGACGGTTCTGCTCTCTCGGCTGCAAGAACGACGGGCACAGTCGCGAAATGCAGGGGGAGGGAAACACCCACGAGCATTACGACAGGGACGAGTTCGAACCCGCTCTCGTGTCCGATGGCGGCCGGAAGACGGTCGACACCGCGGAGGTGAAGGCTATCGAGTACAGCCACCGCGGGAAAGCGTACAACATCAGCATGGAGAATACCCCGAACTTCATGCTCGCGAACGGGATATTGACCCACAACACCAGCGACGCACAGTCGGCGCTCCGCCGGACGATGGAGCAGTTCTCGAACAACGTCCGGTTCATCCTCTCGTGTAAC
>JBDGST010000005.1:13699-14164 GCA_042217365.1 Haloarculaceae archaeon
ACGGCCTCGACGCGCTCGTGTACGCCGCCGACGGCGACATGCGCAAGGCGATCAACGCGCTCCAGGCCGCCTCCGTGACCGGCGACGTGGTCGACGAGGAGGCGGTCTACGCGCTGACCTCGACCGCCCGCCCCGAGGAGATCCAGGAGATGGTCGTCGAGGCGCTGGACGGCGACTTCACCGCGGCGCGGTCGACGCTCGACCGCCTGCTCACGGAGGAGGGGATCGCTGGCGGCGACGTGATCGACCAGCTCCACCGCTCGGTCTGGGAGTTCGACCTCGAAGACGAGGCGGCGGTCCGCCTGCTCGACCGCATCGGCGAGGCCGAGTACCGCATCACCACCGGCGCCAACGAACGGATCCAGCTGGAGGCGCTGCTGGCGTCGATCGCGCTGGACGACTGAGAGACCGCCGTTCTCGTCAGGTCGACGCCTCGTAGCTGGCGTCTTCGACCGCCGCGACGAG
>JBDGST010000017.1:0-14114 GCA_042217365.1 Haloarculaceae archaeon
ACTTTGTTTCAGCGACTGCCCAAACGACTCTGAACGATTTTCCGACGCGACCATTTTCTTACTCCTCGGGGTTAGATAAATAGCAGAACCGACGGACGGCATAGACCCCCGTTCAAAAGCCGCATGAATTCAAGGTTTCACGGATGTCCGCATGACCCCCGTCTGAACACCGGTTTCGATGATAGACGCCTCAAGTCGGATGGATTCTGGTCCTTACGGACCGTGTGAGAATCGAATGGGTTGGGGCGGATTTGAACCGCCGACTTCCTCCGTGTGAAGGAGGTATCATAACCGGACTAGATCACCAACCCGGCCACTCGCGACTAATCCGGGGGCGAACTTAACAGTTGCTTTCCCCTACTCGACCTTCTCGGCGCGGTACTCGTCGATGGACTCGCGGGCGTTCTCGAACGCCTCTCTGGCCTCGCCCTCGGCTTTTTCCTGGGCCGCTCGCAGGTCGGCCTTGATCTCCTCGAGCCTGGACGGTTCGGGCTCTGTCTCCCGGCCGGTCGCCTCGCGGACTTTCTCCTCGATGGGTTCGACCTCCTCGACGACTCCTTTCTTCGCGGTCTCTCCCGCTCGCTTCAGGTAGTACAGTGCGTCTTCGAAGTGCCTGTTCATATCTGACCGTAGGTCGAGGACAGATAAATGTCTTGTCCCACCCGTGGGGTCAGAACTCGTCCACCCCCACACACTTACCCGTTCGGCCGGTAGACGGCGGCATGTTCGACCGGGTACCCGTACCGACGCCGTTCCAGGTCGGTCCAGTCAACGCCTACGTCGCGGGTCGGACCGTCGTCGACCCGGGGCCGGAAAGCGAGGAGGCGTGGTCTGCGCTGCTCGACGCGCTGGAGGCCCGCGGCCTCGCCCCCGGCGACGTCGAGCAGGTGCTGATCACTCACCCCCATCCGGACCACTTCGGCCTGGCGGCCCGGCTCCGCGACGCGGGGGCGTCCGTCGTCGCCAGCGCGGACGCGGCGGCGGTCGTCCGGGACTTCCCCGCGCGACTCGACTACGAGCAGGCGTTCTTCCGGGACTTTTTCACCCGCTGCGGGATGGCCGAATCGACCGCCGAGACGGTGACCGACCTACCGTCGGCGTTCGTCCACTACGCGCCAAGCGTCGACGTCGACAGGACGGTGACCGCGGGCGACGCCGTCACGGTTCTCGACAACACGCTCGCGGTCGACGAACTCGCCGGCCACGCGACCGGCGAGGTGCTCTTTGGCTACGAGACCGACGGGGAGCGGTGGGCCCTCGTCGGCGACAACGTCCTCGCGGACATCACGCCCAACCCGTTCCTCCAGCCGCCGCCCGAATCCGGTGGTGAACGCCCCCGGCTCATCCCGGCGTACAACGACTCGCTGGCGCGGCTCCGCGACGGGGGGTTCGACCGACTGCTCCCGGGGCACAGAGAGCCCGTTTCGGACCCGGCCGACCGGATCGACGCCATCCTCGCCGAACACCACGAGCGGACGGAGGCTGTCGCCGACCTGCTCGACGGCCCGACGACGCCCGTCGACGTTATGGAGGGGCTGTTCGGCGACCTGCCCGCGACCGAACAGTTCATGGGGATGAGCGAGGCGGTCGGCCACCTCGACGTCCTCGAAGCCGAGGGGCGCGCGACCGTCCGCGAGGAGGGCGGTCTCCGCGTCTACGAACTCGCCGAGTGAGCGGTCGTCGAGGCGCCCCGTGCCGTCGCCAGCGGATGGGCTGCCTTTCGCGCCGCCGTCGCACGGTCAGTACGTCGGGTTCTCCTCGGGCACGCCCTCGCGCTGGTTCACAGCCCGCGCGAGCGTGAACAGGAGGTCCGAGAGCCGGTTCAGGTAGACGACTGCGGTCCGGTTGACGCCCGCTTCCTCGGCGTCGAGCGCGACCGCGCGCCGCTCCGCGCGCCGGCAGACCGTCCGCGCCCGGTGGAGCCGCGCGCCGGCCGTCGATCCGCCGGGCAGGACGAACGACTCCAGTGGTTCCAGTTCATCGTCGAAGTCGTCGATGGCGTCCTCGACCCGTTCGACGTGGTCCTCGCGGACCTGCGGGTCCCCCTCGTCGGGGTCCGGGTTGGCGAAGTCCGCCTGGACGACGTGGAGGTGGTTCTGGACCGCCCGGAGCGTCTCGTCGACGTCGTCGTATCCCGTCGGGCGGACGACGCCGACGACCGCGTTGACTTCGTCGACCGTGCCGTAGGCCTCGATCCGGGGACTGGCCTTCGAGACCCGGGACATGTCCCGGAGGTCGGTCTCTCCCTCGTCGCCGCGACCGGTGTATATCGTCATGCCGCCCCCTCCGGGTGCCAGGGACTTAAGCGGCGAGCCGAACGGTCCCGGCGACCGGGAGACGCCCGGATGACCGGTACGCTCAACTGTCTCCCGCCCGAACGAGTGTCCGATGACGGAGACACTGTCACAGTGGTGCCCGGACTGCGAGGCCGACCGGGAGTTCTTCCGGGCGGCGAGCACCCGGATCGGGACCGGGACGAAGGTCAAGTGGCGCTGTCCGGAGTGTCGCTACGCCCTCGTCCGGATCGACCGCCAGCCCGACGCTGCGACGGCCTGACCGGGTTCCCCGCTCCAGTTGCCTGACCGGCTCCCGCCCACCAGTCAGTCCAGGTCCCGCCAGGAGAGCCGCGGCTCCCGCGCGGCTTCGACCTGGTCGATCCGCCGTGCGGCCGCTCGCACCGGGGCTTTCTCGACCACGTCGTCGTCCTCGGCGGCGACGGCGTCGAACGCGGCCGCGAGGTCGTCCAGCGACTCGCGGTTCTCCACCTCCGTCGGCTCCGTCATCAGCGCCTCGGGAACGATTTCGGGCCACTTCGTCGTCGGCGGGTGGACGCCGTAGTCGAGCATCCGCTTGGCCAGGTGGCCGGCGTCGCGGTCGCCCGCGCTCGCGACGAACTCGTGGTGGAACGGCCCGTAGGGCACGTCGTAGTCGATCTGGCTCGCGAGGTAGTTGGCGTTCAGCACCGCCTTGGCGCCGGCGTCCCGAAGCCCCTCGTCGCCGAGCCGCAGGAGGTACGCGTAGGCCTTGAGGAGCACCGGCCAGTTGCCCTGGAATCCGTGGACCTTGCCGATGCTCTCTGCGGGCTCGTACAGCTCGAACGGGCCCCGCGCGTGCGGCGGTCGCGATTCGGTGCCGGACTCGCCCTCCCGCCCCGCCCGGACGCCGTCGCCGTCGGCGGCGTCGCGGTCGGCGCGCCTGACGTGGGGGGTCGGGAGGAACGGCGCCAGTTCGTCGGTGACGCCAACGGGGCCGGCGCCGGGGCCGCCGCCGCCGTGTGGCGTGGCGAACGTCTTGTGGACGTTGTAGTGCATCACGTCGAACCCCATGTCGCCCGGTCGGGCGCGCCCGAGCAGGGCGTTGAGGTTCGCGCCGTCGTAGTAGAGCAGGCCGCCGGCGTCGTGGACGACGTCGGCGACGGCCTCGATGTCGCGCTCGAACAGGCCCAGCGTGTTGGGGTTCGTGAGCATGAGCGCCGCCGTGTCCTCGCCGACGGCCGCTTCGAGGGCGTCCAGGTCCACGCGCCCGTCCTCGCCGCTCGGGAGTTCGACCACGTCGAAGCCGGCCAGCGCCGCCGTCGCGAAGTTCGTCCCGTGGGCCGAGTCGGGGACGACCACTTCCGTCCGCTCCTCGCCGTTTTCCTCGTGGTAGGCCCGGGCGATCCGGACGCCGGTGAACTCCCCAGCGGCGCCGGCCGGGGGCTGGAGCGTCACCGCGTCCATCCCGCCGACCCGCCCGAGGTACTCCTGGAGGCCGTACATGACCGCGAGCACGCCCTGGACGCTGTCGGCCGAGCGGTCCGGGTGCACGGCCGCGGTCGACCGCGCGGCGAGGTCCTCGGTGAACTTCGGGTTGTACTTCATCGTGCACGACCCCAGCGGGAACGGCCCGCTCTCGACCCCGTAGTTCATCTGCGCGAGCCGCGCGTAGTGGCGGGCCAGCTCCGGCTCCGAGAGCGCCGGCAGTTCGAGTTCGTCCCGCGTCAGGTCGTCCGGGAGCGGGCAGTCGTCGTCGTCCGCGTCGTCGCCGTCGTCCTCCGCAGGGCCCCGGTCGCTACCCGTGGGGCCGCCGTCGTCCTCCGCGGGGCCCCTGTCCATTCCCGCGAGGTCGCCGCCGGCCTCGCCGTCCCCGCGCTCGCCGCTGGCGCCGATAGTGACGGTCGTCAGGTCCTTCTCCGAGAGGAGCGGCTCGTAGACGCCGTCGTCCGTCCACCGGGCCTGGTCGTAGGTGGTCAGCCGGTCGTCGGCCCGCTCGCCGGCGTCGGTCGCTCCGAGTCCGCCACGACCGGTGCTCTCCTCTGTCGATACACCGCCGGCGTCCGGGTGGTCGTTCGCGGCGCCGGCTTCCGGTCCGTCGCTCGACCCGTCCCCGGTTTCCGGTCCGTCGCTCATCTCAGGCCACCTCCCTCGCGGCGGCGACGAACGCGTCGACCGCCGGTTCGGTGGCGTCGGTCACGCACACCTGGACCCGGTGGTCGTCGACGGCGTGGACGGCGAACCCCTCGGCTTCGAGGCCGTCGGCGACCGCCCGCGCGGGCTGGTCGGTCCGGGCCTGGAACTCCCGGAAGTGGTGCCGGTCGTGGACCGGCGCCCGGAGGCCCTCGACCGCGTCGAGGCGCTCGGCCAGGTCCGCGGCGAGCCGGACGCAGTCCTCGGCGAGGTCGACCAGCCCGTCCGGGCCGAGCAGGGCGGCGTGGACCGCCGCGCGGAGCGCCAGCCAGGCCTGGTTCGTGCAGATGTTGCTCGTCGCGCGCTCCTTGCGGATGTGCTGCTCGCGGGTCTGGAGCGTCAGGGTGTAGGCCCGCCGGTCGGTCGCGTCGGTCGCGGCGCCGACCAGCCGGCCCGGCACCTGCCGGAGGAACGCCTCGCGCGTGACGAACAGCCCGTGGCCCATTCCGTAGGCCGACCCGATGCCGAGCGCGCTCCCCTCGCCGACGACGACGTCCGCGCCGACGTCCGCCGGCCGCTCCAGCAGCGCGAGCGCGACCGGGTCCGACCCGAGGACGAACAGCGCGTCGTGTGCGTCGGCGGCCGCGCCCACCGCGTCGAGGTTCTCCTCGACGGCCCCCGAGACGGTCGGGTTCTCCGAGTACACCATCGCCACGTCGTCGTCGAGCCGCTCGCGGAGGCCGTCCACGTCGGCGTTCCCGTCGTCGTGTGGGTAGGTCTCGACGGACAGCCCCGGACCGCGAGCGTACCCCTCCAGGACCGCCTGCTTGCCGTCCCGTAGCGCCTCGGGGACCAGGACCCGGTCGCCCGAGACCGAGCGCACCCGGGCGGCGAGCGTCGCGGCCTCGCCCAGCGCCGTCGCGGCGTCGTACATCGAGCAGTTGGCCACGTCCAGGCCCGTCAGCTCGACGAGCAGCGACTGGTACTCGAACAGGACCTGCAGGAACCCCTGTGCGACCTCCGGCTGGTACTGCGTGTAGGAGGTCAGAAACTCCTGGCGGCCCGCCACGTCCTCGACCAGCGACGGGACGTAGTGGGCGTAGTGGCCCCGCCCCAGGAACTCGGTCAGGTCGTCGTTCCGGTCGAGGGTGCGACCGACCTCGCGGCGGACGGCGCGCTCGCTGTGGGCCGGCACGCCGAGCTCGCCGTCGAACCTGACGCCCTCGGGGACGTCGAACAGCTCCTCGACGCTCTCGGCGCCGACGGCGTCGAGCATCGCCGCCACCTCGCTGTCGGTGTGGGGCGCGAACGGGCTCCCCGCTTGCTTCCGTGTCATCCGATGGCCGCCCCTTCCGTCCGCTCGCACTAAGAGCTACCTCTCCGCGTCTCGCGAACCGCGAGAGACCGGCGGGACCCGTGCCGGCTCCGACCGCCGGGTCCCGGGAACCGCGAGGGACCGGCGGGACCCGTGCCGGCTCCGACCGCCGGGTCCCGGGAACCGCGAGGGACCGGCGGACCGTCTACCGATTGCACCGCGCCAGGTCCCGTGTATCCGCTGTATCAGATGTCCAGCTTCTCGATCTGTGACTTGAGGACTTCGCCGGACTCGACGAGTTCCTCCCGCTCGGACTCGGAGAGGTCGAGATCGACGACCCGGCGGATGCCGCCGCGGTTGACGACACAGGGGAGGCTCAGGTAGACGTCGTTCAGGCCGTAGTGGCCGTCCATGAGCGTCGACACCGTCAGGATGGAGTTCTCGTCGCGGACGATCGACTCGATGATCTCCGCCGTCGCGAGCGCGATGGCGTAGTACGTCGCGCCCTTGCGGTCGATGATCTCGTAGGCGGCGCCCCGGACTTTCTCCTCGATGTTCTCGCGGTTCTGGAGGTCACAGTCCAGGTCACAGACCGGGCAGTAGTCGTCGAAGGGCACGCCGGCCATGTGGGTCGCGCTCCAGACGGGCACCTCGCTGTCGCCGTGCTCCCCGATGACGTAGGCGTGGATGTTCCGGGCGTCGACCTGGCAGTTCTCGCTGAGGACGTTCCGGAACCGGGAGGTGTCGAGCACGGTCCCCGTGCCGATGACCCGCCGCCAGGCGAGGTCCGAGACCTTCCAGGTGACGTACGAGAGCACGTCGACGGGGTTCGTGACGACGAGGACGACCGAGTCGTCCGCGAGCCCTTCGGTGATCTGGGGGACCATGTCCTTGAAGATCTCGACGTTCCGTTCGAGCAGTTCGAGCCGCGTCTCGCCGGGTTTCTGGCTCGCGCCCGCGGTGATGACGACGACGTCCGCGTCGTGGCAGTCCTCGTAGTCCCCCGCGTAGACGTCAACCGGCTTGACGAACGCCGCCCCGTGGCGCAGGTCCATCGCCTCCCCCTCGGCTTTCTCGTGATCGATGTCGACGAGAGCGATCTCCGAGACGGACCCTGTCGTCATGAGCGAGAACGCCGTCGTCGCGCCCACGTTGCCTGCGCCGACGATCGCTACTTTCCCCTTGACAGGAGTCGATGGCATCGTTACTGGTGTCTCCGCTTCGACGGGAATAAACTATTGGGTGTCGGGCGTTCCGTCGACCCGTTCTCCCGTGCGGGTTCGCGCCGGCGCTACGTGAGTTCGATCCGCCGGCCGGACTCGTCGACCTCTCCCGCGATCGGGAGGTGGATCTCCAGCACGTCGTCGTGGTACGACGCGCTGATGGCGTCCCCGTCGACCGCGTGCGGGACGCCCAGGTCGCGGTGGACCACGCAGGTCTCCCCGACCTCGCAGTTCTCGGCGGTGACGTGTAACCGCCCGTCGTGCCACCGCACGTCGATGTCGGCGCGCTCGTACCCCGGCAGGTCGACGTACACCTCGTAGACGTCGCCCGTCCTGTACAGTTCGACCTCGTGGCGAGGGTGGTGGTCTGTCATGATCTTCCATACGACGTGGCCACTTTTGAATCGCACACCCGGTTCTCAGATCCTTGGAGTGGCGCCGTCGCGGTTGTCAGACTCCCGGATCTCTCCCCGTCGCGGTTCCCGGACCCGTGGATCGGCCCCGGCCCCGGCCGTCCGGCCGCGAGACGTGACGATCGGGACGGAACTGTTATTGGTTTGCAGGTACTATACAATACTAACGGCGGGCACAGTTTCGGTCTCGCCGACACAGAGGGTACCACACGTGACACCAGGTGAACACACAGCCGCCGACTGGGCCGAGCGGATCGAACAGGACAGGCAGGCCAAACGCGAGTACTTCCGCGACCACCCGCGGTCGCCGCTCCCCGAGGACATGCGGGGCGAGGACTTCCCCGGGCTGGCGTACTTCGACCCGGACCCGGACTACCGGTTCGTGCTCGAACTCCACGAGCACGACGACAGGGAGACGGTGACCGTCGAGACGACGGCCGACGGCGAGCAGACCTACCGCCGGTGGGGGGAGTTCCGGTTCGACCTCGCCGGCGAGACCCGCGTCCTCCAGGCCTACCGGCCCGCGGGCGACGCCGACCGGTTCTGGGTGCCGTTCCGCGACGACACGAACGGCGAGGAGACCTACGACGCCGGCCGGTACCTCGACCTCGAACCGGACGAGCACCGGACCGACGACGGGCGCTGGGTACTCGATTTCAACGCGGCGTACAACCCGACCTGCGCCTACAACTACGCCTACGAGTGCCCGCTCATCCCGGTGGAGAACTGGCTCGACGTCCGCGTCGAGGCCGGCGAGAAGGACTTCCCCGCCGACCCGGCCGAACCGCACGGCCACGAACACTGATCCCCGGGACTCTCGGCCCGGGAGTCCAGCGAGGCCGGCCCGGGAGTCCAGCGAGGCCGGCCCAGGAACCGACCCGACCGCCGTCGCCTCCCGTCCCGGCCGGTCGGTCCCGACCGGAACTCCGTCGGCTCTACCCGTCGCCGCAAATAGTTGTGTACAGATCGTGCAATTTAAATCCCTTCCGGGGTAGTATTGCACATGGGATTCATTTCTGAAGACCAGCGAGGCGACGTCCGCGACGTGCTCGCGGAGATGGACGACCCGGTGACGGTCCGGGTGTTCACCGACGACGACTGCCAGTACTGCGACGAGACGGTCGAGTTGAACGAGGAACTCGCCGAGATCGGCGACGACATCACCCTCGAACGGTACGACGTGGCCGACGGCGAGGCCGCCGCGGCCGGGGTCGACGAGTACGGCGGCCCGGCGACGGTCATCACCCGGACCGGTAGCGGGGACGAGGGCGTCCGGTACTTCGGCATCCCGTCGGGCCAGGAGTTCGGGACGTACCTCCAGGACATCGTCGCCGTCTCGACGGGGACGACCGGCCTCGACGCCGACGTCGCCGAGGCGGTCGCCGACCTCGACGGGCCCGTCGACATCAAGGTGTTCGTCACCCCGACCTGCCCGCACTGCCCGGGGGCGGTCCGGGTGGCCCACGACTTCGCCATCCTCAACGACGACGTCGAGGCGTCGATGATCGAGTCTCAGGAGTTCATGGAACTGTCACGCGAGTACGGCGTCCGCGGGGTCCCCCACGTCGTCGTCAACGACGAGGTGGAGTTCAAGGGCGCACAGCCGCCGGAGGCGTTCCTCGAACAGGTGCAGCAGGCGCTCTGACGGCGTCGAGGCTCCACGATAGTATTGGGAGTCGTGCAAACTATTATGAACGACGGACCGCTAGCGTCGGGTATGAACGACGGACGATCCCGCCCTCCAGACGCGGTCCGGTGGGACGACCCACCGACGCCCGGGAGGAGCGGTCAGGACAGCGAGCGCGTCGGGCCAGGACCGACGCGGGGATGTCGACTCACCCGGGCGCGGAGTGAGCCATGAACGCCCGTGACCTCCGTGCGGACATCCCCGCGCTCGACCGGACGACGTACCTGAACACCGGCGCGAGCGGCCCTTCCCCGCGTCGGGTCGTCGACGCCGCGAGCGAGAGCCTCCGGCGCCACGAGTTCGAGGCCCCCGCCGCGGAGGGGATGTACCGGGCGGCGTTCGACGTGTTCGACGACGCGCGGGCGGCCGTGGCCGACTACGTCGGCGCGGAGCCGGCGGCGGTCGCGCTCACGGAGAGTACCGGCGACGGTATCGCACGCGTCGCCGCCGCTATCGACTGGAACCCGGGCGACGTCGTCGTCCGGACCGATCTCGAACACCCGGCCGGCGTGTTGCCCTGGGAGCGCCTCCGGCGGGTCCACGACGTCGAGGTCCGCGTCGTCGAGACCGAAGGGGGCCGCGTCGACCCCGAGCGGTGGGCCGAGGCCGTCGCGGACGCGCGCCTGGCGGTTCTCAGTTCGGTCTGCTGGACGACGGGGTCCCGCCTGGCCGTCGGGGACCTCACTGACGTCGCCCACGACGCCGGCGCGCGCGTGCTCGTCGACGCCGTCCAGTCGGTCGGCCAGCACCGCGTCGACGTCGACGAGTGGGGCGCCGACGCCGTCGCCGCGTCCGGGCACAAGTGGCTGCTCGGGCAGTGGGGCGGCGGGTTCCTCTACCTCGACCGCCCGTTCGCGGACTCCCTCCACCCCGCACAGGTCGGCTACTTCGGCGTGCGGGACCCCCAGTCCGGCGGGTACGACCTCGAACCGGGCGCCCGCCGCTTCGAGGTCGGCACCGTCTCGGTCGCGCCCTACGCGGCCCTCCGGGAGGCCGTCGCGATCAGCGAGGAACTCGGCCTGGACGCCGTCGAATCGCGGATCGAACGGCTGACCGACCGCCTGAAGGTCGGCCTCGACGACGACCGCCTGCTCTCGCCCCGCGAGTACGAATCGGGGCTCGTGACGTTCCAGGTCGAAGACGCGGAGGCGAC
This sequence comes from Haloarculaceae archaeon, assembly GCA_042217365.1. Taxonomy (GTDB): domain Archaea; phylum Halobacteriota; class Halobacteria; order Halobacteriales; family Haloarculaceae; genus JBDGST01. The sequence continues at coordinate 10,177 of JBDGST010000017.1, forward strand.
CGTCGAGCGACTCCGCGACCGGGCGGTCCGCGTCAAGACGGTCCCCGAACCGGACGCGGTCCGCGCCTCCGTCCACGCCTTCAACACGGCGGCCGACGTCGACCGTCTGCTCGACCTGCTGTGAGCGCCGTTCTCGCCTGGTTAGAATTGTGAATTTACCACAATACTTTACACGCTATGGCGCGTAGTCGTGGGTATGTCCGACCCATTCGTCGTCGTCGGCGGGGACGCTGCGGGGATGAGCGCGGCGAGCAAGTTCAGGCGTGAGGCGCCCGACCGCGAGGTCGTCGTCTTCGAGCGCGGTGAGTGGGTGTCCTACGGCGCGTGCGGCCTCCCGTACTACGTCGAGGGGAAGGTAGAGACGCTCGACGACCTCGTCTCGGTGACGCCCGAGGAGTTCGTCGAGGAGCGCGGCGTCGACCTCCGGACGGGCCACGAGGTGACGGCGATAGACGTCGGGGAGCAGACGGTAACGGTCGAGGGTCCGGACGGGACCTTCGAGCAGGGGTACGGCGACCTGCTCGTCGCGACGGGGGCGCGGGCGGTCGAACCCCCGGTCGACGGGACGGACCTGGACGGTGTCTTCACGCTCCACGACATGGAGTCGGGAGCGGCGATCCGACAGTACCTGGGGGCGGAGACGCCCGCAGTCGACCTCGGGCCCGGTGACGACGGGTTCGTCGGGTCGGTCCCGGCTGACGGGGTCGACGCCGTCGCCGTCGTCGGCGGGGGGTACGTCGGGATCGAGATGACGGAGGCGTTCGACGCCCGCGGCCTCGACGTCCACCTCTTCGAGATGCTTCCCCACACGCTCCAGCCGTTCGGCGCGGAGACCGCCGCGGCGGTCGAGGACCACCTCCGCGAGCAGGGGGTGCGCGTCCACCTGGACGCGCCAGTAGACGCGCTCCTCGGGGACCGCCGGGTCGAGTCCGTCGCGGCCGGGGACGTCGAGGTACCCGTCGACCTCGCGCTCGTGGGGGCGGGCGTGGCGCCGAACGGCGAACTCGCCGAGCGGGCGGGTGTCGACCTCGGGCCGACGGGGGCCATCGCGACCGACGAGTACGGCCGCACGAGCGCGGCGGGCGTCTACGCGGCCGGCGACGTCGCCGAGTCGACCCACGTCGTGACTGGCGAACCCGTCCACGTACCGCTGGCGCTGACGGCCAACCGGGCCGGCCGGGCGGTCGGCGCCACGGTCGGGGGTACCCCGACCCCGGTCGGCGAGGTCGCCGGGACGGCCGTTCTAAAGGCCCTCGACCTCGAAGTCGCCCGGACCGGCCTCGTCGACGAGGGCCGCGCCCGCGAGGCCGGTTTCGACCCCGTCTCGGTGACTATCTCGGCCCCGTCGCGCGCTCACTACTACCCCGGGGGTTCCGAGATCCGGGTCACGCTGGTCGGCGACCGGGAGAGCGGCCGCCTGCTCGGAGCGAGCATGGTCGGGCGCGAAGGGGTCACAAAGCGGATCGACACGGTCGCGACCGCGCTCCACGCAGGGCTGACCGTCGAGGAGGCGACACAGCTCGACCTGTCGTACGCGCCGCCGGTCTCCCCGGTCTGGGATCCGGTGCTCACGGCGGCGAAAGTGCTCGGGGGGAAACTCGCGTGACCGACCTCTCGCCGTTCGAGCGCGCGGTCCTGACCGAACTGGCCGAGGCCGGCGGGGAGGCGCCGGGCGACCTCGCGCTCGCGCTGGAGGCCGACCTGCAGCGCGTCTTCGCGACGGTCGGGGCACTCAGGCGGCGCGGACTGGTGGCCCGGGACGGACTCGACACCTGCCGGCTCACCGAACGCGGCCGCGAGGTGGCGGCGACCGGGGCGGCTCCCGCCCGCTGAACTCCCCCATCGGTATCGCCGTCCGTCCCCGTTCCGGGGGTATCCCCCCCGTCCTCGTTTTGGGGCGTCCCCTCGTCGTGACTGCAGTGACGATCTACCGGACCGTCGAGCCGACCGCGCGCGGTCGGCCCGGGAGACAGTTACGGCGTTCCGTCTCAGCCTTCCCGCGTCGAGGCGCCCGCGTCGTCGTACTTCTCCTCGAACTCGCCGATGAGTTGCCCCATCTTCGCGTACCAGGCGTTGAGCATCCGCTGGAGGTCGTCGGTCACGTCGCCGGAGTCCGCGACATCGAACACGTGGTAGTACCCGCCGTCGTCGTAGTTCACCTGCCGTTTCCCCACCAGTCCGGCCTCCACGAGCCGCTGGACTGACCGGTACGCCGTCGACCGCTCGCGGTCGACCGCCGTCGCGATCTCGTCGACGGTCTGTGCGTCCTCGGCGCCGGCGAGCGTGACGAACACCTCCTGGTCGAGTTCCTTGAGGCCGTGGAAACACTCCAGCAGCCCCTCGCACTCCATCTCCATGTCGAGGTAGTCGCTCACCGACTCCGTCATGGAGCAGTCTACGCGCTGCTCGTCAAAAAGTCTTGTGCAGATCTCGAACAACTGCGGCCGCGGCGCTGGGTCGGCGTCCGGGGTTCCGCGGGTCGCTTCGGCCGGCGGGGCCAGACGGCGGACGGCGATTCCGGGGCCGGCTCGCCCCATCGTCGGGGGACGGCCCTGGCAACGGTCCGGCTGCCGGGCGAACCGGGGACTCCGGCCCCGTCGGGCGTTACGGGCGACGCGCCCGCGTCACCGGCTGGTGGCCGTCCGCGAACGTGACGAAGTTGTCGAACGCGCGCCTGGCGGCCGCCGCCTCGGCGACGGCTTCGTCGGTGATCCCGTCGAGGACGCCCCGGATCCGCTGGTCGGGCAGGTCCTTGCCCTCGGTGACCCACTCGGCCGTCTCGCGGTCGTACTCGGGGTGGAACTGGACCCCCCACGCGCTCCGGACGCGGAAGGCCTGGACGCCGACGTCGTTGCGCGCGAGGGTCGTCGCGCCCGCCGGGAGTTCGGCCACGCGGTCGGAGTGGGTCTCGAAGCTCGTGAACCGCTCGGGGACCCCCTCGAACAGCGGGTCCTCGCCCACCCGCTCGACGGCCCGGTAGCCGAGTTCGTACTCGCCCATATCGACGACCCGCCCGCCCAGCGCCTGCGCGACGAACTGGTGACCCCAGCAGACGCCGAGGGTCGGCACGTCGGCCGCGTGGGCCCGGCGGAACCACTCCGTCGCCTCGTGGATCCAGTCGCGGTCGTCGTACACCGACGTCTGGGACCCGCTGACCACGACGCCGTCGTACCGCCAGTCCGTCGCCGAGACAGAGGGCGGGAACGCGCCCTCGCTCAGCTTGTAGGCGTCGACCTCGGCGTCCAGTTCCCGCCTGAAGTTGCGCTCGGCCGGCGTGTCGCCCACCGACGCGTCCAGCAGCGCGATCCGCGTGGTCACGTCTCCCAGTACGGGCTCCTGCCGGATATGTTTTTGTGTTTATTGTACAATTAGCGCACGAGTGGTGCGGCGCGACCGAGTGGCGTCGCCGGCGCGGTCTGGTAACTCAGGATGGCTCGCCGGGGCGTCCCGGCGGTGTCGCCGAAGTCCGGGCGAGCGCCCGCCTCGTTACCGGAACGTGAGGTGGAGTTAACCGGGTCGCCGCCCTTGTTGCTCGCGTGACATCACATGGCTGACTCCGAGTTCGACCTGCGCGCTCCCGAACCGACGCCGGACGACGCGCTCCGGATCGACGACCCGTACTTCACCGACGAGACGGTCGCGCTCGTGACCGGCGCGGCCTCCGGCATCGGCCGCGCGACGGCGGTCGCGCTCGCGGCGAACGGTCTCACGGTAGTCGGCGCGGACGTCGACGAGGAGGGACTGGCCGGGACGACGGAAGCGGTCGACGGGTTCGACGTCGACGGCCGCTTCGAGGGCGTCCCGACCGACCTGACCGACGACGCCGACGTCGAGGCGGTCGTCGACGCGGCCGCCGCGGAGGGGGGCCTGCGGTTCGTCGCCAACGTCGCCGGGATGCAACACATCGCGTCCATCCCGGAGTTCCCGATGGAGAAGTA